>JBNJDX010000040.1:0-17126 GCA_051745285.1 Spirochaetota bacterium
CGTTCTGCGAGAGCACCGTTCATGAGTGAAAAGATTGTTTCCCACGAGTAATCCGCCTTCATAGTTCACACACTAGCAGTTTTTCCATACAATAGGAAGCTACGAGTCTATGAAGTAACATTGCCACGATACCGGGCATGTGATAGCATCACGAAAACAGAAGAGACTATGTCCTTCCAAAGCGGGGATACGCCGATGATTGTAGTTTTACACAAAGATATCACCAAAGCACAAAAGGATTCGATCCGAACATTCCTTGAAGATCACCATTTTCGGGTACGTGAGATCGTTGGTGAGGAAGAGGTGATATTCGGGGCTGTAGGAAAAGCTCAAATAGACTTGCGTTCAGTCGAGATACTTGACGGGGTCGACAAGGTTATTCCCATAAGCCGACCGTATAAGCTGGCTTCCCGTGAGCTGAAAAAAGAGGATACGATTGTTCAAGTCGGCGCTATCAAGATTGGTGGCAACCGAGTAGCTGCCATAGCCGGTCCCTGCGCTGTGGAGTCAAAGCAGTCAATGCTTGAGATTGCTCAGGCCGTTGCGGACGCGGGAGCTGTCATGCTGCGCGGCGGGGCCTTCAAACCACGGACCTCTCCCTATGCGTTCCAGGGCCTCGGGGAAGAGGGGCTTGGATATTTGAAAGAGGCTGGAGAGCACGTGGGGCTTCCGGTAACAAGTGAGATCGTCAGCCACGAACATGTCGATATGATGCTCAAATACGTTGATGCTTTCCAAGTCGGAGCCCGAAATATGCAGAATTTTGAGCTGCTCAAGGCGGTAGGAAGGACAGGGCGCCCGGTTATCCTCAAGCGGGGGCTCGCGGCAACTATTGAGGAGTGGTTGATGGCAGCAGAGTATCTGATGGCCCATGGAACCGACGATGTGATTCTTTGTGAGCGGGGAATACGGACCTTTGAACGGTATACACGAAACACCCTTGATCTCAGTGCCATTCCCGTGGTGAAGAAATTAAGTCATCTTCCAGTCATCGTCGATCCCAGCCACGGAACCGGATTGCGGGAAAAGGTAAGTCCTATGGCCCTGGCTGCGGTAGCCGCCGGTGCTGACGGCGTCATGGTTGAGGTGCATAACAACCCAGACAAAGCCCTCTCTGACGGTCCTCAGTCACTCTATCCTCAGCAGTTCGAAAAGCTGATGCGTGACATAGAGGCCCTTGTTCCTGTTGTGGGTAAATCTCTTGAAACTGTCCCAATGCAGCGGGTCACCTCGGCAGTAGAAGGTGAACAGGCCGCAGCGGCACAGACAAGCAGTAAGAAAAAGATACGGGCTGCTTTTCAGGGAGTCCACGGGGCTTACAGTGAGGCTGCGTTAGGACGGTTTTTTGGGAATGACATTGAGCCGGTTCCCTGTCACCAGTTTAAAGACGTGTTTTCTGCGGTTATGCATGGTAAAACCGATTACGGAGTGATTCCCGTTGAGAATTCGTTAGCCGGTACCGTTAATGATAACTTTGACCTGCTGCTAAGTCATCCTGATATCAGTGTTGTGGGAGAGCAGGAGTTCCGCATTGTTCACAACCTGATTGGACAGGAAGGAACAACCATGGAGCAGATTCGGAAGGTGTATTCGCATCCTCAGGGGCTTGCCCAATGCGCCGATTTCCTTGATCGCTACCCGGAGATTGAACGGGTACCCTTCTTTGATACAGCGGGTGCAGTGGCGCATGTTAAAAAGCAGGGCGATAAAACATGTGCGGCAATAGCCGGAACGCAGACAGCCTCCTACTACGGACTGACGGTGCTAAAAGAGGGCATTGAGACCAATCCGCGCAACTATACCCGTTTTTATATCATCACGCGAGAGGAGCATGCCAAACAGCTGTTAGATCGCAAGAAGCCAAACAGAGCAGTCATGGTGTTTTCAACTCCTGATAAACCCGGAGCTCTATTTACTTCTCTGAAAATTCTTGCCGATCACGGGATGAACATGAAGAAGCTTGAGTCCCGTCCTATTCTGGGAAAGCCCTGGGAGTATATGTTCTTTGTGGAGACCGAGATCTCCTCAGACGAAGACTTCAATGCTGCGGCAGAACAGCTGCGTGAAACCTGTCGCACGTTTCGGGTGTTGGGGACATATAGTTCGGTACGCTGAAAAAGGGGGCTGCAGTGGGAACAGCGGAGTTCACCCCGGAAAAACTGATAGTGGGAGTGCTTTCAACTCGGCCTGGAAGGCATGCAGAATTGGAAAGGGAACTAGTTGCCCGCTTCGGAGCTGTAGAACGCACCCTCGGTCCGTTTCCCTTCGATTTTACCGACTATTACACCCCGGAAATGGGCAGCCAGATTATGCGGTATTTCTATGTTATGGAACCGCTTGTGTCCCCTGAACGTTTTGCAGAGATTAAACTGGCGACCAACGAACTCGAACAGCAGTTCTGTGAAGCGGGCAAGAGAAAAATCAATCTGGACCCCGGACTGATGGGGAAAGACCGGTTTGCCCTTGCTACCACGAAAGATCGGCCACATCGAATTCCCCTTCAACAGGGCATTTACGGTGAGGTGACTCTTATCTATATGAGTGGTGACTATCATACCTTCCCCTGGACATACGCAGATTTCAGGACTGACGAGTATAGAGATATCTTAAAAGAAGTGAGAAAAGCCTACCTCAAACAGCTACGTGAGCGTCCTTGAAGTAGTTTGTCCCCTTTCCTGTTTATAGGGGACATGATACGAATATTAACCCTACTGTTTGCCTTGTTTCCGCTATTTATGAGCTGCTCACTGAGTAGTGAGTATTACTCGGTACAACTAGAGTTCCTTGAACGTTCTCCGTGGGAGCATGCAATTAAAACTCCCGGATGGTATCGTGTCTGTTACCTGACTGGCACAGATGAGGTCTCACAGCTGTATGTATCCTCTTCGTCTAGCTCGGTTACTCTTCTTGTGCCAAAGGGCGAGCCGCTGGTGGCAGCAGCGTACCCGTTTGGTGAGTATGCACCGCTTGGGGGAGTAGCCCGGGCTGAAGAGCTGAAGCGAAAAGAGGGAAAAGAGAACTGGTATATAGGACTTTCGAGTCGCGTGGGACCGACAGCCGATGCTCTGCTGCGCTACAGAAGCGAGTTTTCCGAGCTGCTTCCGTCTCTCTCGCTGCAGCAGCTCGCCGATGATATTTGGGAGCAGACCGACGGGAAACCCTGGTTGGCCGATTGGGGAGAGCTGTATATGGAACTGAATTTCGGCAGCAAGAAGTCCCCTCCAATCGAGACGGCCAGGCAGTACACCGCCCAAATCGATTTCAGTCATGGTGGGTGGTGGATCTGCGACCATCGCGGCGTTGAGCCCTTCAGTCTCCCTCAGGGCGGAGCAGTGAAAGAGTTTACCCTGCCTGCCGGGACATATGCTTTCTATAATCCTGCACACGGAACAAGTCTGCAAGTTCTTTCAGTCATGGAAAATGGAACCGCTTCAGTAGAGACAGTCCTTCCCCCCTCTCCTCTCCGATAGCTTTACAGGGTACGAAGACCCATGGTAGCATGGGGCTGGTTGCCAGAGTTGGAGAGGAGGAGGGTTGAGATGGGAAAGAAGCGTGCTTTGCTGTTCGTCGGAGGTATCTATGCTGCTGCCTGTTTTATTGCGGTAGTGACACTCGAGCGAATACCATCTGAGCTCAGCCCCTGGGCTGTCGTTCTTGTCGCAGATTTGGCTGCGATGGCAGTGGTGTTTCTTGCCAGTCTGTTATTGGATAATTCAAGCATCTATGACCCCTATTGGAGCGTTGCGCCCCCACTGATACTGTTGGGTTGGGTGGTATTGGGTGGAACCAGCGTTACTGTTGAACTGATGCTCTTTTTCTTCCTTATCCTTGTATGGGCTGTACGTCTGACGGTTAATTGGTCTGTGGACTGGGGCGGCATGTCATATGAGGATTGGCGTTACCGCTCCTTTCGAAAGAAGTTTGGCAGACTGTATTGGCTTATAAGTTTTTTGGCTATTCACCTGTTTCCGACCCTTGTTGTCTATCTTGCACTGAGCCCAGCCTACGTATTTATTACCCGTAGTCAGCAGCACGGCGGGGGAGTGTCTCTTCCGGCGCTCATTGGCGGATTGCTCATCCTCGGTGGAACGCTCATTTCGCATGTTGCCGATAAACAGATGCGCGCTTTCAGAAAACAAAGCGACGGGAAGGACGTGATGGTATCAGGGCTGTGGGGACTATCTCGACATCCCAATTATTTAGGAGAAAACATGGTCTGGATTGGGGTGTGGGTGTATGCTCTGCCTCAGGCCGGGATAATCGCAATTGTCTGTCCGGTTGCCATGCTGGCGTTGTTTTACGGATACTCAATTCCCGCCATGGAGAAGAAAGTTCTTTCAACACGCCCTGCCTATCAGGAGGTGCAGCAGCGCATACCAAAACTGGTAATGCGGCCGCAGGAGATTCTCAGGATTGTCAAACAAGACAATTAGGTAACAACAATATTGACCAGTTTATCAGGTACACAAATGGTGCGCTTGATCTCCTTGCCCTTGGTCCAATCCTGTATTCGCTCTTGAGCAAAAGCCAGGCGTTCGAGTTCCTGCTTATCAGTTCCTGCGGGGACTTCTAGTTTTGCGCGTACTTTCCCATTAACCTGCACGACAACTGTGGTCGTTTCGTCCTTAGTCAGCTCTTCCTTCCAGGCAGGCCAGGGGTGCTGTGAAACAGATGGGCTGTTACCAAGTTTTTCCCATAACTCTTCTCCGAGATGTGCCGCATACGGAGAGAGTAGAAGAACAAAAGGTTCCCAGAGTTCCAGGTAGAGCTTCTGTTCCTTATACACCTCGTTGATAAAGATCATCATCTGGGAAATTGCGGTGTTAAAATCCAGATTAGCGGTGTCCTCGGTGACCTTTTTGATTGTTTTATGCAGAAGCTTACGCAGTTCCTGAGGGGGCTGCGCGTCGGCAAGCTCCCGTTCTGATAAGCGCCAGACTCTGTCGAGGAATCTGTGGACACCGGCAAGTCCGCTGGTCGACCAGGGTTTTGAAACCTGAAGCGGTCCCATAAACATCTCGTACATCCGCATGGAGTCAGCACCATAGTTGGTGATGATCTCGTCAGGATTAATCACATTTTTTAAACTTTTTGACATCTTTGCAACCACTCGCTCGAGCTGGTTGCCGGTGCTCTTTTCGACAAACACCTCACCGGACTTTTCTTCAACCTCGTCTATGGGAACAAGCGACTTGTCTTTTCGCTGGTAGGCGAAAGAGGTGATCATTCCCTGGTTCACCAGACGTGTGAAGGGTTCTTTATTGCGAACCACGCCAATGTCATAGAGTACTTTGTGCCAGAAGCGGGCATACAGCAGATGAAGCACAGCATGCTCGGCACCTCCGACATAGAGGTCAACAGGCATCCAGTAGTCGATAGCCTCTCTGGAGGCAAGGGCGTCAGTATTATGAGGGTCCAGATAACGCAGGTAGTACCAGCATGAACCGGCCCACTGGGGCATCGTGTTGGTCTCCCGTTTTGCAGGACTGCCGCAGGCCGGACACGTGGTGTGAACCCACTCATCAATTGCGGCAAGAGGGCTCTCTCCGGTACCTGGGGGCGTGTAGGAAGGGACTTCCGGCAGTTCAAGAGGTAAGTTTTCTTCCGGAATCGGTACAGTCCCGCACTGATCGCAATGAACAAGGGGGATTGGTTCTCCCCAGTATCGCTGTCGACTGAAAATCCAGTCACGTAGTTTATAGTTAACAGCCCGGCTGCCCAGTTGATGCTCTTCAAGCCAGGAAATCATTGTTTCGATTGCCTGTTCTTTGTCCATGCCGTCAAGGAAACCTGAGTTGACATGGATACCGTCACCGGTATAAGCCTCCTCCTGCACGTTGCCGCCTTGGAGCACCTCCCTGATTGGCAGGTTGAATGTTTTGGCGTATTCCCAGTCCCGCTCATCATGGGCTGGAACAGCCATAATCGCTCCGGAGCCGTAGGAGGCCAGAACATAGTCAGCAATCCAGACGGGAATTCGTTCGTTATTCACAGGATTAATTGCATATGATCCGGAAAACACACCGGTCTTCTTTTTCGCCAGGTCTGTGCGTTCGAGATCAGACTTCTTGGTAGCCTCTTCTACATATCGTACTACTGCATCCTTCTGCTGAGCGGTTGCAACCTCGTCCACCAGCGGGTGCTCCGGAGAGAGCACCATATAGGTAGCACCGAAGAGGGTGTCCGGACGGGTGGTGTACACTTCCAGTGTTTTATCGCTGTTTTCAAGCTGGAAGACAACGTTAGCTCCCTCGCTTTTCCCAATCCAGTTACGCTGCATGGCCTTGATGGCATCGCTCCAGTCGAGCTCTTCCAAATCTTCAAGAAGGCGGTCCGCATAGTCAGTTATTTTCAGCAACCATTGCCGGAGATTCTTCTTTGTGACCGCAGTACCACAGCGTTCGCAGTTTCCCTCTTTAACCTCCTCGTTCGCGAGGCCGGTTTTACAATTCGGACAAAAATTTATGGGAGTCTCCGATTCGTATGCTAATCCCTGTTTGTATATCTGGAGAAAAATCCATTGGGTCCAACGATAGTACTCTTTGGTATGGGTAGAAACCTCCCGGTTCCAGTCGTAACTGAATCCCAAGCTCTTGATCTGTTTTCTGAAGTGATCGATATTTTTTTCAGTTGTCTCTTTTGGGTGGGTACCTGTTTGTATTGCATAGTTCTCCGCAGGCAGACCGAAGGAGTCAAACCCCATTGGATGGAGAACATTGTAGCCGTTCATACGGAGATACCGCGAATAGATATCGGTAGCTGTATACCCTTCAGGGTGACCAACATGCAGACCTGAACCTGAGGGATAGGGGAACATGTCCAGGACATAGCATCGCTTTCCCTGCGGGTAGGCAGGATCTTCCCAGACCGAGAACGTTTTATTGTGTTCCCAGTACGCTTGCCATTTTTGCTCGATTTGCCGGAATGGATATTTGCTCATGGAGGCATGATACCGATGGGAAGGGATTCCGTCAATCACATGCGCAGCCTCAAGTTCTTCAGTTGCCGTTTCCCTCGGACCACTGGGATTGGGATGGCTCAAAGATCAGGGAATTAATTCGGTTTCCCCGCATCGTGGCAATTTTAAAGTCACCCCAGGGTGTCTCGATGACCTGACTTGGAGCTGGAATTTTTCCCAGATATTCGGTGATAAAACCGCTGATGGTACCGACATGGCGGCTTCGGTCAATCGAAATGGAAAAATAGTCCTCAACCTGCTGGATGGGGGTCTCTCCAAGGATGTTATAATGGGAGCTGTCAATTTTTGCAATTCGCTCAACAGCGCCGGTTTCATGTTCGTCGTACAGTTCTCCGAAGAGCTCCTCTATAACATCTTCCAGCGTAACGATACCGGCCAGCCCGCCGTACTCATCCAGTACGGTTGCCAGGTGCAGTTTGTTCCGTTTAAAGATAAAGAACATCTCATGCGCTTTGCGAGTTTCGGGTACGAAAATCGGTTTGTGCGCGATCTGGGCAACGCTCTCATTTTCTCTGCCGTCCACAACGTATTCCATCAACTCTCTTGTAAGGAGCACACCGATGATATGTTCGGGTGTTTCCGTATAGACGGGGATACGGGAGAAACCGCTTTTTACTACCGGTTCCAAGGCCTCTTTCAACGTGAGAGAGCCCTCCAGGCTGTAGACCTCAGTTCGATGGGTCATGATTGTGTGAACATCTATGTCATCGAAACGAAAAACCCGCTGTACGAGATTTGTCTCATAATCCTCAACGACCCCCTGGTCCTGAGCCAGGTCGACAACATGTAGAATTCCCTGTAAAGAGATATTCTCCTTTTTTCCGTGCACAAAAAAACGCGTAATGAACGAGCTGATATGCTGTATGAAAAAAATTGCCGGATAGAGGATTACTGAGAGTATTCTCACCGGTAAAGCCATTATGATGCAGATGATTTTATTATGAACGATAGCAATACGTTTCGGGGTGATTTCTGAAAAGATAAGAATAATCATCGTCAGGATGCCGGTAGCATACCCTACAGCATAGTTCCCAAACAGCTGTATCGTGTACGTCGTCAGCAGAGCAGAGGCGGCAATATTTACCAGGTTGTTTCCAATGAGAATGGTAGTTAACAGAAGATCCGACTGCATAGCAAGTTTTGCTGCAGCCTCTGACGGTTTCTTGCCACTGTTCTCAAGCTCTTTTATCTGAATGAAAGACAGGGAAGTAAATGCTGTCTCCGTTCCGGAGAAGATTCCTGATAGTATAACAAGAAACACAATGACAAGCAGGTTTGTAACCATGGCTTATAACCTGCCTGCATCTGTGCTGGGGGGATGCTCCGAAGAAAAAGGAAAGAGAACATACCTGCCCGAAGGAGGTTCGTCTGGTGTATCATCGGATAATGGGTCTTCCATGGAGCTAACTATACTACACTACCACGAGATAATTCAAGTCAATCTTACGCTGCTGGACACACAGTAAAATTGTTCATACAATGAGGAGCATACGTGTTCCGGGGGTAAAGGTATGGATTATTCATATGCTGTAGTGCGCGCAATCGGGAAGGATCGGATCGGTATCGTTGAAGCCCTGACCACCGTGATTGAGAGTTCCGGCTGCAATATTGAGGAGAGTAAGATGGCGGTTCTCGGGGGAGAATTTGCTGTCATGATTCTTGTTTCAGGGCAACCTGCAGCACTTGATGAGCTCGCTTCGAACAATTTCTCAAAACCTGAGCTTTCCCGGCTGAACATCGATGTGCTTCCCACTACGGGGTTTCCCTCCACACGCGGCGGGGTTCCATATCGCATTGAGACAGTTTCTCTGGACTCCCCGGGAATAGTTCATGCTGTAACCGCGTTGCTTGCCTCTGAGCATATTAACATCGAGGAACTCGAGACAGACTCCACTCCTGCACCCTTCACAGGCTCCCCCATGTTTACCATGCGCATCCGCATCATTCTAGAAAGTCCGAAGCGGGCTGCCTCACTGCGGGAAAAGCTGGCACAGTTGGGGATTGACCGGGACCTGGATATCACATTTTCCTCCCTGGCGGCAGAGTAGCCTCATGAGTCCCAAAGCCGGATCTCAGCGTATTGAGATGCTGCGATCAGGGGCGATAAAGTCAACTCTGTTAAAACTGGCATTACCCGCCATCACGGCGATGCTTGTTGGAGCAGTTTATCACGTGGTAGATACCATGTTCATCGGACTGCTGGGTGATACCCCCTCCATCGGGGCGGCGACTGTCGTCTTCCCCCTCTTTATGCTTATCAGCTCGATCGGACTCTCTTTTGGTGTGGGAGCGGCGTCAGCTGTCTCCCGCTATCTTGGTGCGAACGATTATGAGCATTCCCATCAGATTGCTTCCACAGCCTTTTTCACGTGTCTGATTGTGGGCATTCTATTTTCGGCAATCGTGTTATGGAGGATTGAGGATGTCCTAACTATGTTTGGGGCGACCCCGACAATTCTCGATCGCGCGGTGGAGTACGGTTCAATTATTATTGCCGGATGCATCTTTCAGATCATCAATATGTGTATGAATAATCTGCTCAGAGCTGAGGGAGCCGCCGGGTACAGCGGAGCAGCCCTGATTATTGGAGCAGGGGTAAACATTTTACTCGATCCAATCTACATGTTCACTTTCAATATGGGGCTTGTAGGTGCTGCCTATGCAACCATAACGGCACAGGCGCTGAGCACCGGTTTTCTCCTGCTGTTTTATGTCAGAAAGCGGGGTGTTGTTCGTCTTCACATAAGGTATTCTCGACCCACCAGGTATACATACCATGAACTGTTGAAAATTGGTGTCCCTACGTTCGTTCGACAGGTGCTTGCCAGCACCGCAATGGCGGTCATGAACTTGGCGGCAAGACCTTTTGGGGATGAGGCCATTGCTGCCGTAGGGATTGATGTACGGCTGATTGCTCTGGTGATGTTCGTCTTCTTTGGAATGGGTCAGGGCTTTCAGCCCTTTGCCGGTTACAACTATGGGGCACGCCTGTATAAACGGATGAAAACCGCTTTCAAGACGGCAGGTATATGGAGTTTGAGCATCGGTAGCGGTATGTTGATCGTCTACTGGCTAACGGCACCGGTGCTTATGCTGGGGTTCTCGCGGGACCCAGAGGTTGTCCGTATAGGAGCTATGGGACTGAGGCTGGCTTCGCTGTCTCTGTGTTTTGTGGGATACCAGAATCTTACCGCCATTCTGTTTCAGGCAATGGGGAAGGGCCGCGAGACCATGTTTTTAGCCATGGCCAGGCAAGGGTTTTTCCTCATTCCTCTACTGCTCATTCTTCCGGGATGGTTTGGCTTGGTCGGTATTATGATCAGTCAGCCGATAGCCGACCTGCTGACAACCTTCGTCTCCCAGATTCTCCTCGTCAAGCACAACAGACGACTGTCTGCAGAGGTTTCAGAAGTGTCAGAATAACGGCTGTCAGTCTTTTAGTCTCTCAGAGGCATTCCCGGCAATTTACGGCTTCGGCATTTTCATGACAAGGATCCTGGCGGGTTCCTCAGTGCTGGTATTCGTAAGTGCATGCGGGATATCTTTGGGACTTTCGACAACCGTATCAGCACTAAAGACACCAGATTCAGAGCCGATATCGATCTGTATGCTCCCTGAAAGGACATAGAACACCACGTGGACCGGTGTAGTATGTGTTTTCAGGTGTGCTCCAGGCTGGAGAGTTATATGAACCACAACCCCCTCCTGTCCATCATGGATGATATTCGGGTTAACTGGCTTCTGTGAAGCTGCTTCCTCAGCGATATGTAGATGTGTATACTGCATAAACCTTCTCCTTATTGTTCAATCTGTATTACACAACGTATCGCTTGACGAGGAAAAGGTCGGTAACATGGGTTACATAGCTATGAACGAAGAGCTATGTGATCGTCATGAATGGTTATTTTTTTCTCACGATAGAGTGTCCCAATGGCGGCTTTGAAGTGCTTCTTGCTCATCTGAAGAAGTTTTCGGATCTCGTCGGGACTGCTTTTATCATGCAGATAGAGAACACCGTCGTGCCTGCGGAGCTGTTTGAGGATAATGTCTTGATTTTCATGTACAGCTGGCTTGAAACCCACAGGTTTGATCGTGCAGTCAAGCTTTCCGTCCTCACGCACCTGTTTAATATACCCGGTAACAGTCTCCCCTCGAACCAAAGGTTTGAGCAAGTCGTTCTGGTAGACGATGCCCCGGTATGTGTTGTTGACTATGACATTAGCTCCGAGTTTTGAATGGCCGATGACTAGCATTGAGACTTGCTGCCCTTCTCGTATATCGGTCGGGCTGTATGAGAGGTGCTGTTCAACGAAGGTTGTTCCCAAAACTCCTGTTTGCTCGAAATCTAGAATAAGATAGACGAGTGCAAACTCCCCGGGTTTGTAGTGGCGCTTCTGATTCTTTGCCGGAAGAAACAGATCTTTTTGAATACCCCAATCAAGAAAAGCCCCAAACGGCTGAATTTCCTTTACCGTCAGTACAGCAAACTCACCCACTTGAGCGTGTGGACGCTGAGTTGTAGCCTTCAGACTCTCTTTCTGGTCGTTGTAGACAAAGACTTCGACAGACTCCCCAACTCGGGCCGGGTTGGGCAGCTCCTTCCGGGGCAGGAGGAGTTTTCGGTTTCCTCCGTCCAATGTATACACGTGTGTACTGACGCTTTCTATCTTGAGTGTATTGTATCTTCCTATCTGTATCATGGCTTTTTAGCGTGCCTCCTGCCAGTAACGGTATCACGGAGCAGGATAAAAGTCTAAATGTTGAGGGGGCTGTCACATGAGTTTTCTTGCTTTGTACTCAGAAAGGGTCTACAATTGAGATGATAATAAAAAGAAACTGAATACAGTTTTCTAACTTCGCAGGGGGAACACATGGGATCTAAAAAAGAAGATAAACTCACTACCGTTGCCGGGGCACCGGTAGCCGACAACCAGAACGTTGCTACGGTCGGCCCAAGGGGCCCTATGCTGCTCCAGGATGTATGGTACCTGGAAAAGCTTGCTCACTTTGACCGGGAGGTTATTCCCGAACGACGTATGCATGCAAAAGGCTCAGGGGCTTTTGGAACGTTTACCGTAACGCAGGATATTACCAAGTATACAAAGGCGAAGCTGTTCTCAGAAGTGGGGAAAAAAACAGACATGTTCGCCAGATTCTCAACGGTTGCCGGGGAACGCGGAGCTGCTGATGCTGAGCGGGACATCCGCGGATTTGCTATGAAGTTCTACACGGAAGATGGAAACTGGGATCTGGTAGGAAACAACACACCTGTCTTTTTCCTGCGGGATCCGTTGAAGTTTCCTGATTTGAACCATGCCATCAAGCGTGATCCGAAAACAAATATGAGGAGTGCTCAGAATAACTGGGACTTCTGGACTTCCCTGACGGAGGCTCTGCACCAGGTGACTATCACCATGAGTGACCGCGGTATCCCCTATTCGTATCGTCACATGAACGGATACGGAAGCCATGCCTTTAGTATGATTAATGCTGATAATGAGAGAATCTGGGTTAAATTTCATCTAAAAACTGAGCAGGGGATAAAAAACTTAACTGATCAGGAAGCTGCAGACATAGTGGCCGAAGATCGTGAGAGTCATCAGCGGGATCTTTTTAGAAGTATAGAGCAGGGGGATTTTCCCCGCTGGCGTATGTATATTCAGGTCATGACCGAGAAACAGGCTGACGAGATGCCGTACAACCCCTTTGATCTGACCAAAGTGTGGTACAAAGGGGATTTCCCGCTTATAGAAGTGGGAGTGATGGAGCTCAACAAAAATCCTGAGAATTACTTCCTGGATGTCGAGCAGGCGGCCTTCAACCCTGCTAATATTGTACCCGGGATTGGCTTCTCGCCTGACAAAATGCTGCAGGGCAGGCTCTTTTCCTATGGAGATGCCCAGCGATACCGTTTAGGGGTAAACCATCACCAGATACCAGTCAATGCACCGAAAAGCAAGGTCAACAGCTACCACCGGGATGGTCAGATGCGGGTAGATGACAATGCCGGAAGCACCTTGGGGTATGAGCCCAACAGCTATGGAGTCTGGCAGGAACAGCCGGAGACAAAAGAACCGCCCCTCGCCTCAAAGGGGGCTATGGATCATTGGGACTTTCGGGCCGATGATGATGACTACTATACGCAACCTGGAAAACTGTTTCGGATGATGAGTCCACAGCAGCAGCAGGTTCTCTTTGATAACACAGCCCGGGCTATGGGAGACATTCCCATGATGATCAAAGAACGGCATGTGAAAAACTGCATGCAGGCTGATCCAGATTACGGAAAAGGGATGGCAAAGGCTTTGGGGGTAACACTCACATAGAAGACTGGGGCGGCCGGTACTGATACCGGCCGCCTTAGCTGTCATAGGGCGGTTAAAACCATTTTTTCCGTTTAAAAAAGATGACCATTCCGACGAACACGACTGCCATCACCCCTAAGACGGCCGCATACCCCCAACGGAGCTCTAATTCAGGCATATACGCGAAGTTCATACCGTAGATTCCTGCTATGAATGTCAGCGGGATAAAGATGGTGGATATGAGGGTGAGAATTTTCATAACTGAATTCATACGGTTGCTTACTGAACTTATATAAGAGTCTGATAATCCGGAAACGAGATCCCGGAAGGTATCTAACTGGTCAATGATCTGAGTAATGTGGTCCTGAACATCGCGGTAGTAGGGAAAGGTGCTCTTATCAAGGTTGTCTGCACCATCCCGCAGCAGTGCTGAAAACATATCCCTCAGCGGTTGAACAGACTTTCTCAGATAGATGACTTCCTTTCGCAATGAGTGAATACTCCCTGAGAGGGATTCATCATAAGCTGACCGGATTTCTTCCTCAATGTCCTCGATCCTATCAGAAAGATGTTCAAGTACCACAAAATACTGATCTACCAGGGCATCGATTACCGCATAGCACAAGTAGTCTGCACCCATCAAACGAACCTGGCCGGCGTTGCGGGCGATTCGTTCTCTGATACCCTCAAGCACATCTCCAGGGCGCTCCTGGAAGGAAATCAAGTATCCATTTCCTAACAGGAGACTTACCTGCTCATAAGCCGGAACCCCCTCCTGTGTGAGAGTAACCATTTTGAGAATAACCAGTATGTGCTGGTCACTAAACTCAATCTTAGGCCGCTGGTAGGCATTCATGATATCCTCAAGAAGAAGACGATGGATGGAAAACCGCTTCCCTACTGTCTCTAGGAGGTGTGAATCGTGGATCCCCGAAATATTCAGCCATCCTACTTGGTGCTCGTCCAGTTGAAGATCATTCAACGACAATTCAAGGTTACTGCGGTGATAAGAGCTTTTGTTATAAGCAATAAGTTCTACCGTGGGGTCGTCAAGATACCGTGTGCCTGTGTGAACCAGCGAACCCGGTGGCTGGCCGATCTTTTTGTTTTTCTTTGAAACAAATATGTTTGGTTTTGCCATGGAATTGTCCCCCGTATTTCTTTGTACCAGTAGTATGGTCAGTATAGCAGAGATTGCGTGTGCAGAACATCTTTTCGGGCGGTGAACGATTACATGAAAGTGATTTTCGAGGTGGCATGAACATTGATTTCAGTGAGCAAGGATGCTTATGAAGATATCAATAAAAAAATATCGAAAAAATGCCAATATCTCTTTACATATTTTTTCTTATTGGATATGGTGTGGGTGCAGCGGGGGAAGTGAGACTGCTGATTGCTGAACATATCGCTGCTTTAACGTGAAAAGCCGGATGCCTCTTGGCTCCAGCAAATTATTCGGGTGCCGCTAAAACTTCCCCTCCCTCCTATTAAAGGTTTGACTGGCACCTGGGAAGAGCTGGGCTTGCATCAGCCTCCGGTCTCGATATCGTGTTTACACAAGATGGCCACGCAGCCCCCTGCGTGGCCTTTTTAAGCAGACAACCAGTGGAAAGTTGTTCTCACTACGCAAGCCGCAGAACCCTCCACAAGCTGAGAAGGCTTGGTAAATAAAGCGGTATAACCCTCATAGCAGAGGGGAAACCTGTGTAGGTCTTCCAGCTGAAACCGATCGTTTTGGACAGGATAGGGCAGCCGCTTGCATTGCAATATACCGTGGATCAGTCAAGTACTCGCATCCGATGAAAGGTTTCCTTTCTGTCTAGAACGTTTTGCTACCAGTCCAGGAGGCGATGCTCTCCCTCCAGCTTTTGAATTTCGGTGATATCTTGAGAAAATTCTATCACACCGGCGTAGCTACCCTCTTCATCGAATACCGGATAGTAGGTAATCATGATTTTTCGATCATTGAAATCAAGCCAAAAGGTTGCCTTTGTCTTTTCTTTGTTCTTGAACGCTTCGACGATCTTCTCCACAATATGTACGCTCTTGGGAGGGTGGCACTTAGCTACCTCTCTGCCTATTATTGCCGGAGAGCGGGGGAAAATACGGTCATCAGTTGCCGAGTAATAACGAACCTTGTCATGCTCATCAACGAACGTCAGGTCTATAGGAATATGCTGTAACATAAGGTTAAGTTGCTTTTCTGTAAGCGCTCCCTCGTTCATGGAAACGAGCTGCTCACCGCCCCTGTCTTTTGGTGGCTGTACACCGCCATTGTCCTGCGAACGTCCCTTTGCATACGAGCGAATTGAAATTGATGGATCCCATGTGCTTCCCGGACGGACCCAGGCAAACCCGATCTCGTTTTCTTCAGCGTGAATACGGGCCCAGGTAGGAGCTTCCAGTTTTCTGATTGCAGTGGGATACAGGATCTTCTCTTCCATGAAGATCATGTTTTTCATGGCTTTTATCAGGGCAGTCCCGCTCTTCTTAATCGCCTTGGGATCTGCTTCATGTTGACAAAGAGACATCAGCTCTTTGAGCTGGTCACGGATTTCGTCGTGCTTCCCCCACATAACTGAAGTTGGTCCGGTAAAACCGACCTCTTCTAATTTCGGGAAAAGCTGATTTTCTTTTCGTTGATAGTGCTTTTCAAATGTCTTTAGTTCCTGCACAGATGAAAGAACCGTCTTTGTATCAGTATCTTGTTTCCTCAACTTTTTTAAGGACTGTTCTAGCTGTTTCAGGCGTTTTTCAAGCTCTCGGTTTTCAGCCCTGTAGGTGCTAACCGGATGGCCCGGGAGCATATGCTCTTCTTTTTGCTTCTTCAGTTCGTCTTCAAACACCTCAACATGGACATCACATAGCTGCTGAATTGATTCGACCCCGAACCCTTCATTAACGAGCTCCTGTTCCATATTTGCAATTTCTTCTGCGCTCAGTCCGTCAATGACATCAGCAAACAGGTTTTTAAGTTCAGCCACACTTTTCCCCGCGTGGAGCTCTTTTACAATGGTCTTTAGTGTTTCCTGCTTTTCTGGAGACCCTAAAAATTCGCTCATAATACACCTCCTATCTACTCTGATACACAACTTACTGCTTCTGGTATGAAAGCGGCGGTAACCTGTGTTACCTGGGAGTAAAAACTAGCATAGGCCCAGGGTGGTGTTATCTGCCAACTCCCCATACGGTGGGGGTCCAGAGGCGTGTGGGGATTCCGGCTTTCTGCAGGGCTTTGTTAGTCCAGTTGTTGGAGGTATACAGCAGAGAGTAGGTCCCCGAGGCGGCTATAAATACTGAGGATTCATAGCTCGGATCAATCATTGTTTCGGGGAGGGGGACGAGTTTTATATCGGCCAAATTGTCATACATGTAGGAAGAAGAAACAAATGCATAGAGCTTTTTGATCTGCGACGTAGTTACCGGGATTTTTTTGACAGATTCATCTTCTGTGGGAGCAGAATAATGCCAGGAAATCCGCATAGCGGCTTGAGTCGGAAGCAAGATAGCCCGGAAAGTTGGAATGATTTCCAGTTGTGAGAGCGATGGAGTTCCCGGGTAGAAGACACGGTCGCCCCAACCGATTCTTAGATATTCAGGGGGGCGTTCCGAAGAGAGGGCTGGATGGAGCATGTACAGCTGTTCGAGTAATTCCTCAGGTGCAGAAGCAACTGGTAGGCACATCTCCACGTGGTACCCGTTATGTGCAAGGTATATCGAGCCATCGGCGTTTTCCGGGGAAATATCCTGTTGGCTAAAAGAAGCAGGCAGAAGAGCTCCTGCTACCACTCCCAGTCCATAGAAAAGAAGCAGAGCCAAACCAAACAGAACAACGACTTTTA
>JBNJDX010000041.1:0-16938 GCA_051745285.1 Spirochaetota bacterium
AAAAACTTAACAGGAATAACTTCCATATCCTCAACCAATTTGAAAACCGCTAAAACCTTAACAATAGTCTTCTCTGATAATGAATCCAGGAACTCTTCCGGAGGGCATTTATTGAAAAGATGTTCTATAGAATTTTATGATTCTACAAATTATATCAAAGTGTTAGCACTTTTGCTAACACTTGTCAATCCTTTTCTTTGAATACAGGTGGAAACGAGCCTAACGTGACGGTGAAAACGAAATTGTCGTGCACCCAAACTGAAGTCCGTTCTGCTACAGATACGTATCTAGCAGAGTAACCAGGTCCTGCATGCGGTAGGGCTTGGAGATGCTGGCAGTAAAGAGACCGGAAGCCCCCCCTTCAAAGGAGTACCCGCTGGAGGCGAATATCGGAAGGTCGGGTCTCAGATCCCGAATCTGTTTGGCAGCGTCCTTGCCTCCCATACCACCGTGGACGGTGAGGTCAAACAGGGCCGCAGTTATGTGATGATCAGTGTCCTGTTTCAGAATATCCACTGCCTGTGATCCTTCTTTGGCCTCCATCGTTTCGTATCCAACTGTCTGCAGCATTTTGGTGGTAATATCTCTGATGCCCCGTTCGTCATCCATGACAAGAATAGTTCCTTTTCCCCGACGTTCCATAGGCAACATATCCTCCTGCCGTGATTCTAACATGCTGAAAAAGTGGAAGGAAAGGAACAGTAACGTAGGCTGACCAGATTAGTGCGTATCGTGTTATTCCTACCGGACAAATCCCATCTCTTTGAGCAGACTCCCCAGGAGATTTAGCCGTTCACCAAGCAGCTCGTCATCCTCACCCAGAGACTGGAGAAACAATTCGATGTCAGCATGGAGCATAGGATTATCAGTACACATTTTCACGGTCATAGCATCTCCCTGCAGTCCAATACGGTCTATTGTGGGATCATCTTCGTTATAAAAGTGTTCGTACTGGTATGCCTCCTGGAAGTGCTTCTTCGCCCGGCAGACGAAAATTGCCAGATCCAGCACACGATGGAGTGGCAGTTCTTCTGACTGCCGTGACCACTTAGTACCGGTGTGTCGCCAAATCTTGGCAGAAATGTCAACTTTTCCACGATCATTCCACTGGGCAAGCCCCAGCGACAGTCCCTTTGCATCGGTGTCATAGGCATAGCGGCCGTCAATGTGCTCATAATCTTCTGTTATTACAACGGGTTTGTGTTTGAGAGTCGTCGGTATGTTCATTATCATCCTCCTGATATGCAGTAATTTACTGTATTACTAAATTACTGCATATCTGTCAACTTTACAGGTAACCAAAGTTACATACTTTTTCTCAACGGTATACTACATTCACGCTCATGAAAGCACACTACTTCAACCTAAACGATACGATATCGTCAATAATCAACCGGTATCCCGAGACCCTCGAGTACTTCACAAGACACGGATTCCCCCAGTTCGGTAACCCCAGCCTCCTGAAGAATCTCGGGGAGAGGATCACCTTTAAGTCCGCTATGCTCTCAAAACACAAAGATCCGGAAGGACATATGCAAAAAATCTGTGCAGTGATCGAACAGTACAGGGGAAATGAGAGCCCAAGTGAATTAGAACATTGTACAATCTCCGGCTTACTTCCCTGCCCGGTGTCTATTCCGCTCAAGGAGAATCTTGAGAAGTTTGCCGAAACGTCTGAGGGGCAAGACGGATTCGCCCTTGAAGTCAATCTACAGTCTGCCTCGGGAGGAATATCCTGGCTTGAGGACATCTATCGTCTGGCAGAGAGCGAAGAAGACCTCCCTGACCTTGCCATCTCTGCAGGGTTTGAACTCTTCTTCGAACCTGAGCTCATCGGCCGTTTCCGGGATGCGAAAACCTTTAGCGACCTCTCCGGCCTGTCACACTTTCATCCGGCCTACCAGGGGATCAACTTCAAAGATCCCGAAGGCAACTATACCATGCTGGGAGGAGTCCCAGCGGTCTTTCTTGTCGATACCCTGCAGCTCGAAGGCCGAAAAACACCCGCCTGCTGGGAGGATATCCTCTCCGAAGAACTCACGGGGGCGGTAAGCATTCCCGTTGAAGACATCGATTTGTTTCATGCCGTCTGCCTCACGCTCTATGATCAGTTCGGCCCTGATGCGGTGCGGGCTTTAGGGCGGAATTTTCAGCAGTCGCAGCACCCGGCTGAAATGGTCAAGCCGACTGGCGACACACAGCAGCCGGCCGTGACCATCCTCCCCTGGTTTTTCACACGTATGTTGTTTTCTACTACCACCTTGAAGGCTGTATGGCCGGAGGATGGGGCAATTATCAGTCCAATCTTCACCGTAACCAAACAGTCGAAAGCTGGAAGCCTCAGAAAGGTTACCGAGTTTCTTGAAAGCAGGCAGACAGGGGATCTGTTGCGTTCAAAAGGCATGTTTCCAAGCGTTAATCCATCTGTTGATAACAATCTACCGGAAGGAGGAACCTTTCGCTGGCTCGGATGGGAGACAATCTACGGACAGGATATCGGGGCCCTGACAACAGAGTGCAACCGGCTCTTTGAAGCAGGCAAACAAGACCAAATGGAGGTGCAACTATGAACCTTGTGACTGTATCGGGACCTCCCTCCTCAGGGAAAACTTCGGTCATTGTAAAGACGCTGGAAGCTGTAGCCAAACGGAATATAAGCGCGGCCGTAGTGAAATTTGACTGCCTTTACACCGATGATGACGAGATCTACGCAAAAGCCGGAATACCGGTGCAGAAAGGTCTCTCCGGGGATTTGTGCCCCGACCACTACTTTGTCTCAAACATTGAGGCTGTCGTGGGCTGGGCGGCCGAAGGAGGGTATGATCTGCTTGTCAGTGAGTCGGCAGGCCTGTGTAATCGGTGTTCCCCCTATATCAAGGGAATTCAGGCAGTCTGTGTCATAGACAATCTCAGCGGTATCAACACCCCGCGAAAGATCGGACCAATGCTGAAAACAGCTGATATTGTTGTGATTACCAAGGGGGATATCGTCTCTCAGGCCGAACGGGAAGTGTTCGCAGCCCGCGTTCACGAAGTCAACCCTGCGGCAGTTATTCTCCATGTGAACGGTCTTACCGGGCAGGGCTGTTATGAGCTGAGTACCCTGCTCTACAGGGAATCTGGAGAGCTTAGTTCACTGGAGGGCTATCAGCTCCGCTACAGCATGCCTGCAGCTCTGTGTTCCTACTGTCTGGGAGAAACCCGCATAGGTGAGAAGTATCAGATGGGAAATGTACGCAAGATGCACATGAATCAAAACCCGGGAGGCAGCCCTGATGCGTAATAAGACAATCGGTTCCCTTCTGGAGGCCTACCCGTTTGCAGAAGGTTTTTTCACCGAAAAGAACATTCCTGTCAAAGGGAAAACAGACAAGACCCTGCGCCAATACATTGAACAGCTGCCTGATTCCGACAAGATTCAGGCAGAAGAACTAGAAAAAGAGCTCGCTGCCTTTATCGAGCAGATGGAATCCTTTCTTTCAGATGATGATACAGTCTCATCGATTACCGTCTACCCGGGTACTGACAAGCACGGCAAACGAGAGCACTTTCAGGAACTGACACTGAGAGCCGGAGAAATTACCTGTATCGTAGGTCCCACCGGCTCAGGGAAGAGCAGGCTACTGGCAGACATCGAATGGGTTGCTCAAGGTGATACTCCGACTGAGCGTACCATCCACATTAACGGCCAGATTCCTGATACCAGCTGGCGTTTTGCTACTTCCGGTAAACTGGTTGCCCAGCTCTCACAGAATATGAACTTTGTCATGGATCTGAGTGTAGAGGAGTTTATACGCATGCATGCAGAAAGTCGCATGAGGGCTCATCCAGAAGAGATAACACAGACAGTCATTGAACAGGCGAATGCACTCGCCGGGGAGGCGTTTTCCCCTTCGTCCCAGATTACCAGTCTCAGCGGCGGACAGAGCCGGGCCCTGATGATTGCCGATGCTGCAATCTTAAGCACCTCTCCTGTAATCGTTATCGATGAGATTGAAAATGCCGGAATTGACCGCCAAAAGGCCCTGCAGCTGCTTCTGGCAAAAGAAAAGATCGTCATCATGGCAACGCACGATCCGGTTCTCGCTCTGCTTGGCACGCGTCGGGTGGTTATCGGTCAGGGAGGGATTCGTCATGTGATCTCTACCACTGACTCCGAACGGGAACTCTTAGGCGAGCTGCAGGCCATTGATAATCGGATACACACGCTGCGAACCCAACTGCGAAACGGAGAACGCCTCGGCTGAGCGCTCCCCTTAATCCCTAGTGAGGGCCCGGTACTTGAGCCGCTTTGGGATCAGGGCCTCCTCGCCGAGACGGCGCTTCTTATCTTCCTCGTACTCGGAGAAGTTTCCTTCAAACCAGAAGAGTTCTCCCTCATCTTCAAATGCCAGAATATGAGTACATATCCGGTCCAGGAACCAGCGATCGTGACTGATCACAGCCACGCAGCCGGCAAAATTGAGAATAGCCTCTTCCAGTGCACGTATAGTGTTTACATCGAGGTCGTTTGTGGGCTCGTCAAGGAGGAGCACGTTAGCCTCCTCTTTGAGAGTCAAAGCCAAGTTCACTCGGTTCCGTTCACCTCCCGAGAGGTTGCCTAGCAGTTTCTGCTGCTGGGCTCCGGAAAAGTTGAACTGAGCGCAGTACGCGCGGGAATTAATGAGTCTCCCGCCGAGTGACATCTGCTCTTTACCGCCAGAGATTGCCTGCCATATACTGACATTCGGATCTAAATCCTCCCGCATCTGACTGGCGTAGGCCATCTTCACGGTCTCTCCCCGCTTGATGTGTCCGGAATCCGGCTCAATTTCTCCCGACAGCAGTCTGAAAAAGGTGGTTTTTCCCACCCCGTTGGGACCTATGATACCGACAATACCTCCGGGTGGCAGCGAAAAGGAGAAATCATCAAACAGTTTCCTCTCATCATAGCTGAAACTCACGTGCTCACCTTCAAAGACGATATCGCCGAGTCTGGGACCTGGAGGAATCCGGATTTGGAGTTCCTGCTCTCTCCCTGAATCATCTCTTTGAGCCAGGCTTTGGTAAGCTCCTATTCGTGCCTTTGATTTCTCATGCCTGGCGCGCGGGGTCATCCGAATCCACTCAAGCTCATGCTGCAGGGTCCGCTGCCGTTTACTCTCATGCTTTTCCTCGATGCGCAGGCGCTCCTGTTTCTGTTCCAACCAGGAGGAATAGTTTCCCCGCCAGGGGATTCCCTCTCCCCGATCAAGTTCCAGAATCCAGCCGGCGACATTGTCGAGAAAATAACGATCATGTGTCACCGCGATAACAGTCCCAGAGTACTGCTGGAGATGATGCTCCAACCAGGCCACCGATTCAGCATCCAGATGGTTGGTCGGCTCATCAAGCAAAAGAATATCCGGCTTTTGCAGCAGCAGACGGCACAGCGCCACACGCCGGCGCTCCCCGCCGGAAACCTGGTCTACCGGCATGTCTCCTGGAGGACAGCGCAGGGCGTCCATGGCCATCTCCAGCCTGGAATCAATGTCCCAGCCGTCAAGACGGTCGATCTCCTCCTGCACTTTCCCCTGGCGATCAAGAAGTTCTTCCATCTGATCACCGTCGAGCTCACCGCCGAACGATTCATTTATCCGCTCGAACTCTTCAAGCAGCTCGAAGACCCTGCTCGCCCCATCCTGGACAACCTCCCGGACGCTCCGATGCTCATCGGAGAGAGGCTCCTGCTCGAGGTAGCCAACCGAATATCCGGCAGAGAGTACTGTCTCTCCCTCATATTCGGTATCAACGCCGGCGAGAATTTTTAAGAGCGTACTCTTTCCCGAACCATTGAGACCGAGCACACCGATTTTCGCCCCATAAAAATAACTGAGGTAGATATCTTTCAGCACCACATGCTGCTGATGCCGTTTGGTGACACCCACCATTGAGTAGATTACTTTCTTATCATCTGCCATACCTCGGAGTATGCCAAAATATCACAGTTTGGGTAAGGGGGGAGGGACAGTTTTCTCATTTCTAAGGAGAATCAAACGGTTTCCAAACCTCGTGTATCTGGTTATAATGCCGCTCATACGAACATTCCGTATGCAGGAGGGCATCAGTGAGTCCAGAATACTACTATCCGGAAGGCTATCAGTCGATCTTGTCGCTTGCAGAGACCGAGATGGCAATTCACAATATTAAAAACTTTTTCCAGACGTATCTCTCGGCACAATTAAAGCTGCGCAGGGTTACCGCCCCGCTTTTTTTGCCCTCCGGAACCGGGGTAAATGACGATCTTAACGGGGTTGAGAAACCTGTTTCCTTCAATCCGAAAGGCATGCCGGTAACCGCCGAAATTGTGCAGTCCTTGGCCAAGTGGAAGCGTATGATGCTTGGCGACTACCATATTGAGCCGGGATATGGACTTTACACCGACATGAACGCCATCCGGCCGGATGAGGACCCCGACAACCTCCACTCCTATTACGTTGACCAGTGGGACTGGGAGCTGGCAATCCCGCCCGAGAGACGGAGTGTCGAGTTTCTCAGAACTGTTGTCAACAAGATATATGCGACACTTCAGGCTACAGAGTTTCTCGTCTACGAGAGCTACCCTGAGATACGGCCTATTCTGCCTGAAGAGATCACTTTTATCCACTCTGAAGAGCTCTGCGACATGTATCCCGAGCTCACTCCCACTCAGCGGGAATCCGCCGTCGCTAAAGAGTACGGTGCTGTCTTTGTCATCGGTATAGGCTATGACCTGCAGGACGGTAAACCCCATGACGGCAGAGCTCCCGATTACGATGACTGGAGTACAGAGACCGAAGGAGGATACCACGGACTGAACGGGGACATTCTCTTGTGGAACCCGGTACTCGAGAGAACTTTTGAGCTCTCCTCAATGGGAGTACGCGTCGACAAGGCAGCTCTGCTGCGGCAGCTCGAACTGCGCGGGTGCCCTGAACGGTCCCAGCTGCTGTTTCACCGAAGGCTGCTTGCCGGAGAATTCCCAGAATCCATAGGAGGAGGTATCGGACAGTCCAGGCTGTGTATGTTTCTCCTGCGAAAAGCCCATGTCGGAGAGGTGCAGGCCAGCTTGTGGCCTGAAGAGGTACTTCAGGGCTGCCGGGAGCACGGTATCGAACTCATGTAGCAGTCCGAGCCAGATGTTGCCTGGGAACCGTTGCTCCTGTACAACCAGTGGCGTGCATGATTTCAGCGCAATGCCTTTGCTCTGGGAAGCAAACATTTTATGCCTTTTTCTCGCCCAATAGATATTCCGTGTCAAGTTCATAACGAAATCAAGAGAGGTGTACGAAGTTACAGTGAAAGGTTCCCTGCGGCTTATTGGGGGCATTCGGTATCAAGTGGTTAGCAGGGGGCCGAGGCTACCTTTCTCCAATGCCATGAGAGGGCTCAGTGTGAGTTGGGAATGGGACTACTTGCAAATCCTTCTGCTCGGATCTCCATAAATCCACATTCGTCTGCATATTCAGCCAGCTTTCGGGAGAGGTGTTTGTAGCTTTGGCAATACGAATCGCCATATCCGGGCTTAAAGACGCTTTTTCGTGTATTAACTCGGAAAGGGTCTTTCGTGACACACCAAGAGCAGCGGAGGCTTCTGTGACAGTTAGCCCGAGGGGTTTTAATACATCTTCTTTTAAGATAGTGCCCGGATGGACAGGCTTACGTTTACTTGTCATGTCATGTATCTCCTCATGATAATCCCTATAATCTACGATATATGCATCACCATCTTCGAAGAAGAAGGTAACTCGCCAATTTCCTGTAACCCAAACCGACCAGATTTCTTTCTCCTCCCCAGTTAATTGATGCAACTTATATCCAGGCAATACCATATCTTGTACGGTCAGGGGAGAAATGTAAATCGCAAGGTCTCGAGTGTCAAACTTGTGTGTTTGCATGGGAGCAATTGTGTTTCTTACTACCATGACCAGTTATTAAAGGTGTGCCCGTGCTTCACCAATACAAAGTGCGCTAATTGCCTCTGTTCTGAGCATGGTCTCTGAACTGAGTATTTGTTCATTTGGTTGTCCTGGTGCGAGTAAAAGACGTTTACGGGGGTAGAGGTTCACCTGAGGCATCTGTTGTTTTGTGAAATGCCCGTTTCCCTGACTATGAGGAGGTGTTGTCAAAAAAATGAGGAGGACCTGTTGTTAGATCCCCCTCGTACTCAATTAAACTGATTAATCGTCGAGACTATCTTCAAATGACTCGAAAGAATTTTCGATGTTGTCTTCAACTTGACTGGCTTCGTCGGAATCTATTGTGATCTCATTTGGATTATAAAGTCCAGTTTTAGCTTCATTTAAAAACCATGTGCTCACATTTATAGCTAACACAATACTCGTCTCGCCTCCAGTTATCTGAAGTGCTGGCTCAAATTCTATCTCAAAATCCTCATTGAAGTCGTATTGGCGATATACAAAATCTTCAGCCGGATCATCAGCTACCTGATATGTTCCGGTAACGCGAATGCTTACATCTAATTCTTCATCCCATTGGGGATAGTTTTCGATAAAGAACGATATATATTCATCGTCGCTCTCAGGCGCATCTACTTCAATTTCAAGTTCCTCATAGAACCCTTCCGGTATAAGTATTCCTTCGAATAAATTGGCGGATGAGCCATCCAAAGGAAGTTCAAACAGAAACGGTCCTGCTTCAATATCTTCGACCACAGAATTCGGGTTATCTGAATCAACTTCAAGTTCTAACTCAAGAATAACCATTTCAACTTTTGTAACAACGATCCTAGCTCCTCCGAGTTCAGTTGCTACGCCTAGCTCCTCGTTTGTAGCCCTGCTTGCAGTACTTCCTGTTGCCGTATAACTCTCAGGAGTTCCCGCTGTTGTATACAGTGAAAGCTCCTTGCTGTCTGATAAAAACAAACTGCACGAGGTAAACACAAACACAGCAGTAACTAATATAGCCAGCAGCTTAAACAATCTTTTCATCTCTCGTTCTCCTATTGCACATAATCCTAGTGCAATTACTATGATATTTTTTGTAGTAGTGAATACTATATTTTTCGGTACTATGACTTTACTCTTCTTGCCTGTTTCCGCGAGTGTATTTTTGTTATGTAACTTTTTTAAAAGAATGCTGCAGGAAACAGAAAAGAGGATGATAGGCAGGTATAAAATGCATCACGCTTCTACTTATGATAACAACTATCAATCTTTTTAATTACAGTTTTACTAATTTACTTACCGGTATTATGCTTCAACAGCATACATGCGTGCTTTTGATTCATAGGGTTTAATACACATAGAGAGTATTTCTCCCCCCCTTACCCGTCTCAACATACCCCGCAGCAGAAGTGGCAACGCACTATGGCCATCCCACACGATCCTGGTAGAGTACGGTGTTGTCTTTGTCATCGATATCAGCTACGACCTGCAGGACGGCACTGGGGATATTCTCCTGTGGAACCCGGTACCTGAGAATTTTTGAACTCTCCTCTGTGGGGTGCCGTGTCAACAAGGCCGCTCTGCTGCGACAGCTTGAACTGTGCGGGTGCCTCCCAGCTGCTGCTCCACCGAGGACTGCTTGCCGGAGAAGTCCCAGAATCCATAGGAGGAGGTATCGGACAGTCCAGACTGGGTATGTTCCTCCTGCGAAAACCCATGTTGGGAAAGTGTAGTCCATTCTATAAGCTGATGAAATCCTCAGTGGCTACAGGGAGCATGGTTTCAAATAGAGGTAAGTATCTGAGTTGCGCTTGCTGAGCGCCCTCTACTGCTGTACAATTGGTGAGGTGGATTATTTCAGTACAATGACAGGTCAACTTCCCCCCTCAGAACGGGTTCCAGTAGGGACACTTTTGCGGCTCTTTTCCAGCAGGACAAACTCATACAAGTATCTCTTTTTCCTTGCTCTGATACGTCGTTTAGCCCATCCGGAGGTTCTCCCGACCAACAGAATAGTGCCCTTACATGAGCTGTTAGGCAGCATGCTTGCTATTGCCTGGTACCCTGTCTTCTATTTCAAACTCTCCTTCGGAGCACGGGACACTATCCCAATAAGCTTGCGTTCCCTTCCAGAGCTTCAGGAAACTGTGCGGCCTGGAACCCCACAGCACTTTACTGAGCTCACAGAACACTACAGCGACTTGATTTCTCGAACCGATCTGCACAAATATGTTCCCTACCGCCTCATTCGACCCTTTTTCACCAAAGATCTCAGAGGGCTTCCAGACGGTCAGGTGAACAAGACTGTTGCTGAGCTCGCCTTTTCTCACTTTGACAGTGCCAAACCGCTGTATTATATCGATCAGGAGCGTACGCATATTGTACTGCACACCGAATGGCTTAACTACTTTCTGGCAAACCGGGCCATTGTTGAAAAATGGGTGCTTTGGGAATGGATGCTCTACATGCAAAGATGCAATCCCAGTGTTCCCAATATTGCATCCAAACTCATCCCCCCAAATAGACGGAGCCCCCTCAGCACACAGCGCTCCTACTGGAGCCGTGTTATTGCTTCAACTTCCAAGCTGCACTGTCCCTACTCCGGAAAGCGACTGGATACCACGTTCGTCCTGGATCATGTAATTCCCTGGTCATTTGTGGTTCATGACCGTATCTGGAACCTGGTACCAACCACACCGGAGGCCAACAGTATAAAATCTGACAAACTACCGCCTGAAGAATCAATCACGGCTATCGGAGAGCTCCACGTACTGGCCGCTGAAACTTCCAGAGAACTGCTTTCTGAAACACAGTGGAAAAAACAACTTGAACCCTACCTCACTGACCTTCATATGCCGAGCTACAACATGTTATGCAATCTCTCGGCCTTTCAACCCCGCTACTACAACCATCTCAGATCATTGCTGAATCTCGCACGTTCGCAGGGTTTCTCTTAGAAAGGACATGTATCTATTTGCAATATCGGGTTATTGACTAGGTTTTGGTCAGTCACTAGTATACACGCAGTTGTGCACATCAAGTGAATGCTCTCTCTCCCTTATGTAATGTTTTCCGGCTGGGTACAGGTGTGGTTTGGAATGCGGTACTGATGAAAGCACTCAGCAGGACAACGACGGCTGCCGCCGCTTGAGTAACCGGCCGAATGAGGGTTGAGGGATTCCAGGTTTGCCTGTTGGGTAACTGAACCTAGCAAAGGAAGGAGTTCCCTTAAGCAGTATCTACAGCAAAAGCTGCAAACCCGGCTCGTAGAGCGAGGTTCAACGTATTAATTCGTTCTTCACCAGTTTGGGGAAAGACAACAGAAGGAAACAATTCAATGAAAATAGTATTAATCGGAGCAGGAAGCGCACAATTCGGATATGATATGTTAGAGGATATCGCCCAAAGCAGGGTACTCACTGGGGCCGAAATTTCCCTCCTGGACATACGAGAACAGGCTGTCATGGAAGTCAAACAGCAGGCAGAGCAGTTTATCGACAAGCATGGTCTCTCTCTGACAGTAACTGCAGGCACAGACCGTCCGGAAGCCCTGAAAAACGCTGATTTTGTGGTGATATCAATCGAAGTGGGCGAGCGTTTCGAACTGTGGGAGCAGGATTGGAGATTGCCACAGCAGTATGGTATCCACCAGGTATATGGCGAGAACGGCGGAGCAGGCGGAGTGTTCCATGCTCTGCGCATCATCCCTCCCATTCTGGAAATTGCTGCTGATATCATGACATACTGTCCTCAAGCTAAAACCTTCTGTTATTCTAACCCCATGACCCCGATAACAATGGCTGTGAAGCAGCGATTCCCAGAGCTCCAGTTTTTCGGCATGTGCCATGAAATTGCCTCCTTAAAGCGCTATCTCCCCGAGATTCTCGGTATTCCTCTTGAACGTATCCACTTTCGCGCAGGGGGTCTTAACCATTTCAGCGTACTCCTGGAGGCTTCTGACAAACACACTGGTGAGGACCTCCTCAAGACGATCATGGAGAAGGCTTATCACTTCTTTTCCCAGGAACCCGGCTACAGCGACGTGCTCGCCTATTACCGCAAAACAGGAGTAAGCCTTAAAACCGAGGGGGCTGCCCAGCGGTTCGCTGCAGAGGTTCCCAAGAGTTCAAAACCCTGGGCGGACAGACGCATGTTTAAACATATCATGGACCACTTCGGACTGCTTCCCATTACCTGGGACAGCCATATCGGAGAATACGTTCCCTGGGCCTACGATGGGGCTGACCACCAGGGCATTCTCGACTTTTACACCTTCTACCGCTATACATTAGCCCAGCTGGCACCGGAATTGGTCATGCGCACCGACGGGTATCACGAGCGGGCAGTCCCCATGATGGAGGCTTTTATCGAGGACAGCGGACATGAGGAGGCTGCCGTTAACATACTCAATGACGGCCTCATCCCTCAATTGCCGCCTTGGTTGGCTGTTGAGGTGCCAGCCCGTGTTTATAAAGACAGGCTGGAACCGATAGCCTTCCCCAACTTTCCCCGTGGATTCGCTGCCCTGCTGAGAAATTATGCCGGGACATATGATCTTACTGTCCAAGCCGTTTTACAACAGCGAAAGGACCTCGTGGTTCAAGCCTTACTGGTGAATCCTGTCATTGATAAAGTGGAGCGCATCCCTGAGCTGGTAGAGGTTATGATAGAGCGCCAGCATGCCTACCTGAAGTATCTCAAGTAACTGAGTCATTGACAGCTTCTTCCCAATTCCTCTACGATACGTACAGAACACAAGAAGGAGCAATACATATGGACCAGAACAATGTAATTACTGCCATCTATGGAGACGGCAGCAGCCCGTCTCTTCAGGATATGACTATCGAGCTGCTTGAGACTGTTGAAATGGCGGCCCGCATTCCCTCTGGCTCCCGTATCTGTCTCAAACCGAATCTGGTGAAAGCCTCAGATGCCTCTGAAGGGGCTACCACCCATCCGGAGATCCTCGAGGGGGCCCTCAGCTATTTACATGCACACGGACACCGTGACATTACCATCCTTGAAGGCTCATGGGCCGGCGGGAACACAGCCCGGGCATTCAAGCAATGCGGATATGAGAAATTGGCAAAGCAGTACGGACTTGGCCTTATTGATACGCAAAAAAGCTCCTCGCACAGCGTAGATGCCGGGGGACATGAGCTGAAGATCTGTGACGAGATGGACAACTTTGATGTGCTCATTAATTTTCCTGTACTCAAGGGGCACTGTCAGGCGCGCTACACAGGAGCACTGAAAAACCTGAAAGGCTGCATACCGAATGCAGAAAAGCGCAGATACCACTCACTCGGCCTTCATGAGCCGATTGCTCGACTGAACACAGTGATAAAACAGGATTTTATCATCATGGACGGAATATGCGGGGATCCGACCTTTGAAGAGGGAGGCTCCCCTTCACAGACACATCGAATCCTCTACGCTGAGGATCCGGTGCTGCTCGACAGTTATGCAGTTACAGTGTTCGAACTTGAGCCCGCCGATGTTCCCTATATCCTGCGCTCTGAAGAACTTTCTGTAGGAACGGCATGGAACAGCTCATCACAACTGCGCGAGATTAACGAGCCAGTAAACGTACAGCAGCAGGTAGCACAGGACCCCCTGCTCGATCAGCTCGGCAAGATGGTTGATCAGCGCGATGCCTGCTCAACCTGCTACGCATCACTGATTCATGCCCTCAAGGAAGCCGGAACTCAGCCCACCGAAGAAGTGTCGTTTGCAATCGGACGAGCCTTCAGAGACAGTGAGGCCGCAAGCGAAGCTCAAAAGCAGCAGCTTCTGGGTATCGGCAGCTGCACTCGCCATTTTACGCGCTTTGTACCCGGTTGTCCGCCGACTCCGGAAGCAATCCGTTCCTATTTTGAAACGGAATAGCCACGTCAGGAGGTCCGTTCATGGCAGTATATACAAAAAAGCGAGACTATCGTTTAAAAGGTAAGATGGGCAAGATTGTGCTTGATGACCACATCAGAGAGGTCGTCAGTGATAGCGGTATTCGTGAGGGCTATGTGATGGTATTTGTTGCCGGTTGTGTCGGGGCCCTGGCTGTCACGGAGGCAGAACCGAATATCATGGAACACGATATTGACCATCTGTTCTCCAGTTCACTCGGTCTGCCCTACGGCGAGCACTTTGCCGACGGAACGTCATATCACCACCACCAGACCTGGCATGATGACAACGGGTCAAGTCACCTGCGGGCATTGCTGCTTAACCACAGCCTTTCGATCCCGGTCTTAGACGGCGAAGTTCTACTCGGCCCCTGGCAAAACGTCGTGCTCATAGAGTTTGATACAAAAGACCGGCAACGATCACTTTATTATCAGGTACAGGGCGAATAACTCGCTCTACCCGATAGTCTCGAGAGCCTTTTCAATCCGTTCACGATAGACAAGCGGTTCTATCCATTCACTGGGTATCGCCTCATATCCGCCTCTGGCGCCGAGAACCATGCCAACGAGGAGCCCACGCGCGGCAGAGTCGCCGCCTGCCGCTGTGTTGGCAATCATGGCCTCCCGGTAGCTTTGGCTGTAGCGTACCAGCAGATGAACAGCAGCAGGCAGTGCGCGCTGAGCACTGCACATCTGACCAAACTGTTTAATCGACGGAGTGGTCTCCTCTTGAGATGAATTCACTCCTGCTTCAACTAGCTCTAACAAGTTCTCACTCTTCCACCCGCCGTACGAAAGCACCCGTACGATTGCCTGGTCCATCGGCTGTTCAGTCTCAAACAGCAGTAACGAGAAAAACCGGGCAGTATCGGCGACAAGGGGATCCGCGTGAGTCAGCGTAGCCTGCTCCTGTGCGGCCTCAGCGAGTCTGGCGGAATCATCGTGATACAGATAGGCCAGGGGAGCAGTTCTCCCTGCACCGCCAAGGTCATCGCTGCTGCTTGCTGTTCCTGCCTCGAGGGTTGCTTTGCTTGCCTTATCCATGTACCCGTCATAATCAGTCATCTTCTGCTTCCACAGCTCGAAGAAGCTACCACTGTCGTAGTCGCCCTGCTGAGCAATGTGTTCGAGCAGCCAGAAGGCCTGATCCCCGTAATGGGTAAACTCTCCCCGTTTTCTGGTGGGGTGAAAGCTCTTGACAATCGGATCAGTTAGCTTATCCGGAGTTCCCAGACGCTTTTCAATCGCCTGCACGTTATACACCCAGTGGCTCCCCAAGCTGAGGGAATCAGCTGCCAGAGAACCGTACACTAAACCTTTTCTTTGTTTTTGTTCCATATCCCGAAGGTAGTAAGATTTTTTCTCGAAGGCAATCGCCTATTCAACCAACATTTCTGAAATGATTGCCTTTACTCGACCGGCGGCCGGCTCCCCAATCTTGCCGAGCTTCTTTACCAGTCGTGACTTATCAATAGTGCGAAGCTGATCAAGCACGATATAGTTTTGTTTCCCGTTAAAGACAACCGGCACCCGGGTCGGGCAAGCTGGTGTTTTCGTGGTTACCGGGGCAATAATGATTGTCTGCAGAGCCAGATTCATCTCATCGGGAGAGAGAATTGCGCACGTGCGGGTCTTTTTCACCTGGGAAGTGACTGCTGAATCAACATTCAGCAGATAAATATCATACTGTTTCATCTAGGTATCCCAGCCAAACTGTGTAGACCCGCGTTTCCCTCCGCCTACATCGCTGTCAGAAATAAGCAGGGCATCATCTGACCTGCCGTGAAGCGAGGAAAAGGCCTCATACCAGCCTTCACGCGGTTTTCTTTTAACAGGGGTGACAACAAGCTTATCGTCTGACACAGTCAGATCGACCGTGTCGCGTATTTGCAACTCTTCTAGAATGAATTTGGGGATGCGGATTCCTTTTGAATTACCGATGGGAACGATCGAAACAATCATGCTGCCTCCCAGCTGAAGTAATTATATTGTTATTACTTTCCCTGTGTCAACCACATTTTTCGATCTACTTTTTTTATTCCCCTCTCTCCCTAGTAACAACGCACATGCCCATAAGTCACACCCTTCCTGCAGCAGGAAGTTTTCACGTATGGCGTCTCTACTTCCAGTTTCTGTGTTGTGCTTAGGCTAACTCTGAAGCAAATTCATCCCACGCATATTGCCGCTTCAGTACGGCCAGGCGGGTAACAACAAACTCAATCTGCCTCATACAGCTACTCTTCCACTCACCGCTTTCAATAAACCGGTCATGCTCGGAAGGGATAGAAATATCATAACTGATCAGATCGGAGCACTGATCAGAGCCAAATTCACTGTGAAATTCAGAACGCACCTTTAAAAGAGCCTCACGTGCTAATTTCTTTGCCCGTTTATGGTCGCTGCAACGCTGCTCGGCTAACAATCCCAGTGCCATGGCAGCCCCGGTAAGAGCCCCGCACATACCACCGGAGTAAGCAATCCCGCCGTTAAACGCCATTGCCTCAGAAGAGACGTCCGGCTCCGGCAGCTCATATATGCTTTTTAGCGCGATAAAAGCCGATTCAGCACAGCCATATCGCGTGTCGTCACGCAGAAAAAAGCTGCGTGCATACTCTTTTGCCTGCTGCTGCAGTATAATGTTTTCCTGTTCCATGCTTCCTCGTACCTTGTTTCGTTCAAAATCATCCAGTCCGATTCCATTGTAACAGATTCCTGCCTGCCAAGCACCCGGTTAGTGCAAAATCATCTTTGTTTTTTATGCTGGCCATGATTATATTACAGGCACAAGGAGGAAAAGGGTATGTCACAATTACCAAATCGGTTCGAAAAACTCATATCAACAAGCTCTCTCCCTGTCCTGGTCGATTTTTACGCTGACTGGTGCGGCCCCTGTAAAATGGTCAGTCCTGCTGTCGAGCGGCTTGCTAAAGAGTACAAAGGAAGGATTCTTACCATAAAGGTGGATACCGACAAACAGCCAGCTATCTCAGGACGCTACAGTATCCAGTCAATTCCAACGATCATGCTGTTTCACCAAGGCAAGCAGCTTATGAGACTGCAGGGAGCATATCCCTATGAGGCTCTCCGATCTGAGTTGGAAAAACATCTACCGTAATCGGCAGGCAGCC
>JBNJDX010000042.1:0-16502 GCA_051745285.1 Spirochaetota bacterium
GATCATACCGCCATGATTTTTTATGATCGAATGGCAAATAGCGAGACCCAAACCTGTTCCCTCCTTTTTTGTTGTATAGAAAGGATCAAAAATCTTCTGAAGGTTCTCGGGTGTAATACCGGTTCCTGTATCTGTAAACGAACAGTAACGATATGTCCCCGATTGCAAGGGAACTTGTGATCCTTTTTCGATACGAGTATCTCCTAGAGTAATGTTGAGTGCGCCTCCGTTGGGCATCGCCTGTCTGGCGTTCAGTATGAGGTTTTCAATCACTTGGGATATTTGATTCTTATCACCCCTGCATAGAAGGGGTTCCTCTGCAGAGTCAATTGTTACTGCAACTGAAGTTCCGGACAGGATAAATGAGGCAGTTTCCCGTACCTGCTGTTCCAGGTCAACAGGTTCCTGGACTGACACTCCGCCTTTAGCAAACGTAAGCAGTTGATTGGTAAGGTCGACTGCACGTTCACGTACGGAGAGTGAGTTTTCAAGATATTCTCTGACCTGTGGCAGGGTTTGTGCCTGCTGGGCAAGTTCGATATAACCGAAGATGCCGCCGAGTAGATTGTTGAAGTCGTGAGCGATACCTCCGGCGAGCACACCTATTGATTCGAGCTTGGCATTTCTCTGCAGTCGTGCTTCCTGCTTACGTACCTCGGTCTGGTCTCTGAGCACAAGGACGATTCCACGTGTACCGCCATCAGGGTCCACAATACGAGAGGCTTCACCGTTGATGACTCGGCTTTCACCGTTCTTGTCGGTAAGCAACACCTGTGAGTATTCAATTTCAGACCGTTTGCCTTCTGAGAGGGATTCAAAGGGGTCGGGTAACTGACTGCCCGTACCTTCGTGGTGGATAGATAGGATATCCCGCATAGGTTTTCCCGCTGCTTCTTCTATACTCCATCCGGTAATTGTCTCAGCGACAGTGTTCATGCGTTCAGTCTGACCCTCGCCGTCAGTAGTGATTACTGCATCTGTGATGCTTTCAAAAATAATGTCCAACCGCTTGTTTTGTTCGGAGAGTTCCCGGGCCATGGTGTTTTTCATTCGGAGCCCATAGAGCATTCTGCCTAATACTGCTGTCACAACGGGAAAGACGAGCATGACAGGAAGAGCAATAGCCTGCAGTGCGGGTGCTGCGATGTCTCCTGGCATGAGCAGGACGAGCAGCAGCATCACTGCATGCACTGTTATTCCAAGCAGGTAAAGGGGGAGCCAGCCGGTGGTCTTCAATCCCTTTTTCGCACCTGCCCGCCATAAAAGCCCTAAGGCTGAGGAGGCAAGAATAACACTTACCCCGGTGATTGTGCCTACGCCACCTTGATAGATACGAAAGAGCGTGGTAACAGCAGCAGCTGCCGCTGTGGGGATAGGACCAAAAAACAAGCCGGTTACCGACAGCAGAATGGAGCGGGTGTCAAAGATGATTCCAGTTTGAAACTGCCAGGTTGCCAGCATAAGCAGGATGCCTGTCAGGCCGACGGCAACTCCCACTGACAACGAACGCATCAGGGAGGGAGTTCGTATCAGATGACGGTTTAACAGTTCATAGAGAGCTCCCAGCAGTAACAGAAGAGCGGCATTACTGATTAGTCCGGAAAAGGCATCTTGTAGCACTGCATAGCTCCTAAAGAGAGGAAGTCTCTACCGTTAGCCTACCAGAGAACCCAGAGGAAAGCTATTCCCTCAATGCGATAGATAGTGATGTTTTATCGTAGCAGTTTAATTGCAAAATAATGAAACCCGCGGTAGGATGTGGTAAAACTTATTAGGAGTCAACTTATGCGTGTGATGATTCAGCCGGACTATGAAGCGCAGTCTAAATGGACTGCCAGTTATATCACTAAGGCAATTCGGGATTACAGGCCCACCGCAGACGACCCCTTTGTCTTGGGCCTGCCTACTGGATCTACCCCAATTGGAACCTACAGAGAGCTTGTCAGACTGTGCAAGCAGGGAGCTGTTTCATTCAAGCATGTGGTTACCTTCAATATGGATGAATATGTCGGCATTCCCGAGGACCATCCCCAAAGCTATCACTCGTTTATGTGGGAACATCTGTTTAGCCGCGTCGACATAAATCCCGATAACATCAATATACTCAATGGGAATGCCCCGGATCTTGAACGGGAGTGCCGGGAATACGAAGAAAAGATTGCTCGCGTCGGCGGTATTGATCTCTTTCTCGGAGGCATCGGTCCCGATGGCCACATTGCCTTCAATGAACCCGGTTCATCGCTTGCCTCGCGAACTCGGATAAAGACACTCACCTTTGACACAGTTGTTGCCAACTCACGATTTTTCGGGAATGATGTGTCAAAAGTTCCGCGAACTGCTCTGACTGTGGGAGTTCAGACAGTGATGGATTCCCGCTGTGTTGTGATACTTGTCAATGGGCATACCAAAGCAAGTGCTTTAAAGCACACCGTCGAGGGTGGGATAAACCACATGTGGACCTGCAGCATCATTCAAATGCACCCCAAAGCAGTAATCGTGTGCGATGACCAGGCCACGCTGGAACTGAAGGTGCGAACGGTAAAATATTTCAGGGAGATTGAAGCTGACAACCTCAATCCGGAAACCATGTTAGGTTAGAAAAATCCTCTGCAAAGGTTCTGAGGGATGCAGGAAGTATCACAGAGGGATCGCTTTCGGGAATAGTTCTCTTAGCAGAAAGGGCTCTTCCCATATACAGGAGTATCCATTGTGCTCTTTTGCTTTGCCAAGATTACTCCTGGCTCCCTCTGACAACCATAAACATCATCCTTGGAAGGTCCCGAGTTCAATCGCGATATAAGTGTCCCTCTGTCCTCAGGAAGAGTGCAAACAAGCAACCTTCCACATCCAATGCTCTAAAACAGAACAGTGTAATACTCAAGTCTCCTGTTGATACCTGGCATCTCCCGGCAGGTATCAATAATATCGCTCAGGACGCATCAGATACGTAAACAGCAGACGAACGCCTGCCGCTAACAATCTTAACAATTTTTTAACAATTACAATTTTTTTTAATCCATAGTTCAGAATACATGATATAATTTCCTATAAGGCAGGAAATAGTTTGGACTCTGAGGAAAAACAAAAGGGGGCGTGTTGTGAAACGCAAACAAACTAGCATCATTATTGCTGTGGTCATTCTGGCAATAATGGTTACACCGGCAGTGTTCTCCGCCGGTGCGCAGGAGACTGGGGGATCAAAGGAAGTTGTTATTTACACTTCAAACCAGACCGGTTTGGTCGACCTCGTGGTTGAAGAGTTTGAAAAACTCTATCCGGATATCGAGGTACTGGTAATTCGAGCAGGTGGAGGAGAGCTGCTCGGACGTATTGCAGCTGAAGCTGAGAGACCGCAAGGGGATGTCATGTGGGGAGGGGGTAAAGAGTCGCTTGAATCGTATGCAGAATACTTTACTCCGTATCTGCCTGAAGCAGTTGAATATATGGATCCAGCCTACTATCACCCTGAGGGACTATGGATCGGGAATATGATACATCTGCATGTAATAATGGCAAATGAGGACGTGCTCGACGGTAGAACACCGCCGACGCGGTGGGAGCAGACACTTGATCCGAAATGGAAAAATGAGATTGTCTATGCCAATCCGAGTGCTTCGGGCAGCGCCTACACCCAGCTTGCACTCCTGATACAGGTATTTGGAGAGAAAAATGCCTCACAGTGGAATAAGACAAAGACTTTTCTCAATAACATGTTGATTGTGGGCGGATCGGGACTCGTCTACCGAGGTGTCGGTGATGGGGAATACCCTCTCGGAATAACCATGGAGTATGCCGCCTACAGCTACCTGGTGGGAGGGGCCCCTATTAAACTGATCTACCCTGCAGAAGGTACTGTAGCCCAGCCTGAGGGAAGCGCCATTATAAAAAATGCACCTAATATGGAAAACGCCAAACTGTTCCAGGAAGTCGTAAACAGTAAACCTGTTCGTGAGCGGATTCTCAGAGAGTTTTACCGCCGGCCGGCACGGAATGACATAATTGTATCTGAAGTTGCTCCGGGGCTAGCGGAGGTGTCTGAAATCAAGATGGCTGATTTTGATACACAATGGGCATCTGAGAAGCAGAGCTGGATTCTTGAGACCGCTGATCAGATCATTATGGATCGTTAGGACAGATTGAAACGTTTTTGACAGTCGGGCTGTACGCTTTGCTGTTTAGCACAAAACACCACGCATTCCCCCTCGGAGGGATGCGTGGAACTTTGAGGAGCCAATTTGATGGATAATTCCCTAATATCTCATGGTCATGGCACGACCCTGGTCATAGAAGGAATCCGTAAGACATATGCAGATACCATAGCCCTAGATCATGTATCTCTCCAGATTGAACCCGGGGAGTTCTTTACTCTCCTCGGACCAAGCGGCTGCGGGAAAACTACTTTGCTGCGTTCTGTGGCGGGATTTGTCAAACCAGACCGGGGGAAAGTGTTTTTTGATGATCAACGCATTGATACTCTGCCGCCTCAGAAGAGAAATATCGGTATGGTGTTTCAGGATTACGCAGTGTTTCCTCACATGAGTGTTGCGGCTAACGTCGGCTACGGGCTCAAATCCCGGCGGGTACCGACTGCCGAGGCCCAGGAACGCACTACTCAAGCTCTGCAGCTCGTCGGTATGGAGAGCCTGGCGCACAGGTTGCCGGCTCAGCTCAGCGGTGGCCAGCAGCAGCGTGTAGCTGTGGCCCGGGCAGTAGTCGTACGTCCCTCGGTGCTGTTGATGGATGAGCCGCTGTCTAATCTGGATGCAAAGCTCCGTATTCAAATGCGCCGAGATATTCGTGAAATGCAGACTTCCCTTAAAATCACCACCGTTTATGTGACTCATGATCAGGCTGAAGCACTGGCTGTATCTGACAGGATAGCAGTCATGAGCCAGGGAAAGGTGGAACAACTGGCTACTCCCGAAGAGCTCTACAGAAAACCCAGGACGCCCTTTGTTGCCCGTTTCCTCGGTAACGAAAACATTGTCTCCGGCACAGTTGTGTCGATTGACTCTCAGGTGGCTACCGTCAGACGCAAGGGAGTAGACTACAAAATACCCAACACAGAAGTTCATCTTTCAAACGGCGATGAGGTTTCATTTCTGCTTCGCTCCGAGACACTGGAATTTACCAGTCTTTCAGCAGAGGCCACTCATGACAGGGGTGTCATCCGTGGACTCGTCGAGCGCTGTGAATACGGCGGGTCCCTGCTACGGGTGTTTGTCCGCATAGCAGATGATCTTTTGCTTGAAGTTCTTTCGCTTTATGAAACCGTCGGCAGACTCCCGAATGTTGGAGAGGCGGTGACTCTCCAGTATAACATAGCAGATATTACTGTCTTTTCACCAGAGGAGACCGACACAGCAGCGGAGGGACAGGTATGAACTCAATGTTCTGGAAACTGGTCAAGGTAGGCGCGTTCTTATTATTCATCGTGTTCCTTGTTTATCCGATGTCCTCCATCTTTATTTCGAGTTTTCGCAATGCGGCCGGTACCGAGTACACCTTTGATAACTACATCACATTTTTTACTCAGGCTAGTTACTGGAGATCCTTATACAACAGTATTGTGCTGTCCATCCAGGCTGTACTCTTTTCAATTGCCATCGGTTTGCCGTTAGCCTATCTGGTGGGGAAAACCGACATTCCCGGAAAAACAATTCTGAAAACCCTGGGAACCCTTCCGGTGGTCCTGCCCACCTTTGTTGGTGCCTATGCATGGGTGCTCCTTTTGGGAAGGTCAGGATTCATCTCGGTATTTCTTAATCGCATAGGCATTCCCTTCGGTTCAATTTACGGCTGGTGGGGAATTGTTCTCGTCTATGCCTTTACCTATTACCCGTTTGTATTTCTTCTCGTCCTTGGTGCGTTACAGTCAATCGACCCAGCGCTAGAGGAGGCCTCACTCAGTCTCGGACATGGACGCACAGCAACTACCTTTCGAGTTACCCTGCCTCTCGTAATTCCGTCTATCTTGTCGGGAAGTTTGCTGGTGTTTATGCAGGCTGTTGAGAACTTCGGAGTTCCGGCTATTATCGGAGAGGGCCTTCCGGTACTGGCAACACGAGCATACCAGCTATTCATTAATGAAATGGGCGGAAACCCCTCAATGGCCGGTGCTCTGAGTATCATTCTCCTGGCTACCACATCAGGTGTCCTGGTCCTACAGCGTCTCTATCTTGCCAAAAAAAGTTTTACAATGAAAAGCACACGCCCCATAGAGATTATTCCCCTGCGACCAGTCCCCAGGGCAATGGCCACAACAGTAGCCTATGTGTTGTGCCTGCTGCCCCTGTTACCGTTCGCTGTTTTGACGGTCACAGCCTTTTTTGAGTATCGGGGACCGGTAATGCATACTAATCTGACGATGGAGAATTTCCAGTCAGTTTTTTCCAGAGCCATGCGGCCGGTAAAAAACTCATTCCAGTTTACCTTTATTACGACCTTCTTTGTTACCACCATTGGGGTTCTCATCGGGTATGTGCTGACCCGTTTTCGCTCGGTAAGCTCAACAATACTGGATTTGGTAGTCATGTTACCCTTTGTTATTGCCGGAACAGTATATGGTCTGGCGCTGACCTACTCGTTCAACAGCGGCCCGTTAATACTCACAGGAACATCCACCATCCTTGTCATCTCCCTGATCATGCGAAAGCTCCCCTTTGTGGTACGCTCGAGCTCTTCACTGTTGTATCAAATCAGCCCAACCATAGAGGAAGCCTCCATCAGCCTGGGCTATTCTCCACCGATGACTTTTTGGAAAATCACGCTGCGTCTGCTTGGCTCGGGCATACTTTCCGGTGCGGTACTGGCATGGGTAACCACACTGGCGGAATTAAGCTCTTCGATTGTATTGTATACTGCCCGGACACAGACTATGCCTGTTATGATCTATCAGGCAGTAACTAGTACCGATTACGGGCGAGCCTCGGCTCTTTCGGTGATACTGATCATTTCAACTGTAGTTCCATTATTTCTCGTCAATAAAACCATCCTTAAGCGGGGAACACTCATGTAGCTGGTAGCATTGCCTTGGGGTTTCTGCGTAGGCATTGCGTGCTCCGTAAAAAAACGCATGTTTCTATTGACAAGTACATGCGTTCTCTGTATGATTGTTTCTATAAGAAGAAACATGAAAGGACAGGTATCAGATGAGCAGCTTGCATCAAACACAGACAAGTACGCAGACAACCCCAATGACCCCCTTTGCAGTTTGGGACTGGCAGCCGAAGTCTGTGCAGCCCTGTTAGGTAACCCGGGGCTGCCTGCAAAGCAGTCCTTGAGGTGCGAGTCGTGTTCATAATCCCCCCCCAAGGGGGATTTTTTTTTGCCATGTACGGAGGAGTTATGAGAACAGACAGTGTTATTAAAGTTATTCCCGGCGAACGGTTCACACCCTGTGGGCTTGCCGATAAATGTCAGGCGAAGGTGATGTTTGAGTCTTCTTCCCTGATGCGCGGGAGGGAGAGATATTCTATCCTGCTGCTTGACGAGGCGTTTCGGATTGTTCAGCAGGAGAAGGAAGTCTATCTGGTAAAGGCTGGAAGAACAGAAGAACTGCCCTACCAGCGAGAGGACATTCTTGATGTTCTCTCGCACATTGCTGCCGAGAACCCCTCGTTGCATCAGGACCTGCCGACTCCGACAGGAGGTTTCGGGTATCTGTCCTATGAATTTGCCCGTTTCTGTGACTCAATACACCTCACTGAGAAAGAAGACCCCTATTCGCAGTATGATGCCCAGTTTATCTTCGGCCATATACAGTTGATTTTCGATCATGCAACAGATCTGATCTATATCCTCGGTTTGAATTACGATGAGGACGAGATAGATCTGGAGAAGCAGGTCGCAGAGACCGCTGCGAGAATTGAGGATTTTGATTTTAATTATCTCATAAAGAGAGAGAGCCTTTCCCAGGCAGTAATCCAGGAGGACCCCGAGGGCAATAGGCGGTTTTTACAAGGTGTTGAGCATATTAAAGACCAGATAACTTCGGGAAATCTTCTTCAGGGGGTGCTCTCCCGCAGACTCAGTATCAAGACAGATTTATCCGCATTTGAAGCGTATAAGCAGCTTCGAAGCGTGAACCCGTCTCCCTACATGTTCTATATAGATTTCGGTGATTTTCAGCTGTTTGGGGCCTCCCCTGAGGTGATGGTGAAAGTTAAAGAGGGCCGCGTCACCCTGCGGCCGATTGCCGGCACAAGGCGCAGGGGGAAAAGTCAACGGGAGGATATTGCCTTGGAGCAGGAGCTTCTCGGCGATGAAAAGGAGTGCGCCGAGCATCTGATGCTAGTCGACTTAGCCCGGAATGATCTTGCCCGGGTGTGCAAGCCGGAGACAGTTTCAGTCCCCGAATACATGAGCATCGAACGCTATTCTCACGTAATGCACATTGTCTCCGAGGTAACCGGGGACTTGTCTCCCGGTGTTGAGGGGCCTGCAGTAGTCAGAGCCTGTTTTCCGGCCGGCACCGTATCGGGAGCTCCGAAGATCCGGGCTGTAGAGACCATCGACCGGCTGGAGACCGAGAGAAGGGGCTTTTATGCAGGACTTATCGGGTATATGGAAGCTGGCGGCAATCTGGATACCTGCATCTCGATTCGTACTGCTATGAGAATTCAGGATACGATCATTCTTCAGGCGGGAGCCGGAATTGTCTACGATTCCGTTGCAGAACGTGAGCTCGAGGAGACCAATGAAAAACTGCGGGCTATGGCGGCAAGCCTCGGAGTGGAGGTATAACATGTATTTGATCATTGATAATTACGATTCCTTTACCTATAACATCGTTGCCACTCTGGCAAAGTTAACCGATGAGTCGGTAGAGGTAATCCGCAACGATCAGCTGGAGGTCAAGGAAATCTATCGAATGCAGCCAAAAGGCATTATCCTCTCTCCGGGACCGGGACGGCCGGAGGATGCCGGGATCTGTCTTGAGGTCGTCAGGACGTTCAGCGGGGTGATCCCAATCTTGGGGATTTGTCTGGGACATCAGGTAATTGGTCAGGCTTTCGGGGCACAGATCGTGCAAGCCCGGCGTATGATGCATGGTAAACGGGATTTGCTGCAGCACGATGGCAGGGGTGTCCTTCGGAGTCTTCCCACATCTGCAGCGGTAGTTCGCTACCATTCGCTGTGTATTGATGCATCCAGCTGCCCTGAGGAATTGGAGATAACAGCACGGGCGAGTGATGGGGAGGTCATGGGGATCCGTCATCGCTTGTTTGAGGTCGAGGGAGTGCAGTTCCATCCTGAATCAATAGCGGCGGAGGAGGGAAGCAAACTACTGAAAAACTTTCTTCGCTACCGTCGTGAACCGTTTGAGATGCGCCACTATCTGCAGAAGGTGATGGGGGGAACACATCTCTCCCGGGCTGAGGCTGCAGAGGTCATGGACGAGTTGACAGAGGGAGATCTCCACTCTGCACAGATAGCCGCCTTCCTGACAGCTTTGAATATCAAGGGATTCACCTCAGAGGAAATCGCCGGCTGTGCTGGGGTGTTGAGAGATAAACGGGTACCGCTAGAGAGTTCTCGTGAGGTGCTTGATACCTGCGGGACCGGGGGTGATGGCCTGGGTACATTCAATATCTCCTCCATCAGTGCGTTAGTATGTGCTGCCGGCGGTATCCCGGTGGCAAAGCATGGCAACCGGGCGGTGAGTTCCATGAGCGGGAGTGCTGATTTCTATCGGGCGCTGGGTATCCATATAGATCTCACCCCTCAGGAGGCTGCCGGTTTACTGGAAAAAACGGGTTTTACCTTTCTCTATGCTCCATACTACCATGGTGCCATGCGGCATGCAGCAGGAGTCAGGCGGGGACTGGGCATGAAGACTATCATGAATGTACTCGGCCCGCTATCCAATCCGGCTGAAAGCGCTTACCAGCTTCTGGGAGTATACGAGAAGGAGCTCCTTGTAACTGTAGCCAGAGCTGCAAAGGCTCTGGGATGCAAGCGTATCATGACCGTGCACGGTAGGGACGGGGAAGATGAAATCTCCGCGGTAGGGGAGACTGATGTATACTTCATCGACGAAGAGGGTAACGAGAAGCAATCAGTCATAACCCCCGAAGAGGTTGGGCTGCCACGGTGTCTCCCGGAGGAGCTTCGCGGCGGCACTGCAGAGGAGAATGTTCACGCCGCACAGCAACTGCTGAGGGGAACGCTCTCTGAGCTTCTCAAAGAGAACTCACCATTGCGCGGTCTGAGTGTTTCGGTACTGCTTAACAGTGGAGCCGCGTTCTATGTCGCAGGGCGTTCACAGTCGCTTGCCGAGGGAGTCGAGCTTGCAAGGCAGATAGTCGGAAGCAGCAAGCTGCTACATATTGTTGAGCAGATTGTCAGGTTCTCGCACATGTTTGTAGCTGATACGCCAGCATGAGGGTACCAGGAGGCACCATGAAACACGGCAGTGATATCAGAAAGGACATTGTTACCCGCAGACGGCAGCGAGTTTCGCAGGAGGGAGCAGCGCTGGGGGCAGACATCCCAGCCTCCCGCAACTCCATGGTTGTCCCGATGGAGGATCTAGTCAGGAAGCCCTTTGTGATATGTGAGATAAAAAGGGCCTCTCCTTCCCGGGGCACTATTAAGGGAAACCTCAACCCGGCTAAACAGGCACAGGTGTATAAAGACCATGGTGCACGGGTTTTGTCGGTACTTACCGAAGAAGATTATTTCGGGGGCTCCCTTGATGATCTCATGGAGGCAAGAGAGAGCTGTCCTCATCTGCCGATTCTCAGGAAAGATTTTCTCTTCTGCCCGGAGGATATCGAGATATCCTACCGTGCTGGTGCTGATCTGGTGCTTCTGATTGCCTCCCTGCTTTCCGGGGAGCAACTGGAACGGCTGTACCATATGACTCTTAACTACGGTATGTTTCCACTTGTGGAAGTGCACTCTAAAGATGACATAGAGAAGGTCAGCTCCCTTGCTCCTATGCTAGTCGGTATTAACAGCCGGGATCTGGCAACTTTTACCATAGATCCGCTGCTTCCTGTCTATCAGGCACAGCACATCACCTGGCCTGCCACCCTCATATTCGAATCGGGAATAAGAGATTTCTATGATGCCCGTTTTGCCGGCTCACAGGGATTCAGTGCTCTGCTAGTCGGCGAACATCTGGTTAATAACCCGGAGCGTATTCAGGAACTGCAAAGCGGGCTTGATATTGGAATCCAGCAGTACAATCAGCGCAGACATGCCGATTTCTGGAGCCGTCTGGTCCGTCGGGCCCGGAAGCGCCCATGCTGGGTGAAAGTGTGCGGAATTACAAACCGAGCTGATGCTGAACTTGCCATGCAGTACGGAGCAGACATGCTGGGCTTTGTTCTGGCTGATTCTCCGAGGAAGGTCACGCTTGATTTTATTGCAACACTTAAAGATCTGCCGATCATAAAGTGCGCAGTTGTTGTTCACCTGAGTCCGGAGGATCCCTTAGCCGCCAGACTGACAGAACTGGTTGCCTCAGGAGTGCTCGACGTTGTTCAGCTGCATGGGAACCAAAGCGATGAGCAGTCTGTACCATTTCGGTTCCCCTGGTATAAAGCAGTCAGCTCATCGCAGTTTTCCGGAGACCAAGGTCTGCCACACTACCACTGCCCGCGTATACTACTTGACGCCGGTGATGAAACCTCCTATGGAGGCACAGGCAGGCGCGCATCTGATGATGCCGTACAGCAGATGCGCAGCAGGGGACCTCTGTGGCTGGCCGGCGGTATTACTCCGGATAATGTGAGGGATGTGATACATACCTACCAGCCTGAACTCATTGACCTTTCCAGCGGTCTGGAATCCGAATATGGGAAGAAGGACCCGCAGAAAATGGAAACATTCTTTCAGCAACTAGAGGAGAGCAAGCATGCACAGCAAGAATAACTTTTTTGGATCATTCGGCGGTATGTATATCGCGGAAGTTCTCCGTGACCCGCTTTTAAAGCTTCAACAGGCATTCCACGAAGCCCTTGAGGATAGAGAGTTCACACGTGAACTGCAGCGGCAGGCAAGTGAGTACATTGGCCGGCCGACTCCGCTTCTCCATGCCGAACAAGCCTCGAAGGCCCTGGGCGGTGCACAGGTGTACGTAAAATTGGAGGGATTAGCCCATACTGGCGCCCATAAAATAAACAACGCCATGGGGCAGGCTGTCCTCGCGAAACGCATGGGGAAAACCAGGATTATCGCCGAGACGGGGGCTGGGCAGCATGGAGTAGCTGTTGCGGCAGTCTGTGCCCGGCTTGGGCTGGCATGCGTTGTCTATATGGGAAGAGTCGATATGCGTCGGCAGTATCCCAACGTCTTCTGGATGAAGCAGTACGGCGCAACCGTAGTCCCAGTGGACTCCGGATCGCAGACGCTCAAGGATGCTGTCAACGAAGCTTTACGCGATTGGGCCGGCAGTTATGATTCGACCCACTACCTGCTTGGCTCTGCCCTCGGTCCGGCCCCGTATCCTGATATGGTCAGGCAGTTTCAGTCAGTAATCGGTGAAGAAACAGCTCTGCAGAGCAAAGATCTCCAGATTGAGGCCCTTATCGCCTGCGTGGGCGGGGGGTCCAATGCTATCGGGTTTTTCTCCCCCTATATTACCCAGGACACACCGCGTCTCATTGGAGTGGAAGCAGGAGGAACAGGAAAGGAAATCGGAGAGCATGCTACCCGGATGAATGGGAAGGGTACAGTCGGTGTGGTTCAGGGGTATAAAAGCATATTTCTCCTCGATGAGGAGGGGCAAGTGTGCAAGACACACTCGATATCCGCCGGACTAGATTATCCTGGTATCGGTCCGCAGCTGGCTGATCTAGGAAGCCGGGGACGTGTTGAATTTGAGACAGTTACCGATCAGGAGGCATTGGATGCCCTGCAGTTCTTTGCCAGAAATGAGGGCCTCTCCTTTGCGCTTGAATCAGCCCATGCCGGTGCATATGCCATGAAGCTCGCTCCACAGTTACCCAGCAATGCGGCCCTCATTGTACATATGTCGGGTCGGGGGGATAAGGACATATTCATCACCGCCGGGGCTCTAGGTGGTGAGACCTGGAAGGATTTTCTGAAAGAGGAGGCCGAGGCATGAAGGCTAAACTGATGGCTCATATGGTAGCTTCCTATCCGGATTTCAACCGCTCACTGGAGGTAGCAGAGGGACTGGCCGCACTTGGAGCCGATTACATAGAACTGCAGTTTCCTTTCTCGGACCCGACAGCTGACGGACCGTTGATTCAGTCAGCTTGTCATCTGGCGCTGCAGCAGGGATTCACTCTTGAACAGGGGTTTGAACTCGTTCGCCGTATAACCGAAAACCTGAATTTGCCGCTGTTTGTTATGTCGTATGCATCCCCGGTTGTAGTCTACGGAGTAAAGCACTATCTGCAGCGCGTGCAGCAAAGCGGCGCTGCAGGGGTAATAATTCCGGATCTTCCCGTCGGGTGTGATGAAGGACTGTTTTCCTACGCGGAAGAACTGGGCTTGGAAGCAGTCGCAGTAGTTGCTCCCAACATATCACAACAGCGTCTGCAGGAACTTGCAGCCATGCAGCCGAATTATATCTACGCTGCTTTGCGGGCGGGGATTACCGGAAAAGAGACGCAGATACACTCATCGCTAATTGACTTTTTAGAACAGCTGCGAACAACAACAGGGGCGAAGATTTTCGGTGGATTCGGTGTGCGGAACTCTCAGCAGGCAGAGGAGCTCTCGCCCCATGTCCATGCAGTTGTCGTCGGATCACAGCTTGTCAGGGTGCTCAATAGGGCTCTCCAGCATCAGGAGGATATCGTTGAGGCTCTTCGGCATGGAATGGATGGATAGGCTCTTTAGCTTCTCCAACTGCAGAATATCTGTTCGCAACGGTCAAAGAGGAGAAACAGCAGAGCCCCTACCATACTCAGGCACACAATCCCGGCGTACATATCAAGATAATTCAGCCGTGCCCAGGAATCAATGATGTACCACCCAAGGCCTGTAATGGAGGCAAATGTCTCGGCTAAAAACAGCACTGCCGCAGCTGTTCCAGAGGAGATGCGAAGGGCGGTAAACAAACCTGGGAGCACTGACGGGATAAGTACGTGGAAGATGATTTCGCGTCTGCCTGCTCCGAGGCTCCGTATTGAGTCTATATAGCGGTTATCTATTCCGGCGGCGGCATCCCGGACAACGAAAAAGAGCTGGAAGAAAATGATCAGGGCAATGAGGGTGATCTTCGAGGCATCACCGAGTCCGAGAAAGAGCATGATAATCGGCAGCAGGGCCGCTTTCGGAATAGGGTAGAGCAGTCCGGCAGTAGGGCTGAGAAGGTTGTCGATTGCTTTTTTTCTGCCTGCGGCAAGGGCTAATGGCACCGCCAGTACAAGGGATATAAGCATAGCTGCCGTTATTCGCCACAGAGAAATCAGCAGGTGCACGGAGAGATTCCCGGCTAGCAGCTGGGATATTGTATGGGAGAGAACGACGTGAGGCGGGGGGAGGAACGCCTTGTTTACAGCCAGTGAAAGGAGATACCATGCAGCCAGCAGGAAAACCAGAGCCAGTTTTTTCATGGTTCCTCCAGTTGGGAGCGAACCGCATCGACAGCAGCGTGAAACTGCTGAGACCGCCTGCTCCACTGTTTGCCGATCCCGGGAAGCTCGGGGGCGAAATCGGCTATTCCCGATGCGTCTGAGCGCCGCATGACATGAATATGGCTGCTGACGTACGCTGCCTCCTCAATGCTGTGGGTGACAAGCACCACAGTCATGCTGTGCTGTCTGTGGGTTGTCAGCAGCAGTTCCTGCATATGTTCACGGTTCATGGCATCAAGCGAAGAAAAGGGTTCATCCATTAGCAATACTTTCGGCTCGAGTACTACCGCGCGGGCGATGGCGACCCGCTGGCGTTCTCCCCCGGAAATCTTGGCCGGATATGCTCTGGCGAGGTGAGCAATGCCCAGTTCCTCCATAATACGTTCGGTCTTTTCAGTTGTCTGCACTGTCGATTCTCCGCGAAGACGCAGCCCCAGGGAGATGTTCTCCCTCACCCGCTTCCAGGGAAAGAGACCATAATCTTGCAGGATTATGGCGCGCTGTGTGGAGTGTTCGGCATCTGCTTCTTCAAACAGAATCGTACCGGAATCGGGTATGTAGAGGCCGGCAAGCAGATAGAGCAGGGTGGTTTTCCCGCAGCCAGAGGCACCGATTACAGCGTGAATACTGCCCGGTTCAAAGGTTCTGGTCAACTGTCTGAACAGGGGGACTTCACTGGTCTTTGATCTGTAGGTGAACTCAACCCGATCTACATGCATTAATCGAGAAACTCCAGATCCCACGTTTGGGGCACCAGGTCTCGATAGGCAGGAATCTCTTCAATTAAATCCCTTGCCTGCATCCAGCTGGCAACCGGCTGAATTTCGTCTTCAGCGGGTATGCGTGCGGTTCCATAGGTGACAAACTCATAGGTGTTCCGCACTTCTTCGGGGAAGCCGGCGACCTCTACGAGAAAATCCCGGTACCCATCCGGGTCGGCATCAATGGTATCAGCGGCCCTCTGGTAGGCCCTGTAGAGATTTTGCAGGTCCTCCTTTCTTTGACTTACACTCTCGGCAGTGAAAATCATGATCCCCGGTGCGCTGTTCAACTGTGAGGTATCAGCTACCGGTACTGCTCCCCGGGCAAGCATGAGCGCGTAGAGGGGTTCCGGCAGGCAGGCGGCAGGAATGGAGCCTTGGAGAAGCAGCTCCATGCGGATAGGCATTTTGGGAATTGCGGTAACCTTAATTGCCTCCTCCCCGATACCCTGCTGGGAAAAGAGCGCATGGACAGCATATTCAATGATGGTGTTCGTTGATACTCCGATAGCCTTCCCCTTGAGATCTTCCAGGGATGAGAGGCCGCTGCCAGGAGTTGCCGCTATTCCGTATCTGCCGCTGGTAGTGGAAGTTACGGTGATATCTGTGCCGCCTGATTCCAGAAACAAGGCTGCCAGGGTGTCACCGATAAACCCGTCAATCCTACCGGCCTGGAAGGCTGCATCCCGCTCTACCGGGCTTTGAAAGTCAACCAGCTCAACCGGGGTATTGAAGTGCTCATACAAACCCTCCTGCTCGGCTGCCATGAACGGGAGTGAATCGGCATCTGGTAGAATCCCTACGCGAAGCGGCTCCTCTTCCGGCTGTTCCTCCTGGACTCCCTGCGCGAGAATCTGAAATGGTATGATTGTCAAGAAGCAGATGAGTAGAATACTCGTGATGCACCAGTTATTTTGTCTCATGTTTCCATCCTTTCTGTGGTTTCTGCAACGCTCCAAGGCAAGTTAAGGCCCGCTGAATGATGAGTGCAACCATTTCCTCTATGCTGCCTGGATGCAGGTACAATGCTGGCAGCGGAGGCATGACTGTAGCGCCAGCCCGGCTGACAGTAGCCATCTGTTCCAAATGTATGGTGCTCAGCGGAGTCTCTCGCGCCAGAAGGACAAGCGGCCGGCGTTCCTTGAGGGCAACCCCGGCTGCCCGTTCAATCAGGTTCGAT
>JBNJDX010000043.1:0-16437 GCA_051745285.1 Spirochaetota bacterium
CGCATGGCTTCAGCTGTCTGCTGCACCTGATGTGCCTCTGTATTGCGCAGAAAGATGATAAACTCATCTCCGCCGAAACGGGCTAAAATACCGTCAGTATGGCGCACGAGACGGCTAAGTGCCTTTGCGGTTTTCTGTATGCACAGATCCCCGTACTGGTGCCCGAGAGTGTCGTTAAGCTGCTTGAACGAGTCAATATCAGTCATGATCAACGCTAAGCGCTGCTGGTTTTTTTTGGCACTCTCCCACTCAGATTCCAGTGTGGTCTCATAAAAACGTCTGTTGTAGACTCCGGTAAGCCCGTCTAGAAAGGCCAGGTGCTCAAGTTCTGCATTCTTTTTTGAAAGATCTAGAATAAGCTCTCGATTCTGCTGTTTGAGTTCATAGAGTTCGAGTACTTTCGCCAGAGCTATCGGCAGGGTCTCGGAGACCGCAGCTCCCTTGAAAATGTAGTCATCCGCCCCTCGCTGGACGGCTTCGATAGCGGTTTCAACCTCTGAGTTAACCGTCAAAACGATTATTGGGATTTCAGAGTCTTTTTCTCTGATACGCTCGATGAATTCTAGCCCGTTAAGCCCGGGCATATTCAAGTCAGTGATGACAACGTTCGGACTCTGCTGCTTCAGTATTGAAAGTCCGTTGGCAGCATCTTCGGCTTCAAGGACGGTAAACCCTCCTTGCGTGATAATATCGGCAATCATGGCACGCACAAAGGGATCATCATCGACAATCATCACTGTAGTCTGCTTTCCTTCTTCCTTATTCATCATTTAAGTATCCTTTTTGTCATAGAGGTTTGTCAGCCTACCAGCGTTTGTATAGTTTGGATGAGGTCTTTCTGGTCAAAGGCTGTCTTTACGATATAGGCGTCAGCCCCGGCCTGGATTCCCCGTTTTCGATCCTGCTCACTATCTCGGGAGGTCACCAGGATAATAGGAGTATGGCGGTATGAGCGCTCAGTTCGAAGCCGCTGTGTCAGACTTATCCCATCCATGGCGGGCATTTCAATATCGGTTATAATGAGATCAAATACCTCATCCAGTGCACGTTCGAGGGCCTGCTGGCCGTCTTCAGCCGTCTGTACGTGGTAGCCATAGGACTCAAGAATGCTCTGCTCAATATCCCTGGTACTCACAGAATCATCCACAACTAGAATCCTTGTGGTCTTCTCCTTCTGGGTATTCGCTTTGGTTTCCAGGCTGCTGTTGTTCGAGGGGGGAGTGCTGCGGTGAATGAGTTGCAGCAGATGCTGTGTATTGACGACCGGTGCTATCTCGTAGGGCCCCAGAATAATGCAGCCTGAGACCCACGGGGTTGAACGCAGGTGGGGCGGCAGGGAATGGATGACGAAGCTTTCTTGTAGAAGTATTTCATCAATACCAACAGCCACATGCCCATGGCCGGTACGCACGACTATCAACAAAGCATGGTTTTGCTCGTTGTTCCGGGGTCTCAAGGAAAACAGGTCCTCTATAGAGGCAATAGGGAGTAGCTCTTCTCCGTGCCGGAGGGTGCGCTGGTCGACTACCGTAATGCAGTCAGCCTCCTCGTAGCGCAATATTTCAGTAATGGAGTGCGTGGGGAGGGCCACAGAAAGCGTGCCAATGCGAAGCACAGAGACATTCATAATGGCAGCATTCAACGGCAGCACCACAGAAACGGTTGTTCCCTCTCCGGTAGCGGTTTCAACTGAAAACGTCCCGCCGAGCTTGTTGAGAATATTCTCCTTGACTATGTCCATCCCGACACCGCGGCCTGACAGGCCAGTGATGATCTGCTTTGAGGAAAGGCCGGGAGTAAACAGCAGCTGAGCCAGAGCCGCTGAATCCTGCTGCTTTTGTATCCGTTCTGCTTCGCTGCTGCTGATAAGGTTCTTTTCTATGGCAAGCTGACACAACTTGGGTACATCAATGCCAGTGCCGTCGTCTGCAATGGTAATCCGGCACATCCCGTGTTCATACCCAGCAGAAATAGTTACAGTCCCACGCTCGGGCTTTCCGTTTTCTTTCCGCTGTTGAGGGGGCTCAATACCATGGTCGACTGCGTTACGCACGATCTGGAGCATCGCCTCGTCCATGAGTTCCAGGCTGGCTTTGTCCAACTCGGTATCATCTCCCGTGATGGAAAGAGATACCTGCTTATCTGACTGGGAGGCTGTCTCTCTGACCACCCGGGGGTATTTTTCAAGCGCGGTTGAAAGCGGAACCATCCGGAGGGAGAACAGCATGTCTTTGAGTTCATCATTGAGCTGGTCGAGCTTTCCGGTATGCTGTTTTGTTTCCCTGGTGAAAGCTGCCTTCCGGCCGTCTGCCTGGAAGTCTTCCCGCAGGGTTCTTGTCCACAGCGAAAGTTCCGAGACGAGCTGGGTGAGATCCTGAAGTTTTTCTGCTTTGATGACGAAATGATCCTGGGGCATTCTGGGGCGTGTACGTCGTTCTGCAATAGACTGCTGTGCAGCAGACTGCTGTGCCTCCTGTTTTTTCTGGTCTATGTCGGCATCGGCAGGGGAGGAAGAACTCTCCCCTGTTTCCAGCTTCTCAACTCGTTGGAGAAGTTCCTGATCTACTGAGTCCGCCTTCCCGGAAGAGGCGATATGTTCTACAAGGCGAGAAAGTTCATCGGTACAAGCTAGCAGCAGATCGGCGCGGTCTTTTGAAAAGGGTGCCTTGCCCTCTCTGAGTAAGCTGAGTTGGTTTTCAATCCGGTGGGCAAACTCGGAGAGCTCAGTAAACCCAATCATGTTCGCTGAGCCTTTTATAGTGTGAGCACTACGAAAAACAGTCTGCAGAACTTGATTCTCTGACGGATCCTGTTCAAGTTCCAGAAGTCCCGAGCTCAATTGCTTTATATGCTTTCTTGATTCTTCAACAAATCGTTGAATAAACTTTTCTCGGTCAAATGCCACGAAATTCCTCTCTTTGTTCAGTAAGTATACACGACCAGGGGGGTGTTCACAATCCGGCCTCTTGTGCTGCTCTCAGTTTTTGGAGCCCGAATGTACATAGACGATTAAGTTCCTGGGGAGATTCTTTTGAAATGTTGTGAATAAGCAGATAACTCTGTTTCTCACTGCGTGAAGAGGCTTCTATGGCCCGCAGATAATGGCGCTGTGAAAGCCAGAACTCGCCAATCTCACGATAGAGTTCGGCCGTATAGTACAGGGCACTCCAGCAGTATTGATCTATAAAGAGAGCTTTTTTCAATTCTGCCAGGGCGTTGTGATGCTCTCCCTCAAGGCGATAGGCAAGGGCAAGGATAATGTGGGGCTCAAGGAGCAGCTGGTCGTACTGCGATGCGCGTTTAGCAAAGGTCTTTGAGGATTCTGTCTCATTTTTTTCCAGAAGAATTGCTGCCTGCACCACATCAAGTTCGGGTTCTGTGCGACCTGCCTCACGAATTTGCTCCACCAGTTCAAGCGCCGAGGAGAACATCCCCCCTCTGGCTTGCTCGAGTACCTGGTCGAGCGTTGGCAAAACGGTAGCAGGTCTCTCTTTCAGGACCTTTGGTTGTTTTGCAGGAGTTTTCGGCTTTTCCTGGTGTGTTTTGGTGTAGCGCCTTGGAGGCTTTGCTCTGGCAGGCGGTTTGGGCGAAACAGGCTTCGATTTAGACGGTGTCGCATGAGACGTTTTCGTAAAGTAGAATTTCCCCTCTTGTTCCTGGAGTGCGAGAATACCAACATTGTGGTGGATGGTCTCAGAAGCGCCGGTTATCAGGGCACCGTCGTCTGAGAGCCGTCGTGCGAGGGAGGAGAATACCCTGGTGCGGACTCTGTCGGAGAAGTAGATTGAAACATTCCGGTAGAAGATGATATCAAATGTGCCCAGCTGCGAGGTGCGTGATTCGTCAGCAATATTCATGAGCTTGAACTCTGTACGAGCAGATACCTCCGGTCTCACCGTGTACAATCCCTTCATGGTTTCAGAAAAGAAGGTTTTTTTCCGCTGTGCATCAACTCCCCGCATAGCCCGTTCAGTGTAGGCTCCTTCTTCGGCGACAGTTAGCGCTGATGGGTCAATATCTAATCCAGTAATTGACCAGCGGGAGCTTGCCTGCAGTCCGTAGGTTTCAAGTAGTGCCATAGCCAGGGAATAAACTTCCGCACCGGTAGAGCAGCCCGCGCAGAGAATGCGAACTTGCTTTCGCTGTGAAAGCAGAGGGGGAAAGAGTTTCTGTACTGCCAGATCAATATATTCACGTTCCCGAAAGAAGTAGGTCTCTTTGATGGTTGTTTTTTGAATGAGCTGCATACGCAGGTCAGCGGAGGACTGAGCGAGCTTGATGAGTTCGCCTTCACTTGCACACCCCCAGCGTGCCATAAGGAGTTCAACAGCATAGCGCAGAACGCTGTCTGAGAGCCGCTCGGCAGATGTTCCGCTGATTTGTTCAATATACTCTGTGACAAGCGGATAGGAGCGCGCGTTCATCCCTTCACTTCCTGCGATAGCTCATGTACCCGCCACATCAGAGCTTCCGGGATCTTTTCCAGCGGGAGAACTGATTGGATTACCCCGGCTTTCACTGCCGAGGCAGGCATACCAAAGACTGCCGAGGTTGCCTCATCCTGGGCAATGGTCACAGCGCCTGCCTTGTGAAGGAGGGCCAGGCCCTGAGTGCCGTCGTTGCCCATGCCGGTCAATACGATTCCGATGGTATGTCGTCCGTACGAGCTGGCTAGAGAGAAAAACAGCCGGTCCGCTGAGGGGATGTAACGATCTTTCGGCTGTCCCGGCACAAGCGAGATGGTATTATCTGCCTGTAAGAGCAGGTGCCTGCCGTCGGGGGGAAGATAGACGTGACTGGCCAGGGGCTTTTCACCGTCGACTGCCAGTTTGACTCTCAGCGGGGAGACATGATCCAGCCAGCTTGAGAGGCCAGCGGAAAATCCTCCACCGATGTGTTGGGCGATGAGAATCGGGGGGGCAAAGTGGGGTGGAAGTGACGATAGGATGGTGGCGAGAGCCCGCGGTCCCCCAGTTGAAGCTGCAATTCCAACAACAATGCTGTTGAGTTTCGGCTTAGGCAGGGCTGAGAGGGTCTCAGAGAGTTGGTCTTCTGCAATCGTTGTCCGGCTGCGCAGATGTCGAATGACTTTTATCTGGGAGAGCAGGCGAATTCGTTCGACAAGCGCCTGCTGATCGGAGGGGCGAAAAGAGGGTTTTTTCATCACCTCAAGAGCCCCATGATTGATCGCCTGATAGGCGATATCGGCTTCATCTAGGGAGGTGACAACAAGAATAGGAGCGGGGAAGCTCTCCATGATTAGCTCGATTGCCTCCATACCGCTCATTCCCGGCATGGAAATATCCATGGTAATAATATCCGGGCGGAGTCGGCCGGCCATTTCCAGAGCCTCCTCCCCGGTACTGGCCTCTCCAACAACTTCCATGTCCGGTTGGGAGGTAAGGATCTCCCGAAGGACGGCCCGCGTTACGTTGCTGTCATCTACAATGAGAATTTGGATTTGTGCCATGGTACGGACCACCTTTTACACCCCTTGACAGTTACTGTTTATCCTGGTCGTTTTCCTCCAGCTTAAACTGACTGAGCAGGCGTGAGAGCTGTCTGCTTATCTGTTTAAAAGAAGATCCGCTCTTATTAATCTCCTGAATTGCTTCACTGTTTTGCTGGGCTCCCGTTGAGAGTTCTTTTAGCCCTGACTGTATCTGAGAGGCGGCACTCTTCTGCTGCTGGACAGAGAGGACGATCTGCTTGGTCGATTCGGTGGAGGCCTTAATGTTCTGTACAATGGCATCAAAATTCTCTACTGAGTCAGAGGAAAAGGAGAGCCCCTTCTCAATATTTTTGGTTGTCTTCTCTGATGCCAAGACCATCTGATCTGCCAGGGTCTGGATCTCAGTGACAATCGAGTCAATACTCGAAGTCGACGCAATTACGCTTTCGGTGAGCTTCCGTATCTCGGCGGCAACCACGCCAAACCGTTTGCCTGCCTCGCCGGCACTGGAGGCCTCAAGGGCAGCATTAAAAGCGATGATCTTTGTCTGATCAGAAATATCATGGATCATGTCCATTACTTTAGAGATATCATTAGAATGCTTTTTCAGCTCCATGATGTTGGAGATGTTCTTTTCGTTATCAGCATGAATGTCACGCATTTTCTCAGCGACAGCATCAATATGCCCAGAGCTCTCTGTGGAGTTTTGAGAGATACTCTCAGCCTTTTGAGAGACAGATTCAACATTTTCGGATACCTGGTTAAATGAGGAGGCAAATTCATCCATGGTTGATGAAATCTCTGTAATGGAGCCGGCCTGTTCAACAGAGATCGCTGACTGCTGCTCAACACTGCTCGTGATTGTGGAGCCGGCTTCATTGATTCTATTTGCCGTGTCTCTGATGGAGGTGACCATCTTACGGATCTGGGTGACCATGTATTCAGTATTTTTCAGAAGCGACCCGATTTCATCTCTGCGTTCGACCGTTGTATGGAAATCAAGATACCCCTCAGCCAGGCGGGAGACATCCTTATTCAATTCAGATATTGGAGTAACGATCTGGCGCACAATGAAAAATCCAACCGTTATTGCCGCGATGGTGACTATCAGGACCACTGCAGCGGTTATCCAGGCACTTCTGCGAGCCGGGGCAAGAAATTCCGCCCGGCTCAGTTCGGTGACGATATGCCAGCTGAAGTCAGTTTGGATGCCGAGAGCCTCCTCCAGATCAATGGTTGTCGAGGCAAGTATCTGTGATTCGCCGATTGTTTCATTGAGCACTGTTCCCTGGAACGACTGACTGTCAAGCACTTGTGCAAGATAATCAGGCTTGTACACTTCACCGGGGGGTCTCGTCTCTGAGGTTCCCTCTGAGTTTGTAATCACAGTAAAATCGCTGGAGATCAGGTAGGATTCCCTGGTATCGTAGCGCCCGTAATCGAGGTTGACAATCTGGTCAAGCTCCTGCCGGGGGAATGTAACTACCAGGACATTGGTAAACCCCCCATCTGCATCGTAGATGGGAATTCCAATGGGGATCTGAATGGATGCGCTGCCGGGAGGGGTATTGGCGTCAGCGAGTATTGGTCTCTGATAGCGTTTCACCTGTTCCCAAAGTTCGAAGGCAAAATCGTACTGCTCTCCGGTCTGCCCTATCTGTTTTCCGGCTGCTTTATCGCCGAGGCGTGAGCTGTAGACTACCTGTCCCCGTTCACGGGTAAGAATAAGGATATCGGAGAATCCCTTAGCCTCGGCATCGCGAAGCAGGCTCTGTTCATCCCTGGCGACCATGGCCGCATAGGTCTCAGACTCCTCGGCTCCGCCGGCATCAATTCCAAGGCTCTGTCTGAGCTTTTGAAGATTAAAATGGACCGCAATTTCAAGACCGAGGTTCTGAGCTGTTTTAAACCGCTGCTGAATGAGAGTGGTGATCTGCTCAGCTTTTGTATAATTAATCTCTTCAAGCTCTGCAAAGAGCATCTCCTGTTGTTCGTTCCTTGTATACAGCTGGGTTTGGATGCCGATAAACAGGGTCGGCAAAAAGCTCAATAGCAGAAAACTCAGCAAGAGTTTGTTCCGCAGGCTGCTTCTCAGGCTGAAATTCATAGGGGTTCCTCCGAAGTGGTTGGATATGAGAGGTTAATGATACAGTATATGGTATCTTCATGCACGAGGGCATCGGTAATAAGCTGGTGTGATGAACTCAAACGGATCAGGGCGGGCATGGGGTATACGGTTACAACGGGAAAAGTTGCAATCTCCCGGGGCTGGTCAATAATCAGGGCTGTCTGTTTGTCGTTGATCGCGGTAACAACAGCCTTCGGTTCCGTAAAGGCTGCTGTCTGAGGTTCGATACTGAGGAGTGTGTCCACACTCATTAGGTTGTAACTGCTGCTGTCGATGTCCTCAGGTCGGCTCATGCGGTCAATACAGTCAGCCGGGAGAGCAAGATACACCTCGCCGGCGCTGCACAGGAGAAATGATCCACTAGATGCGGTGGAATCAGGCGAGGTCTGCATGCGTGCTCTCCTCTCCGATAACCGACTTCCACAGGCTCTCCATATCCAGCAGAACTGCCCGCTGCGATTCGAGAGTGAGATATCCTTTCGCGAATGGTCGGATGTACTCCGGCAGTGAAAAAAGATCCTCGCTCAAAGCTTCTTCTGGCAGAGAAAATATGTCTTCTACGTGGTCGACGAGCAGGCCGGTACGCATCGCCTGATTCCTGGTGATGATAATGCGGGCAGTTTGATTGGATTTGACCGGTCGCAGCCCTAACAGTCTTCCTGTGTCCAGAACCGACTCAAGGGCTCCCCTGAGGTGGATTACTCCCAGTACACTTTCATGACAACCCGGGATGTAGGTGATTGGTACATACCGAACAACCTCTTCAATATCCACGGCTGGGAATGCGAACAGCACCTCGTTTACCGAGAACATGAGATATTCTTTATGTTCATATGTAGCGGTTTGCTGCATGTACTTGCCCTCCTGGGAACACATACTACTACCAGTTGGACAAACCTGCAACGGGAAGAATCTGCGATATTCTCTAAAGTGGCTGTGAGCACTCGGCTGCCAGGTGCTTCCCGAACTCCACTGCCTGCTGGAGTTGTTCGGCATCCGGGTTGTACTGCACCCGTAATCCTTCACCGACAAGCTTGAAACCGGCCTCATCAAGCATGCTGCCTAGGACTTTGACTGACTCGCCGCTCCATCCGTAGCATCCGAAAGCGGCTGCCCGTTTACCGACAAATTTCATCTCCCCGACAAGATGTATGAAACCGGCCATTGAATGGAGTATACTTCTTCCGAGGGTGGGAGAGCCTGCTATGAGAGCCTTAGAACGGAAGACTTCAGTGATGAGATCATTTTCATCGCTTTTTGAAAGGTTGTGGACGTGTACGCGTACCTCAGAGTCAGCAATCCCAATACCTTCAGCTATTTTTTCCGCAAGCTGCTTAGTTCCGTTCCACATAGTGTCGTAGATGATGGTGATCTGGTTTTCCTGGTAGGCATCAGCCCAGGCGGCATACGTTGTCACGATCTGCATCGGGTCACTGCGCCAGAGCACTCCGTGACTGGTAGCAATCAGATCAATCTGCAGGTTGAGAGCAGAGATCTCCTCGATTTTCTTTTTGAGTATAGTACTGAACGGATTGAGGATATTCGCGTAGTATTTCATAGCCTCCTCAAAAAGGCGGCATTGGTCTACAAGATCATTGTAGAGCTTTTCGGTTGCCAGATGCTGGCCAAAGGCGTCATTGCTGAAGAGAATGTTATCTTCAGTCAAATAACAGGCCATACTGTCTGGCCAGTGGAGCATTTTCATTTCAACAAAGACGAGCTGTTTCCCTCCGCCGACATCGAGGGTGTCTCCGGTTTTAACTACCTGGAAGTTCCAGTCCTGATGATATTGACCCTTCAATGAGGTAACAGCTTGAGCCGTACAGTAAATGGGAGTTTCGGGTATGTGCTTCATGAGTTCTGGCAGGGCACCGCTGTGATCGACCTCTCCATGGTTTACCACAATGTAGTCGATACTCTGCAGGTCTATTTCAGAGGAGAGATTGGCAACAAACTCCTCGGCATATGGCCGCCAGACCGTATCTATGAGCACGGTCTTTTCCCCTTGGATGAGATACGAGTTATAGGTTGAGCCGCTGTGCGTTGAATACTCGTTTCCGTGGAATTTCTGCAGTTCCCAATCGACCTTTCCGACCCAGTAAACCTGATTCTTGAGTTGTTTTTTCATGGCACCCTCCCTTCAGTACGGGTAGTTCTTACAGAAAGTGTACACTACTTTGTTATGTTGTACCATGCCGTGCGCACTAAATCAGATGGATCGCAAATCCGGTAAAAAAGAAAGCGCTGCCGCCGAGGACAAACAGATGCCATACAGCATGATAATAGGGCAGGCGCTTTGCAGCATAAAACCCCACACCTACTGTGTAAGTTATTCCTCCGGCGAGAATCCAGAATAGGAGACCTTCGGGAAGAAAGGGTACAATATCGCCCCAGAAAAAGACTATGAGCCAACCCATCGCGAGGTATAGCAGGACATGGACAACAGCCATCCGTCCCCAGAAGACCAGGGTGAACAGTATACCGGCCAACGTGATCAGCCAGACAGTTACAAGGAGCTCCCCCGCAGTCTGGGACCCGATGAACAGGAGAATCGGGGTGTATGTACCGGCAATCAGGATGTAGATGTTTGAGTGGTCCAGAACCCGGCAGATACGTTTCATCGTGTTGCGCGGCAGGTAATGGTAGAGGGAGGAGGCCCCGTAGAGCAGGAGCATTGAAAGCGTGTAGATAACCATCCCGGCAGCTAGTTTGTCATTGCTGATACGACCTGATATACCAATCATGTATATGAAGGCGGCCAGAGAGAGTATGACACCGATAAGGTGGGTCCATGCATTGGCCTGCTCCTCTTTCGGGTTGTCATATTCGTGCAGCGTGATGTGTTTTTCGATCCAGTTCTTGTGCGCCATGTCCGCCTCCAGGGTAGGTACTCCTAGGGCATCATCCCCAAGTTGCACAGAAAATGCAAGAGGCATAGGGATCGAGAGCTTGGTTCTTGTTTATAACAAATTGTTACAGGAGTTAATGCCGCTTTCGTGGTCAGATAGAATATTTTTTACTATACTCTCTGTGTAAACATAGCAATGGAGGCACGTTGCCTTCCTTACTGGGTTTCTAATTGTTTGGATCAAGGAGAACAGCAAATGGGTGCAGATACCTCAACGACTATCGTATCGCTTCAGGATGTACATAAAGTATATCCGTTAGGGAAGACAGAAGTTCATGCGGTCAAAGGTGTATCCTTTGATATAACCAAAGGGGATTTCATATCGATTGCCGGCCCCTCGGGTTCGGGAAAGTCAACGATTCTCAATATGATCGGCTGCATTGATACACCGACGAGCGGGGCAGTGGCGATTAACGGCACGCAGACAAGCGGCATGAAAGATAACGAGATCACCAAGCTCCGCCACCAGAGTCTTGGCTTTATTTTCCAGAGCTTCAACCTCATTCCCGTTCTTAATATCTATGAGAATATTGAATTTCCGCTGCTGCTCGACAGCAAAACGAAAGGGACAAAGCAGGAGCGCGAAGACTGGATTGACTATCTGATGATGATGGTTGGACTGGAGCAGTGGCGAGACCACCGACCAAACGAGCTCTCGGGCGGTCAGCGTCAGCGCGTTGCCATAGCCCGTGCCCTGGTTACCAAACCCCTGATTGTATTGGCAGATGAGCCGACAGCGAACCTGGACTCAAGTACGGGGGAGGCGATTATTGAACTGATGAAGAAGATGAACCACGATGTTGGCACCACCTTCATTTTTTCTACCCACGACCAGTCGATAGTAGGAATTGCCGACCATATCATCCGGCTTCGGGATGGTCAGATCACTCTCAATGAGCGCCCAGGCAGCGGGGAGTAAGTAAATGGACGGAGTACTCATCAAAATTGCCGTTAGGAACCTCAGGCAGCACATGACGAAGACCCTGATTATCGGGATCCTCATTGCCCTGGGCATAACCATTTTAGTCGTCGGAAACAGCTTTATGGATACAGTGAAAGCTGGTATAGAGAAAAACTACGTACAAAACTACACCGGTAATCTCTTTGTTGCCCCGGCCTCGGTGCAAGATCCTTCCCTGATTATCTCCGAGGAGCTGTTCGAAGAAGGTCCGCGCCCCCTTCCTGAGTATGAGAAGATACAGGAACATATCGAGAGTCTAGAAGAGGTCACTGCTACAACCGGCCAGATAAACGGGGTCGCCAGGGCCCAGTGGGGAGAACGGGGAGAGGCCTTTATGGTCCTGTTCGGCGTCTCCAGCGAATCGTATCAGCGCATGTTTCCTGACGGGGTAAACATGGTTGAAGGTGAGTTTCTTGAAGATGAACAGGAAGGAATTGTTATCTCCCAGACGGTAGCTGATATGTTTTCTGATACGGCCAAAGAGGATATTTCGCCGGGAGACAGTATTGTGATCACCGGGATGAACACTGTCTCAGGAACAAAAATCAGGGAGGTTACCGTGCGGGGAATCCACGATTACGGGGATGCCTCCTTTGATCTGTCCATGGTCAGCTTCATTGATGCGGCCAACTTGCGTATCATAAACGGTATGCTGCTGCATGATCCTGAAAGTCTTAATCTTTCAGACGAAGAGAAAAGCGCTCTTGGTGTTGTTGATGAACAGCAGCTGTTCGGATCCTCCGGTTCAAGCGGAGAGGAAGGGCTCTTTGGTTCCTCTGAAACAGATGATGAAGCAGCACTGTTCGGAGAGGAACCAGGTGCTGATGAGACAACTTCTGAGAGTGATGGCGAGCAAAACTGGTATAACATTCTCGGAGATACTTCCCAGCGTGACTTTTTTACTGAAACCGATCCCAATGCCTGGAATTACCTGCTGGTAAAAATTGATGATCACGACAAAACACCTCAAGTGGTCTCTCAGCTTAATGCATGGTTTGCCGAGCAGGATATTGATGCCAGGGCCTGGAGCTGGATTGAGGGGGCTGGAATGTCTGCCCAGTTAGCCGACACCATCGGTGTGGTTTTCAATGTGTTAGTTCTCATCATCGCTATTGTGGCTGTCATCATCATCATGAATACGCTGGTCATTTCAGTCTCGGAGCGGTTCGGAGAAATTGGAACCATGCGGGCTATCGGGGCGCGCAAGAGCTTTGTCCGTCGGATGATCTCCCTTGAGACACTGATGATCACGATTGTATTCGGTTTTATCGGAGTGTTAATTGGAATCATTATTCTTCTGATTCTCAGGACCGTGGGCATTGAGGCTTCCAACCAGTTTCTCCAGATACTGCTCGGTGGTGGCGTGTTCCGCCCCATGATATCGGTCAGTGCAATTTTCTCATCGGTAGTCATGGTCACGCTAGTTGGTATTCTGTCCAGTCTCTATCCGGTATCGGTTGCCCTGAAGATATCACCTCTGCAGGCGATGAACAAAGGCTAAGGAGTAGGTAACAATGAATCTGTTAAAGATAGCTTATAGAAATGTCTCCCGACAGAAAAGACGGAGTAATCTCCTTGCCGTTGCCATCGGCTTTGGAGTTATGATTATTATCCTGGTTAACAGCCTGACAACCGGGCTGGTAGATAATACACAAAAGAACTTTGAGACAGCGCTCGGTGGACATATTTACATAACAGGGGAAATTCTGCTCGACAGCGGCAACACAGCTAATCGAATCGGGAATCCGGAAGTTCTCGACTCAGTGATACCGCAGTTTGAAGAACATATTGCTGACTACCAAAAACGTTCGATGATCAACGGAACCTTCATTTTCCGTTCAACATCCGAGCGTGGTCTGGTCTATGGTGTACATTGGGATGAAGAAGAGAGTTTAACCGAATCCCTTGAGGTTGTGGAGGGCTCACTTGAGCGGCGGGAGGAGCCTGGAACTATCGTTCTCCCCAGAGAAATCGCCGACGAGCTGGGCGTAGTGCTCAATGAAGAGATTCTCATGAGCTTTGAGACTGTCACCGGACAGGCGAATGTGGGTGAGTTTACCATTATAGCTCTCATTGAAGATGCCTCCGGTCTCGGTTTCACCGCGGCCTATGCTGACATCGGCTATGTGAATGAGCTTGTCGGCCTTGAGCCTGATGAATACCAGTCCTATAACCTGGTGCTGAACAACCTGAATCTTATCAATCCCATCACCGAGCAGATTAAGGCTGCCATCAAGCAGGAGGGAGCCCCGCTGAAGCCGGAACCCACCGAAGAGGAAGAGCTGGCCGGTGGAATGGGGGCTGGAATGGGACCTGCGTCCATGTTCGGTTCTGAGGAGGAGCTTGTCTCCTGGGAAGGGACCCGGTTTGATGTTGGTAATCTGAATGACTACATGGATATGGTCACTCAGGTGGTGGCGATCCTTAACGGCATAGCCCTGGGGATGTTTCTTATCATGCTCGTCATTACCATGGTCGGACTGATAAATACCTTCCGTATGATTATGATTGAGCGGGTCCGCGAGATCGGGACCATGCGGGCTGTCGGAATGCTGCGAAAGGATGTCTCCCGTCTGTTTATCTTTGAGGGGCTGATCCTTGCTTTGCGGGGAACCGTGTTCGGACTGCTGGCAGCGTTGATTATTGGAGTCATCGTCGGGTTTATTTCCTTCCCGGAGGGATCTAATTTCGCCATTTTACTTGACGGGGGACATATCTCGGTACCGATTGTTCCGTCCAACATCCTGCTGGTGGCCGCCATTATTGGCGTTATCACGTTGTTGGCTGTATGGTCCCCGGCTCGGAAGGCGGCCAGGTTGCTGCCGGCTGATGCCCTGCGCTCGTAGAGCGGCAGCGGAAACGATATACGTTACATTGAGGTTTGCATATATGATAAAACGAATTGGTTTCATAACAGTTATACTTATCCTTCTTTCAGCTACGCTGCTTGCAGCGGTAAGCCTGGAGGATGGACAGGAGATGCTAGATAAGATTGACCGGATGTCGAACTTTTCGGGGACTGACCTGTCAGCTGAAATGTCAGTTGTCTCTGAGGACCCCGAAAAAGGAGTCGACCGCACAGTCGTTCAACAGTTTCGAGACGATGATGAGGAAAAGTTTCTGATGCTCTTCAAGAAGCCCTCCATCAAGAAAGGGCAGGGGTATCTGATGATTGAAGATAACCTCTGGTTCTACGATCCGGAAAGCAGAAAGTTTTCTCACACATCCCTCAAGGAGCAGTTTGACAGCACCGATGCGAATAACTCCGATTTTAACGCCTCCTCCCTTGAAGAGGATTACCGGGTCACCTCCATTGAGGAGGGTAAGCTGGGCAGCTACTCAGTCTATATTCTGGAAGTTGAGGCCACCAATGATGAGGTCACCTATCCGACAATGAAGATGTGGGTCACCCAGCAGAATACTCTGCTGCTTAAAAGTGAAGACTACAGTGCCGGTGGAAGGCTGATGAGAACCAGCCTCTATCCCTCGTATACCCGAGTCGGCGAGAACGTGATTCCCACCAGGATGATCTTTGTAGATGAGTTAGTTGAGGGGAAAAAGACAACAGTGACTGTCAGTGACATCTCGGCAGAAGACATCCCAGATACGGTATTTACCAAGTCATACGTCGAACGAGTGAACAGGTAGGGGGCAGTAATGAAAAAAACTGTAGTAAAAATGATCATGCTGTGTTTTACAGCGTTATTAATGGTATCCATGCCCCTGCTGGCAGAGGATGTCGATGAGGATGAACTTTTCGGAGGCTCTTCCTCAGAAGAAGAAGGACTCTTTGAGACAGGTGGCAGTGATGATGACCTGTTCAGCGGGTCTGACGACCTGCTCACTGAGTATGAACCCTCTGAGGGAGAAATGGATGAGGATCTGCTAGCCGGTGGCCAACCGGTTGTAATCGGCGGCTCCTTCTCTTTCAGTGCCACCCCCGGCTGGGGCTGGAAGTTTGACCAGGAAGATTCAGTTGCGGGAGTTGAGACAAGCCTGCAGACGAAACTCTTCTTTGATGCCAGACCGGAGAATTCAGTCCGGGTGTTCGGTAAAGCATCTGCCTCCCATCCCTTCTCGGGAAGCGGTGATTTCAGTGTCATGGAGCTGTTCAGCGATTTCACGGTTGGAGATTACTTTATCAGAGTCGGTAAACAGACGATGAACTGGGGGGTAGGACGTTTCTTTCAGCCGGCTAACCTCATTAACGATGAAAAAGTTGATCCGAGTAACCTTGACCGGGAATTGGGAGGAACAGCCGCTGTTAGGGTTAATAAGCCCATGGGTGCTGATAACCTCTATGGATACGTAGTTCTCCCATCTGATAAAACAGTTGATTTCGCCGATATTACCTATGCAGCCAAGTACGAGAAGGTTGTGGGTAATAGCGAGCTGGGCTTCGGTGCTACGTACTCGTACAACGACAATCCAGCGGCAATGACAACCATATCAAGCAGCATCGGTGATGTATCACTCTTTGCCGAAGGAGTAGCTACCTATGATACGACAGGAGAAGATCTGGATTTCTCTGCCACTGCCGGGGCAAGCTATCTCTGGGAAGCTGATACAAGCGATCTGAGTATCATGACGCTGGGACAGTACGGCTACAATATTACGATCTTCAGCCCGGTCAAACACGCTGGGGGAGCGGTTGTTTCAGCAACCTTTACAGATAAAGTTTCTGCCGGAATCAACTGGTTAGGGCGATTTGACACAGGCACAAACATCGGCATGGTTAATCCGACTGTTACCTGGAAGCCAGCTGATTACCTGAGTCTGCAGGCCGGAATCGTGTATGCATACGGTGGGCTAAGTACCTTCCTTGGGCAACCAGTTCCCAAAAACACTCTGGGAGGAACCTTCCGGGTATCGCTGGGGGGAACGAGTTTTTAACATGACTGCTGAGGTCCTGATTATTGAGGATGAGCAGGAGCTAGCCGAGCTCCTGCAGCTCTATCTGGAGAAGGATGGGGTAACTGTCCACTGGT
>JBNJDX010000044.1:0-16275 GCA_051745285.1 Spirochaetota bacterium
CGGACGGAGCGATCACGGCCGAGGACGTAGAAGCGGCTGCCGAAGCCGGCGAACCGTCCCAGGAAGCCCCGGCCGGCGCAGCGACGCGAACGGTCACCGAGCGCGAGACGTTCAGCGGAATGCGCTCGACGATCGCCCGTCGACTCGGCGAGAGTTATCGGAACGCCGTCCACGTCACGGTTCACCGCAGCGCGGACGCGACGGCGTTACTGGAGGCGACGGCGGCGGCGGACGACGCGTTTGCAGCCGACGTATCGATGACCGACCTCCTGCTGGCGGCGCTCTCGGAGACGCTCTCGGAGTACCCGGCATTCAACGCGACCTACGAAGACGGCGAACACATCCGCTACGAGGAGCACAACATCAACGTCGCCGTCGACGTCGATGCGGGGCTCGTGACACCGGTCGTGCCGGCCGTCGACGAGAAATCGATCGGCCAGATCGCCACGGTTCGCCGCGAGAAGGCCGAGAAGACGCTGGCGGGCGAGTACACGATGGACGACCTGAGCGGCGGGACGTTCACGGTCTCGAATCTCGGTCACCTCGGCGTCGAATCGTTCGATCCGATCATCAACCCGCCCCAGATCGCGATCCTCGGCGTCGACGCAGGGTCCTGTCAGATTATCTGCACGAGGGGGTTGTCCTCACGGACAGTGAGAGCCAAATCCTCTACACCAATACGGCTTTTACGCAGTCGTTGGGATATGACCCCGGCGGGCTCATTGGGAAAAAGACTACAGACATTACCGCGTCCGGCAGTGTAAAACTGGTTAAACAAATGCTAGACCACCGGGAAAGCGACTCTTTTTCTGAAACAGAAATTGAGTTTATTGATCAAAACGGAGAGTCTCTCACCGCGTACGTACATCTTGTCCCAGAGAATGTAATAAACGACTTCAGACCTGATTTGGCTCTTATTGTCAGTTTCTCCCGGCACCACCACCCCAGGAGAACTGCTGAACAGGCCCAGCAGAAACTAGACTCAGTTATCGATCACCTACCCGGATTTTTCTACCGGTGCCGTTACGACAGCCAGTGGACTATGCTCCTGATGAGCGGCGGCTGCGAACAAGTCACCGGCTACAAAGCAGATGAAATAATCAACAACAAGTTCACATCATACGAACAGCTTATCCGACCCGAGGTCCGCTCTCAGATCAGGACCCAGTGGGAACATGCAGTGCATGGGAACTCTCTGTTTGAGCTTGAATATCCGATCACTACCAAGTCCGGTAAGAGCAGGTGGGTATGGGAACGCGGCTGGCCGGTATATGGAAGCTCAAACACCGTTGAGTACCTTGAGGGCCTTATCACTGACATTACCGAAAAAAGGGAGACTGAAAGAGAACTCCGCGAGAGTCAGCAGCGCTATCAATTACTGTTTGAAGCCCTTGAGGAGGGAGTCCTGCTCACTGACTTGCGATACAGGATAAAACTGGCCAACCCGAAAGCTGCCTCAGTTGTCGGCCTGGGAGGCCCGGATGCCATGGTGGGCTTGAACGCTCTGAATTTTCTCTCTCCCAATGACCGGGACAGAATTGTTAAAGCCAGGAACCACCTTGATCACTCCGGACGAGTTGAACCATTTGAAGTGACCATTCAGCGCAGCAGAGGAAACCCGATCCCTGTCCTGTTGCACGCCTCGCTGCTGATCGACAGTACAAACCGGCCCTACGGTATTATGGCTGTCGGGTACGACCTTACCCTCTCCAAACAGGCAGAAAAGCAGAGTCTGTCTCTTCTGGAAAAACAGAAAGAGCTTGAGCGGCAGGAATCGCTTAGCCGCCTTGCCGGCGGTATCGCCCACAACTTTAACAATCTTCTCGGTGTCATTCTCGGTTACACTGACATGCTACTGGAAAACAAGCAGTTAGATACAGACACACGTGCGCCTCTTCGAGAGATTCGGGAAGCCACTACGCGTTCGGCCGAACTGACAAAACAGTTACTGGCCCTTTCAGGAAAGCAAATCAGCAGACCAACTCCGATACACCTGCAAACATTTTTCCGTGAACATGAGAACACCTTCCGCGAGGTGCTTGGCAACCAGATAGACTACTCAGTCTGGGTATCAGACAGTTGCCAGATAATCAGTATCGATCAAAACCAATTACATGTTATCATGCAGAACCTACTCTCCAACGCGCGAGAAGCGCTCCCTTCCGGGGGCAGCGTAACCGTGAGGGTCCTTCAGCGGAACACCAACGTACACCTGACAGTTTCTGACTCAGGAATTGGAATCCCTCCTGAGACTATGAAGCATATCTATGATCCGTTCTTTTCAACCAGGGAAATACACTCCGAGGCAACTGGCCTCGGACTCTCAGTTGTCCATGGAATTGTGCATCAGCACGGAGGGTCCATGTATGTACGCAGTACCGAAGATACTGGTACCTCGGTCACTATCGTGTTACCTGCCGATGAACCCGACAAGCAGGATGCGGATACCTGAGCAGCATCTGCGTACTTCCTTCATACAGGGCACTGTTCCAGGCTGTCTGGTGTGCACCGAACCCTTCCTCCATGCCTGTTATTACATATGAGAATCCACAGTCCCAAACGCGAGAAGTCTACCATCTCCAGTCTGAAAACTCTTTACACACAGGGGAATTCTTATCATGTGGAAATGAATGAAGAACTGGCAGGCTGAGAGAGCAGCCTGCCAGTAAGGAGATTTACAGAGCTTTTTCTTGGGCTCCGTCTAAGGGCGAAATGAAAATTTTCGTAAGGTTTCTATCTTCCTGAAGCATCTTCAGGGCTTCTTCTACCCGCTCAAGCGGCATGATCTTCGAGAATAAGGGGGCAGGGTCGACACGTTCGTAAGCAAGCAGCGCAATTGCATCATTCCAATCATCTCCGACACCGGCACAGGAACTCGTGATTTTCTTCTCACTGAGTACCAGATCAGCCGGACGAATACGCATCTCTTCCTCTTCACCGGTGATACCGAAAGCGGCCATCGTCCCGCCGGGCCGGAGCATGGCGAGTGCCTGTTCATAGGTTTTCGCAGTCCCGACCGATTCAACAGTAAAGTCAGCGCCGCGTCCTTCAGTGAGTTCACGCACCCGTGCTACCGGGTCGGGATAGTCTTTTACACTGATTGTCTCGTCAGCGCCAAGCTGTTTGGCAATCTCCAGTCGATGTTTATTGCGGCCGACTACGATAATCGGGGCAGCACCGCGCGCTTTGGCAGCAGCAGCATGGAGGCAGCCCAAGCCGCTCCCCAAGATTGCAACACTTGAACCGACGGTAATATCCAGCGCTTTTGCTGAATGGATAACGCAGGATGTCGGCTCGACAAAAGCGGCCTTGAGCATGTCCATCCTGTCGGGTATGTGGTGCACCAGCGTCCAGGGGGCTTTCACATACTCAGCGAAAGCGCCGTCAATGTGAATCCCCAACTGGTTGAATTCAGGACAAAGCAAATTGAGCCCCTTCTTGCAGTAGAAGCAGTGGCCACAACTGTTATTGATGTCAGCAGTCACTCGCTCACCCTCGGCAAGCCCTACCGCATTGGCGCCGACTTGAGCAATGGTTCCGGAAAATTCGTGACCGGCAATCAGAGGTAGTTTGTCACTGGAGTATTTACCGGTGTAGATACTCCAGTCGGTCCCACAGATACCGGTATACTCGATCTTAATGAGCACCTCATCATCTGTGATTTTGGGTATGGGAACCTCTTTGATCTGTATGGAATAGGGCTTCTCAAAGACTGCAGCCCGCATCATCTGTTTCATAGCATCTCTCCTTTCCCCGCTCAGGTCCGGGCAACTCGAAGTTTCCCCTTCTCTTTCCGGGTTCTCACCAGCTCATCAGTATAAAACTTGTTGTAGGTCGCACAGCCAACCTTGCTTTGCTGGATTAACAGTTCAAGGCAGTTGTCGCAGACCGTGCACCATTTGATCTCATCCTCGCGCCCTTCACGAAGCTTCTTCGGCAGGAATGGATCAGCGTACGACTGCCTTCCCAGTCCAACCATATCAACTACACCACGGTCAACACATTGCGCACCGTAGTTGAACAGACTGCTCTCTTCCGGTTCAACAGCGCACAGACCGTTTTTCCCGTTCCTGAAAAGGGTGAAATTGGAACCTATGAGCACCGTTTCCGGATTCAGATGCTTCTGCATCTCGTTGGCGAAATACTGGTGTAAATAGGCGTAATAGGGATGTTCCTTGATTGTCTGTGTGAGGCTGATAGTGATCGAGGGACTCCCAGCTGACTGGATGAAATACTGCGCACCGCGCTCTTCAAGCCCCTTAAGCAACGCAACGGGCTCGGTGAAGTCTATAATAGGGGAATCGGGACCGTCTGTTCCAAAACCGCCGGGAAAGCCTTCCCAGATTGAAACCTTCGAGCCTATGAGAAAGTTCTTGTCGTTCACCTCTTTCTTGATATCCTCATAGAGCTCAAAAGCGAATCTGCTCCGATTCTCCCAGGAACCGCCATACTTCCACTTGCGGTCATTATACGGTCTGAGAATCTGTGAACCCAGGTATCCGTGACACAGTTTCATATCAATCCCGTCGGCTCCGGCATTGTGGGCGATTTTCGCTGCCCGCACAAAATCCGCTTTGATCTTGTCAACTTCATCTTCGGTAAGCAGTTCTCCACCGAACCCTGGCAGCGGTTTTACCGTGACTCGCCGGGAGAAGCCCGGGTGGGAAAGCTCACCTGAATGGGTAAGCTGAAAAATGAAAAGCATATCGGGGTTTTCAGCTTTCACCTGTTTCACGAATTCGGTGAGCGCCTTCTCATTTTGCGGCATAATCATCAGCTGATTGTCTCGTGACCTGCTCTCCCGGGTAATGGAGATAGCCTCCAGTGAAACCAGTCCGGCCTCTCCCTGGGCAAACTTCTTGTATCGGTCGAGTGTCAGATCAGAGGGGTTGCCGGCTGCATCCTCATCATTGCATTCCATTGCCTGAATAAAAAACCTGTTCTGTGCTGTGCGTGTCCCGATTTGAATCGGCTGCAGCAGCGTTTCCTTATATCCCATCATCTTCCTCCTGATGTCTATTCTGATTACGTTCTGTTGAACAACTTGTCTTTGCGCCCCTCATACGGAGCTTCAATAATAAGCGGCTTCAGGTAATCAGCTGTCTTCTTCACTCCGTCCATACGGCTCATGGTCACATCTTCATGCTCATAGCTGAGAACGCCTTCATATCCTACCATGGACAGTTCTGTAATCACCTTTTTCCAGGGAACATCGCCCCAACCTGGTATTCGGAAACGGAAAGAACGGTCCATTCTGCGCATGTCTCCCTGCATCAGCGTTCCGCCGGTCGAAAGATTGTGATCCACCAGTTCTGCGTCCTTTGCATGCACATGAAATATTCTGTCGCCGAGGCGGTCAATAAAAACCTCTGGTTTTACGAGCAAATAAATAATATTCGCCGGATCAAAGTTATACCCCAGTGCAGGGTGCCCATCCACCAGCTCGATTGCCCGCTCAGCTGTATAAATGTCATAGACAAAACTGTTTGGATGCGGTTCGATAGCAAAACGAACTCCGTACTTCTTAAACTCATCCAGAATGGGGACAAAGCGCTCAGCGAACTGCTGTTCATACTCCTGCCACCCCTGGCCATAGGGAAAGAAGAAAAAGCGGCCCCAGTTCTCGACACCTGGATAGCCGACTACATTCTTGACTCCGAGCGCATTTGCCGCCTGCGCAGTTTTTATCAGCTGCTGTGTTCCGTGTTTCACCTTCTCTTCAGGGGTCCCCTTGAAGATAAAGTCGGTATCCTTGCCGGTTGGCCCCATAACCAGAAACGATTCAGGGTGATTGCTTACGGCACACAGGTCAAGCCCAAGATCCTCAGCCATCTGCCGGACCTCTTTCGCCTTGTTGCCTTTGAGCACATCATCAAGTTCCAGCTGCCCGTTTCCTTCATAGACGGGTATCTCCAGACTCTCATACCCATACTCAGCGGCCATTCTGGCAACTTCTTCCAGTGGCCGTTCTGTAAAGTTTGCAGTGAAAAACCCTAACTTCATACCAAACCTCCTAGTTTTTACTGACCGTAGCTAAAGCTGTCCTATTTCATCAGTGCACGGATAAAAGCCAGTGACTGTCGAATATCGTTCTCGTAATCTGCTGTATCCATGATGTCTCGGTAGAGACTGACAGCATCCCCTATTTCCCCGCCGGGATGCACAAATGTTTCCATTGTTATCGGTCCTTGATAGTCAGCTATCTTCAGGGCGTCAAAAATCATCTTCCAGGGCATCATCCCCAGCCCGGGCATCTTTCGATTGTTCTCACCAACATGGAAATACCTCATTCTCTTTCCAGCTTCAACAATCGGGGAGAAAAAGGAATCCTCCTCTATGTTCATGTGAAACGTATCAAGGTGGATACCAAGATGCTGGGAGTCTACCTCATCAAGATAGGCTAAGCCGGTGGTGCAATCATTAATCAGGAAATTTTCAAACCGATTGGCTACCTCAATGTTGAGGTACACACCGAGGTCTTCGTAGGCTTTGGCAATCTCCTTCATAGAGGCAACACTCTGCTTCCAGCGTTCCAAACGTTCCCCGGGCCCTGAAACAGGCCCGTTCCAGGGGCAGTAGACAATACCGCTGCAGTCACTGGCCCCTACTTTCTCCATCGCGGCGGCTATATCTTGCAGCTCTTTTATTCCGGTTTTCCTCACGTTTGAGTCGAAGGAGGAAATATCATCCTCGCCGGACATCCCCATGCTCAGAACAAGTTGTATGCCTTCACTTTCTGCCTCTTCACGCATTCGCTGAAGCCGGGCATCATCAAGTGAGAGCAGGTAATCACTGCCAAACTCCAGTAAATCAAAACCCAGCCGCTTTACCCGGGAAATGAGGGAGAGTTGTTCATCCATCCAGTTCGTAATAAAACTTCCATAGTGGATACCTACGGTATTATTCATGTTCAGCTCCTCGATAGGTCAACTTTAACACCTTATGTGCACGTGCACATTTTACAACAAAAAAACCCGCAAAGCAAGCAGAAATTCTCATATATTATCGGCGGTGAATATATCAATGCCCGTGTCATAGTACTCCTGCGCCGGTGTGTTCCGACGGAACAGCTGGTCAAACAGAATCCTGATCGGCACAGCCCCCTGGCTGACAGGATCTTGTCCGATAACCAGCTGAACGACTCCACTGCGCAGAAGATCTATGCTGTCTGGGATAAGGTCGTGGCATATAACCTTCACCCGGCCGGCCTGTCCTGCCTCCTGGAGTGCCTTGCCCACACCGGATATGCCGCCGCCGGTGAGGTAAATCAGCCGCAGCTGCGGTATGCTCTCCAGGTACTTCCGGGTAAGCTCATAGGCAACTTCCGGTATATCATTATTCTCTTCGGCAGCCTCAATAGAGATACCCCTGTTGTGTTCCAGCCGTCTGGCAAAACCCTCAATCCGCCTCTGGTGACAGGAGAGAGCTCGTGTGCTGGTGATTATACCAACGGCGGCAGGCTCGACAAGAATCATTTCTGCCAGACCTCCGACGGTAGCGCCAGCCTTTGCATTATCCTGTCCCACGAAACACAAGCGCTTCGATGATGAGATGTCTGAATTGAAAGTGACTACCGGTATCCCCGCATCAGAGAGCTCATTGATCTTTTTCCTGATCAGTTCATGCTCCACCGGGACCAGTGCCACTGCCGAAATATCACTGTTTTGCAGCTTGCTAAGCATCTCCAACTGCTCTGAAACATCGAAGGCACGAATAACCTCTGTATCCAGTTCAACTCCGTACTCGCCAATCTTGCGGGATTCAGAGGAAATTCCCTCTTTCACCTGTTCAACAAAGGGGTTGAAATCCGGAGAGAGCACCACTCCAATTTTAATCTGCTTTCTTGCATGGACCAGTGCTCGCCCAGCCAGGTTGGGTGTGTAGTCGAGTTCTTTGAGGATTTCGAGAACCCGCTGCCGGACATCTTCCCGTACCCCGGGCCGGTTGTGCAGGACACGGTCAACTGTTCCCCTGGAAACCTGAGCAAGTTCTGCAATTTTTTTAATCGTAATGTTCATTGAGTTCACCTACATGTCTACCAAATGGCAGTACCGGTTCACATTATAGGACGTGTGAATCGCGGAGGCAAGGAAAAGCAGTCGATAAAATAATTGCTTGACACCGATGAGAAATGAGATACACTGTCTCTAGTTGTCTGACGTTTATACGTCTGTCTTTTTATTTTTAGCAAAGAGGGGTGCAGTATGGGCGAGTCCTTTCTCTCTGTATGTGAACGCAGTTTTACCGGACCGAAACTATCCAAAGAAGAGTGGGACTTTTCTTATATCGTCATGAAAACCCGCGAGCTGGTTGAATCATATCAACTCTCCTGGGATAAAGAGGATCTTATTCCCCAGGATGATCAGCTGCTGGATACACTCTTTGCTGCTGCAAAAAAGCTGATTACAGAAACCGGCCTCTTTCACCTGGGCACCTCCAGAATCATGCAGTTCTCTGCCGATGAGATAGAACAGTCGCTCAAGTCGATGCCGCAGTCCTTGCATATGGGAACGGGAAAAGAGGCCTTTAAACTGAAAGCGCGTACGGTTGAGGACTCCCGACCACCCGCGATCTGGGGAGGAAACCCCGGTTGCCCAACACCTGAAAAGCTCTTTGCTCCACTGGTGCAAAGTGTCGCCCAGGAACCGGTTGTTGATCTGATCACCTGCGGCTCTCTGGCTCAGGTGGACGGTTTTGACGTGAAAAAGAGTGAACCAAGCGAAGTAAGAGCAGTCGTTCGTGAGACCCAGTTAGTGAAAACTGCCCTCCAAAACTGCGGTCGCCCGGGAATGGGAAGTCTCGGTGCTGAGAGCAGCATCTCCGAAATCGGTGATCTTGCGGCTTTGCAGCAAGGACTTCTCACCCCCTCAGACGCCCACCTCATTGCCCTGTTTAATGAACTGATCATTGACCGCGACAACCTGGTACGTGCCGCGGCATCCCAGCATACTGGCGTAAAAAATGCTTCCTTGGCCTGTACCATGGTTGGAGGTCTCGGCGGAGATGCCCCTGGTGCAACCCTGTTGATGGCAGCTTCCATGATGGCAGCGAACATCGCCTGCCGGGCAGATTATCATTTATGCCATCCTATCCACATTAACCATATTTCCACCACAACCCGCAGTTGCTTGTGGCTGCAAAGTGTGTTATGCCAGTGTTTTGCAAAACATGCCCCGGCTATTATCGTGTGTGACATCTGGCCAAAAAGCGGAGCGATGACAAAAGAGCTTCTCTATGAAGTGGCCGCCAACGCAATTGTATCCACCGTGAGCGGCGGCCACCTGGAGGGAGTCGGTACTGTCGATGGAAATCTTCCCAACTGTTCAGGACTTGAAGTCCGCCTGATGGGAGAAGTAGGAAAAGCGGTTGCAGCTCAGGGAATCAAACGCAAAGAGGCTAACGAACTCGTTTTGAAGCTTCTCGAGAAATACGAACACGTCTTTTCCTCGGCAGAGGGGAATCCCGGCAGGCGTTTTGATGAAGTCTACGACCTGCACTCCATAACCCCCCTGCCGGAATGGGAACGTATGTACGAAGAGGTCAAGCAGGAACTGCAGGAACTTGGACTGGATATTACATAGCGTTAAAAGCACCTGCCTGCCGTAGTCAAGGAGAGGTCGAACAGGTGTATACGATCAATAGGAGGAAGAACACATGAAAAGTCAGCAAGAAGTGAAACTGCTGAAAATGGGGGACATCAGCGGAATTGTCTATTCCTTTGTGGGCAACCTGGTTAACTACATCATCGTTATCTATGCGCTCCAAGGAATCGGCTGGTCTGACGAAATTATCTATGGAAGGGTAATTCCCGGGCTGTCAATCGGATTGATGCTTAGCGGCCTGTTTTATGCCTACCTCGGTAAGAAACTCGCTCAGAGAACCGGCCGCAGTGATGTAACCGCCCTGCCTTCAGGAGTCTCCACCCCGGCTATGTTTGTCTATTTGTACGGCATCATCTATCCGCTCCATTACTCAGGTCTTGATCCGATCAGTGCCTGGAGTGCAGCAGTAGCTGCCCTGTTTATCGGAGGTGCCATTGAAGTGCTCGGCGGATTTATCGGTCCCTACGTCCGGAAGATCATTCCCAGGGTTGCTATGCTGGGGACTATCGCCGGTATCGGGCTGGTCTGGATGGCAACCGCAGGATTGTTCGAAGTCTACCATGACCCCATTCTCGGTATGCCGGTACTGCTTATTGCCCTCATCGGCCTCATCGGCGGACATGTCTTTAAGAAACGTATTCCTATGCTGCTAGTCGCTGTGGTTTTTGGAATTATCTACGCCCTGGTACTTGGCCGAGTCGAGGTTGATACTTCCACTGTCGGGGTTGTAATGCCGTTCTTCGCCGGTGGTGCAGTCCTGGAAGGATTCAAACTCATTCTCCCCTACCTGGCAATTGTTATCCCAATTGAGGTCTACAATTTTATTGAAACCATGGACAATGTGGAAACGGCTATTGCCGCCGGGGACGATTACAATGTTGGACACGCTCAGATTGCTGACGGATTGTGCACCATGGTCAGTGCCCTGTTCGGCGGAGTCGTTCCGAATACCGTCTGGCTCGGACATCCGGGACTTAAAAAGAGCGGTAACGGAATTGGATTCTCATGGGTTACCGGCGTACTGTTCGGACTTTCAGCACTCTTCGGCGTGTACGGGTTTTTCAACTCCCTCATGCCCGCTGTAATTGCCTCAATAACCTTTTTGTGGGCAGCAATTCTCATGGTCGTTCAGTCGTTCACCGATACTCCTCGCCGTCACGGCGCCGCCTTGGCAATTGCTCTGGTCCCGCATCTGGCAGATGTACTCTATACCTATGTACGCGATGCTTTGGGGGCTTTCGGAGTATACCTGGAGGATGTGCTCTCGTTTGATTCGAGCGACGAAATATCACAGGCCATGATTGAATACGGTGTGACCTGGAGAGGTGTTGCAGCACTGCGCCACGGTGCTATTCTGACGAGTATCCTGTGGGCAACCATCATGGTATTCATCATCGACCGCCGCTTGAACAGGGCCGGATATACGCTGCTCATCGCCGCAGGCCTGTCATTCTTCGGATTTATCCATGCACCGGAGCTGGGTATCGGTTTTTCGAGCATGTCGACCCCGTATACCATAGCCTATCTGGTCTGCGCAGCGATCTGCTTCGTAATGGACAAAGGCAAGAATCGACTGATGGACGTACCGAGAAGGTATGATTATGTATAAAAGCACTGCAGCAACTAAGCAGTTTGGAGGTGACTATGGATGTTAGATGTATCCGCATACTTCGCCCGTATGAAGGTAAAGAGGCAGAAACAGATACGATATATATTGATGAGGACGCCCGCTATGCACTTATGTGCAGTTGGGGTGATTCAGTGCGGGTGAAAGGCCGTTATGATGTAGACGGGGTGCAAATCCAGCCACTTGGAGCCATTGACCAGGAAGGTTTCATCGGCAGAGCGAGCCAGCAACTTATTGATAAACTCTACATCGAATACGGAGAAGAAGTGATCCTGGAATCTTAGAACACGTTGTGTAATACCCCTGGAGCTGCTGCATTTGTCAGTTTATGCAGCAGCTCCTTCTTACGTACTGCCAGTTTGTCTTATCGTGGATTCTGGGGTATAGTGAAGGTGGATTCACATAGGGTATATCGTCAATGACGCACAGCGCAAGTAAGGAGGTTTCCGCAGGATGCATCGTTACAGGAAACCGCTATCGGTAGAAGTAGCCGAAGAACTACAGAAAAAAATTGCAGAGGGTATCTATAAACCGGGAGACCAGCTGCCATCTGAGGTGGACTTTGCCAGGGAACTCGGTGTCAGCCGGGCGACACTGCGAGAAGCCTTCTCCATATTGCATCGCCAGGGTTTCATTACCCGAAAACACGGTGTGGGTTCCTTTGTGGCTGAACCTGAAAAACAAATACTTTCAAGCTTCGAGAAACTTGAATCCATGGTGGGGCTGATTAGAAGGTCAGGATATGAACCGGCCATGCATGTGCTTGAAAACGACTTTGTAGCACTTGATGATGAATGCTGCGAGCTCATGGAACTGCCCAGGGGCACTGCCGGCTATCGCTTTGCCACGCTCTATTCAGCTAACGGGATCCCGTTTGTCTATACCAATGAATTTACAGCCCGCTCAATAGTCCCCGATCAACCGGCGTATGATCGTAGTCAATGCGAGGATCTTGCCGATTTCCTCACCAAGAACACCAGCAATCCGCCCACCGCCACACTCACACGGCTCAAGGGAATCCTGCCGACCAAGCAGCTCATGGAGATTCTGATGATCGATGCTGCTACCCCGATCATCAGACAGCGCTTTACCCTATTTGACAAACACGAACAGGTGGTAGGATGCGGTTACGATTACTTTAACAGCAGCTGGTTCGAATTTTCAATTTATACTGATACAATTCGCCTGTAGAACCAAGCCCAGTCTGAAGACCGGACAACTACAGATTGACAAAATCCAGGAGAGAAAGATGAAACAGATTGTCGTCGTTGGAGAAATTCTTGTAGAGATAATGGCCACACAGGCTGATCAGTCCTTTCGGAAGCCCGGACTGTTCCGAGGTCCCTATGCTAGCGGGGCTCCGGCCATCTTTATCGATCAGGTAGCAAAGTTTGGCGTGCCGGCTGCGATTATCTCTGGAGTCGGTGATGATGACTTTGGACGCCTTTGCACCGACAGGCTTTCCTCCGACGGTGTCGACATATCCCTGATTCAAACCATCCGTGAAACAGCCACTGGAGCTGCCTTTGTGCGGTACAACAGCGACGGCAGCCGGAATTTCATCTATCATATCGCAAACGCCGCCTGTGGACATGTACGGAGCAAACATCTTGATCAGCTTGATACAGCCAAGATGGGGGCCCTCCATATTATGGGCTCATCGATTTTCAGTAAGGAGATGTACGCCCTCCATGAAAAGCTTCTCACCATGATTCCCGGGGAGTGCCTTGTCTCTTTTGATCCGAATGTGCGACCGGAGATTCTAAAAAGTGATCCCTCCCTAGAGCAGCTGATGAGGACGTTCTTTTCCCGGACAAAGCTGTTGTTTGTCACCGAAGACGAGTTAAACTTTCTCACAGAGGAGAATACCCTGCAGTCAGCTCTACAGGTCTGCTTTACTGCCGGTATTGAGACTGTGGTGGTCAAATACGGGGCAGAGGGAGCCACCGCCTTTACTAGGGAATCCTCCTTTCATGCAGAGCCAATAGCCGTGGAGGAAGTTGACCCCACCGGTGCAGGGGACACGTTTGCCGGAGCATTTCTTGCTGGATACCTTACCGGGTGGCCGGTGGAAACCTGCCTTCAGCGGGCTAATGCAGCCGGTGCAGCCGCTGTCACGAAACAGGGACCCATGGAAGGAACGGTCACACTTGCCGAGGCCGAACAGATACGAGGTAACTAACAATGCAAAAAGAAAAACAAACTACAGTTGAGCAGTTTCAACAGATACTCGCAGACAACAGGACAGGAGCAAAACGAGGCATATACTCAATCTGCAGCGCCCACCCCGCCGTGCTCCGGGCAAGTATGGAACAAGCCCAGGCGGACAACTCGATACTAGTGGTGGAGTCAACAAGCAATCAAGTGGACCAGTTCGGCGGATACACAGGCATGACTCCTGAGCACTTTGTTGCGTTTGTCCACACATTGGCACAGGAAGTTGGTTTTCCCGTGGAGAAGCTCCTTCTCGGTGGTGATCACCTTGGCCCAAATGCCTGGCAGACACTGCCTGCTGAAGAGGCGATGAAACACGCCTGTGATCTTGTAGCTGCCTATGTAAAAGCCGGTTATAAAAAGATTCACCTTGATGCCAGCATGTTCTGCTCAGATGACGAGGGGGATCGAACGCAGCCCCTTGATGACAGCATTGTTGCAGCCAGGGCTGCCGGGCTATGCCAAACCGCCTGGAGCACCTGGAAGTCCTGCTGCCCCGAGCAGGCTGCTCCCCTGTTTATCATTGGCACCGAAGTCCCCATCCCCGGAGGCGCTACCGAAGAAGAGGATACTGTCTCTCCCACACCAGCAGCACGAGCTCGCCAAACAGTGAATATAACCCGGGCAGCATTTTATGATCTGGGGCTTGAGGCCGCCTGGGAGCGGGTCTCTGCCCTGGTTGTTCAGCCTGGTGTCGAATTCGGGGATGATCAGGTATTTCATTACAATAGAGCAGCTGCAGCGGATCTCAGCAGGGTTGTTGAAAAACATGATGGGCTTGTATTTGAAGCCCATTCAACAGATTATCAGAGTGAACAGGGCCTTGAAAACCTGGTAGCAGACCACTTCTGCATCCTGAAAGTCGGCCCCTGGCTGACCTTTGCCTACCGGGAAGCTCTTTTTGCGCTGGAACATATGGAACAGGAGATGCTCTCTGAAACACAGACTGACTGTTCAAGGCTCCAGGAAACCCTTGAACAGGTCATGCTGGATAACCCAAAACACTGGCAAAAATACTATCCGGGAAGTGCCGCCCAGCAGCAGTTTAGGCGCAAGTACAGCTTCAGTGACAGAAGCAGATACTATTGGACCGACCCGCGACTGCAGAGAGCCATAGAACACCTGATGAAAAATCTGGAAGCCCATCCAATCCCCCTTTCCCTACTCAGTCAGTTCATGCCGAAGCAGTTCGATGCAGTTCAGGAAGGGCATATTCAAAGGCATCCGCAGGATTTAGTGAAGTTCCATATCCGCGAAGTACTCCGGAAGTACTCGCGAGCATGCGCAGCTGCCAAAACCTAAAGGGAAAAGGGAAACTGGTTCTGTTTTTTCAGAATTAGGAGTGAGAGCACCCCCTGCAGAATACCCAGCATAAAAAAGAGAACGTGGAGAAACACAACCGAACGCAGCATAATGCACTGCACAACGATCCAGATGAGCAACGCATCACCTGCCGCCCCTCCGGCGAAACCGCGCCACTGGGGTTTCAGGAAGGAAACAGCCAGGGCAGCAAGATTCCCGAGTCCAATCACACCAAAGAGCAAAACACCGGGGATGAAAAAGGTTTCAAAAGGGGAGTGCTCCAGCATTGACTGCGGAGCTCCCATCGGCTCAAACGGGTCCAGCATCGCCCCCAGCCCTCCGGCAACCGCGCCGAGTCCAATGATAAGATGCAAAGCCGTCAGCGGTATCACATATTTTTTCATTACGTGCCCCCGTAGTGAATATGGACCCAATCTAGACTCTTCTTAGGCCTTCGTCAATATTCAGGTGTGTCCTGCGCCCCTCCTTACTGCTACTACTCGGTCCCCGGAAGAGCGAAATACGTGTATCGTTCAGGAAGCGGCAAACCGGATATACGTGAACAATAACAGGGGGTCCTCTCTTGTCTGAAAAAAAAACTACGGCGAGTTAACATACATGTAACTTTTTCAAAGTACCGTTGTAATGTGTTTTTAAAGACTCAAACTTATGTAAAAATGGAACCATGATTCGAAGATCATATAAACACAAAACATCCTCGGTCATATCAACCCGCAATGAAAGGCTGAGCTCTCCACTTCGCAGACGAGACTCTAGATCACGGGTTCATCCCGCACCAATCCTGCTGCTGTCATTGATACTGGTGGCAGTGTTCACGCTGGGCCAAAGTTGCCGCACACCCGAGGGATCTCAGGATGAAGTCCTGGAGGGTATAGAATTGGTTGCTCACAGGGGCTTTCGGGGAGTCGAAATAGGGAACTCTCTCGCAGCCATAACCTCAAGTATCCAATACGGTATTCATGCCGTGGAATTCGATGTAAGTATCAGTGCTGATGGAACTCCCTACGTGTTCCATGATAAAACAGTAGATTACCTAACTAATGGGACCGGGACCTTCACAGAACTCCCGGATGATTATATTGATTCGCTTATCTATACTGAGGCGGCGGATGCCGCAGGACAAGGCATCAAAATCCCACGGCTCTCTGAGGTGCTCTCACAGCTTCATCCGGGAGCCTACATCTATCCAGAGATAAAAAACATTTCCCACCTGGATGATATCTCAACAATGATGGATATGATTGCGTTCTATGGATTCGCTGATTCAAGCAACTATCTCTCCTTCGATCCCCAGGATCTCACTGCTGTGAGACTGGAAAACCCGGAGGCTCCTGTGTCTCTTCTTGTCAGCGCCTCAGGCAACCCCTCTTTCTGGCAATTGAGAATGAGTGTGAATTCTGTGGCGATGCTAGGTAATGCAACCATCATTTTCAGTTACAGAAACATCCTTGCACACCCTGAAATCATCGACTACTGCCGGGATTTACAACTGGATGTGGCAGCCTACAC
>JBNJDX010000045.1:0-15981 GCA_051745285.1 Spirochaetota bacterium
GAGGCAATGCTATGGCCAGAGGCCAATCAAGGTCCTGGACAAAGGGCATATTACTGCCGCATTGGCTGCCGGAGAGTTGCGCAATCATCTGTTGGAACATCTGCACCGGAGGCAGGCGTAAAAAACACGGCTTACCCCAACCATACCGGCAAAGGAGTCTTAACTGTGAAACCATCAACATGGCCCACTACAACCCGTGAAGTTGGTATGTTTTATGCTGCAACAGTATTCATCACCTGGCTCATCTGGCTTCCGGCATTGCTAATCCGCACATATGGCGTGAACGTACCGGTTTCCGCATCCCTGCTTATTACGGCAGGGACCTTTACCCCTTCTCTCGTTGGTCTTCTGTTCGCATTCAGATTTGGAGGGAGAGCCGAACTCCGTTCGTTGCTCATATCCTTGCTCCATGTTCGGTTTGGTGCGAGCTGGTTGGCGCTTCTGGTGCTGCCGGGAGTATCGGCAGTTGCTGTACTGATTCTGTTTTTAGCCGGCGAACCTCTTCCCGCCCCTCAGTTTGGACTGTTGTTCATCCCCGTTGCCTTTGTATTCATCCTCTTGTTCATGGGACCGCTGGGAGAAGAGATAGGGTGGCGTGGATTCGCCCTGAAAAGAATGCTCAAGGCTGCCCCGCCACTCAAAGCGGCAGTCGTACTAGGGGTTCTTTGGTCAATCTGGCATACCCCGCTATTTTTTATTGACGGAAGCACCCAACACGCTCTCACCTCCTTTGGAACTGGGACTGCCCTTCTAGGCTATACGCTGTATACCGTATGTATCTCAATACTCATAACACTGTTATACATCAAGACCGGCGGCAGCGTGAGTGCTGCTATATGCATGCATACGGCTGCCAATCTCTCTCTCGGATACATGCCCATCATATTTTCGCTTAAACCTGCGGCAATCCTGCTTGGTATCCTCTGCCTGACAACCCTCCTGATACTAATCGCACATAGAAACACGTTTCTTTTCTGCTGCAACCAGATGGAGGATATCACCCCGCAAGGCTATTACTCGGAGTAAACACCTGCGCCCTTACAGGTATTCATTATTGTCTCCCGGGGAATTTTCGGGTAGGATACACAGCAGCGGAGGTATGCAGATGAATGAGGTTACGGTTCTGTCTCTCGGAGGGTCAATCATCGTTCCTGATGAAGTTGATACTGAATTCCTGTCAGCGTTTAGCAGTTCGGTTGATGCCTACCTTGAGGAAGATGACTCCAGAAAGTTGGTGATTGTCACTGGCGGTGGTGCAACAGCAAGAAAGTATCAGGATGCCTACAAAGCCATCGACAGCAGCTTTATACCGGAGATGCAGGACTGGATCGGCATCGCTGCAACTCATATCAATGGAGAGCTATTACGGGCACTGTTGAACAAGTGGGTCAAGGATCCTTTAGTAAAAGATCCAACAGCTGATCTCTCCTTTACAGGGCGTGTGCTGATAGCTGCCGGCTGGAAACCCGGTTTCTCTACTGACAACGATGCAGTGCTACTGGCTGAGCGTTTTCAAGCTGATCGAGTGGTTAACCTCTCTAACATCGCAAAAATCTACTCTGATGATCCAAAGAAAAACCCTCAGGCTCATCCACTGGATCATATCGGTTGGAATGACTTCAAGCAGATGGTTGGCGATTCCTGGGTTCCCGGCCGAAACGTGCCATTTGACCCTGTGGCCGCCGTTCGTGCCTCCAAGCTGGGGCTGCAGGTTATCACTGCTGCTGGCAGGGACATAGCCAATACCATGAACATCCTGCTCTATAAAGCGTTTGTGGGAACAACCATTGGTCCCGAAGACTAAAGGCGAAAGCTAGTAGTTAGCTCAGTACAAAGCCGTTCTTCCAATGCCACACAGGTATAGAGTACTCTTGGGGAAATGGATTGTTTCGTGAGAAGTCGGGTCTCCAGGCAGACTCATCACCAGGCTCCTGGATAAACCCCTCATTGATATTCAACTCTTCAAGCAATCCCAGCAGCTGTTCATATTCATAGATAGAGAGGGAAAAAGGCTCTGTTTCGGGTTTGTTTGGCAGGTACTGCACCATCAGCGAGATGAGGCTCCTATCTTTCCATCGGCGGGAGGCAACCTGCAGAACTTCGTTTGTAGCCTCCAGAAGATTTGGAAGCACCAGGTGTCTGATGATTACTCCGCGAATTAACCGACTGTTCTCCCACCTGAGATCACGGGAAGAGACCATGGCATCTACTGCTTCCCGGGCATATCTCCCGTAGTCGGATCTGCCAAGAACGCTGCTGCCAAACTGAGAGTCAAGGCTTTTCACATCTGCCAGATATATATCAGCAAAGGAGTCGAGCAAATCCAACCCCTCGGGGCTTTCAAACGAGGAGGTGTTCCAGACAACTGGTATGGCAAGCCCGTTCCGGTGCGCTGCCTGTATTCCGGCAGCTATCGAAGGGAGGAACTGGGTGCCGGTAACCAGATTAATATTTGCAGCTCCATGTTTCTGAAGTGCCAGGGCTATGCGGGCAAACTCTTCTTCGGTAACAACTCTTCCCATATGGTCACGCTGCAGACCGCTTAGCTGATTATTCTGGCAAAAGCTGCATCCAAGGCCGCACCCGGAAAAAAAGATTGTACCCGATCCCTGATAGGGAGCACTCTCAACACTGATGCAGGGCTCTTCCCCGCCGTGAATCCCGGCAAAGGCGATCCGCAGTGCGGCACCTTCCCCACATATCCCTACCTCTCCCCTGTTCCGATTCACAGCGCAGAAGTTCGGACACAGTCGGCACTGCTCATATTCCGGATATCCGATTACCGGTTTGCTATTCATCACGATTCCGTCTTTTCATAAACGCCTTCACATCAAACACACTGCTGCTCACTTTGCTGCCCTCACGAAGTTTCTGCAACTCCTGCGCTATGACTCGTTTTAGTTCAACGCGCCCGTGCCCCTCAAACGGGAATAGGTAACTCAGACGTCTCACCCGGGGAGCATATTCCCGCATCCATATACGGGTTTCTAGTTTAAGACGCTCGTAGTTGACATGAACTTTTTCCTCGGCCTCGCTGAGAAGTCGTTTGATCCGTGACGCGGCCTGGAAAGAGACGAGAACGTCAACAAGGAAAATACCATAAAACATACCGATATAAAAAAGAGGTCCTTCTTGTTGCCCGATGGAGGTAAGCAGCTGCAGACATGCAGGATGGATCAGATAATAGTACACTGCGCCGAGTACCATCCAAAACAGCGTAAACTGCGGACATATGAAACCCTTCACATTTGCCCAGCGGTCAGAATAATCCCACAGCCGAATCTGATACCAGGTATAAAACAACACCCCGGTGACCAGTTCGAACACAGTCGGCACGAGAGCAAAGAGAATAAACTTACCCCAGAACGGTATCTGGAGCTGGGAGATAAGGAAAAAGGAGAGTATACCCACTCCGTAGAGAGGGAGATACGGGCCTTCGAGGAAACCTGGGTTGATCCATGCCTTGTGTGAAAAAGCTCTCCTGTAGAGCAGTTCGATACACCACCCTGCCACTGCACCGAGGGCAAAAAGTGTTCCGAAGTACGCAATATGCTCCATACGCTGTAACCGTCCTGATATCGGCATGCTCTCAGCCGTTGTCCGATTATACGAAAAAGGAACAAAGTGTTAAAGTGTATTTACTCCCGCCTTCTCTATATGCCCCTTGGCAGGTGATTCTCTGTACTCTTCCTATGCTGCAGTCAGTAAACCAGATTGCAATCCCTGGTCAGCATCTTTGTGAGCACCTCATTTTGTCACTTGCTCACTGTGATATACAGCAGTTCCTTGCATGGAAAATACTGCAATCAATTTGGTCAGACTCAACTGAAAAAGCTGTAAACCCGTGCTATACTATCGCTCTAGGGACTCTATACATGGTAACCAACAGGAGGAGTAATTATGAAAATACAACCTGGTGAAATAGCGCGAAGCATCGACTATCATTTACTTCACCCTTCTCTCACCGATGAACAAACTGTTTCCGGCTGTGCTGTTGCTGCTCAGTACGGTTTTGGCGCGGTTACGGTAAAACCTCATGCCCTGTCCATGGCAGTTAACCTGCTGAAGGACAACGGAGTACTTGTAGGAACCGCTGTTTCGTTTCCTCATGGAAACAGCGATACCCGCATAAAGGAGGAAGAGACCCTTCAGGCGATCCGGGACGGAGCCGATGAAGTTTCGATGGTGGCAAATGCCGGTAAAGCTCTCGGGGGGAATTGGGAGTTTATTGAGTACGAAATCGCCGTCCTCCAACAGCTGACTAGCACCCATCACGTTGCCCTAAAGGTAATGTTTGACAATCATTTCCTCGGGGAAGAAGAGATTATTGAGTTGTCAAAAATCTGTTCAAGTCTGGAGATTCCCTACGTTGTTACTTCCACCGGCTACGGTTTTGTCAGCCAGTCAGATGGGCTCTACAGTTCCAAGGGGGCTGCAGCCTTCGATGCTGAACTCATGCGGCACTTTATTTCCGGGAAGACCCAAATCGAAATCTGCCAAAGAACTATTGGCTTAGATGAGCTTCTCGCACTATCCCAAAAAGGAGCAAAACGTTTTGCTGTTGCAGAGGTTGACTCGCTTATAAACGCCATGTACGAAAAAGGTAGAGAGCCTAAAAGCATGTAGGAATTGATTCAGAAAGCAAAGCAACCTGCTTGCCTCGCTCAGTCAGTCCACAGAGCGGCAAGGTCCTTGTAGGATAGCTGTTCAAGGCTCTCAACATGACAGTCCGCCTCAATTCCCTGCAAGGCCTTCCCAACTCCCACAGTCCGCATGCGTGCCCTCTTGAGGGCCTCAATCCCCACGGCTGCGTCCTCGAACCCTACACAGGAGCCTCGCGAGACTCCCAGCAACTGGGCGCATCTGACGAAAACTTCCGGGTCCGGCTTTCCCACTATCACCTCACTAGCCGGAGCCACAACGTCGATCAGGGAACCGATTCCGAGTTTCTCCACTATAAAGGGTGCATTTCTGCTCGCAGAGGCCACACCAATGCTGATACCATGAGATTTAAGCTCTTTGCAGAGGGACACAAACCCCGGCAGGAGGGCCTGATCAGTAAGGTCCTCAAGCAACTGGCGATAATATCCGTTTTTTCGGTCAGTGTACTGTTGCATTTCCTCCTCAGTGAAGGTCCTGCCGTTATGCTTACCAATGATCTGCAGACACTCCCGTCGCGAGACTCCCCGCAGCTGCTGGTTGAGTTCTTCGTCAAAATCTAGCGAGAGCTCATCTGATAGCTGCTTCCATGCCTGATAATGCTGACGGTCAGTTGAGGTGATGACCCCATCCAGATCAAAGATTGCCGCAGCAAAGGGTGCCTGAGACGGAACTTTTGCAGCACTCACAGAGGAGGTGAGCAGGACCTCGGCTCCATGGTGGAACAGACGAAGTTGTTCACCTGTGACCAGACGATATTCTGTCACCCGGGAACCGACAAAGACTTCTAAGAGACAACCGCGCCAAGTAACTCGAACCAAAAAGTCTCCCAGCTTAGCAAACGGGGTTGGGGCGAACCGTAATTCACCGGTAGTACAACGCAAACCAGCAAAACCATAGACAAGCAGAAGCCAGGAGCCAGCCATAGCTGCTGTATGAAGGCCATCTTTAACATTCCCTTGGTGATCATCGAGATCCATGCGCGCAGTCTTGAGCAGGTAGTCATAGCCTTTATCAACATCTCCGGCTTCTATTGCCATAATCCCCTGCATGCAGGCTGAAAGCGAACTGTCTCCGGTAGTCAGTTGTTCGTAGTAGTGATAATCTCGAACCTTTTCAAACCACGGGAAGGCTTCCGGGAGCAGTACATGGGCAAGCACGACATCAGCCTGTTTGAGTACTTGATAGCGGTATATCACCAGGGGGTGATAGTGCAGCAACAGAGGATATTTGTCTTTTGGACGCGTCTCAAAATCCCAACGTTCCCGCTCCAGGAAGTGATCGTCCTGTGGATGAATTCCGTATTCCCGGTCAAACGGGAGCCTCATACGCTGTGCAGCTTCCCGCCACTGCTGCGGTTCGTGCGAGGCGAGCCCGATTTCCATTTCAAGCTGTCTAATCAGATGGGGGTGCTTGTCTGAAAGCAGATTGTACCATTGTTCGGCTTGGGCCAGGTTGTATTGCGCCATCACATTTGTATAGAGGTTATTGTTAACCAGCGCTGTATACTCGTCAGGGCCGGTGACCTCGTGTATGCAGAACTGATTCCCAGCCCGTTCACTGAAAAACCCCAGGTCATACCAGAAGCGTGCTGTTTCAAACAGAAGTTCCGCACCACCTTCGGCCAAGATGCTTATGTCATCGGTTGCGCGCAAATAAAACAAAAGGCTGTACGCAATATCTGCGTTGATATGATACTGCGCTGTTCCGGCAGGAAAGTACGGGGACACCTCTTCCCCATTGATTGTGCGCCAAGGAAATAGTATTCCACGTTGACTCAGCTGAGCTGCCCGGATACGGGCCTGAGGAATTGTTTTTATCCGATAAGCAAGCAACGCCCGGGCAGTGTTCGGCTGTGTGAGTGTTAACACGGGAAGTGCATAGATTTCTGTATCCCAAAAGTAGTGCCCCTCGTATCCTGCCCCGGTTAGTCCTTTAGCAGCCAGGCTGCGGCGGCCGTCTTTTCCGACCGACTGAAACAACTGGAACAAATTGAATCGCAGGGCTTGCTCAAGGTGTGGATTCTCAGGGACGAAGACCTTGGAATGTTCCCAAAATGAGTCGAGAAGCTGCTGCTGCTCAGACTGCATTGCACTAAAGGTACGTGTTTTTATCCTGTCCAGGAGTGAATCAAAACTCGCATATATCTGAGAGCGTTCGGCAGGTTTGGTCTCGTAACAGATGAGTTTTGTCACCCCTACGTTCTCTTTTTCACTCGAGAAGAGAACCCCAGGAAGGTTCTGACCGGTAACAGGGCTCACCTTACCGGTAACCTCTCCATGAACTGCACCGCAAACAAGTACTTTGCCGCTTCCGGGCATGCTCAGTTCTGCGGCTATCGGCCAGTACTCACTGCCAGCCGATTGAGGGATATACCGCTCAAGCATGAGGGGGTGTTTAGTTGCCCGCACTCTCGGATCATCACTATCGATAGTACGCCCTGAAGGGACTGCAAGAGTGGAATACACGCTTATGTGCTCTCCTTTTACCAGCCTCGCCCACACCCGCAGGGCCGCGAACGAGTGGTGTGCATAGGAGACAAGAAACTTCCAGGTTATGTGCAGGCGTGAGCCGGCAGGGCTCTCCCAGTCAAGATATCTTTCAACACTCCCCTGTCTCATATCAAGAACCCTGCGGTGTTCATGGACAGTTCCTGTCTGCACATCAACCAGCTGGTCATCAATATACACCTGTACAAAACGGGCATCGGGCAGATCTACCATCGTCTGATTGTATTCAGGGAAGGCGTAGGCTTTTTCTCCATAGGTAAGGCGCTCGGTCTCATAGAACCCGTTTACGAAGACGCCTGGATGGTAGGAGAGGGTTCGCTCTTCGTAAAACCCCCGGAAGCCAAGAAATCCGTTTGCCAAAGAAAAAAGGCTCTCCCGCTTGGCGAGAGAGTCCTGCACATCTTCGGTATCAAACACCTTCCAGGGATCATAATCCATCAATTTGCTCCTCAACTAGCATTAACTGCCAGGGCGACAACTCAATATGGTCAGTAACCTCTTTATCTGTAAGTATATCACGATACTGCCTATCGGTGTTCAAAATAGCGTCTGAAGCCTCGACAGCTGAATGAGTATCGGAAAAATTTGCCATAATAAATACTGTGTAACCTACTGAACTACGCTCACAGACAAAGATATGGGGATTTGCGACATGCCTTACATCAGCTGATCCAACCGAGAAAACTGAATTAGCTTTTCGGACCTCTACCAGCTGACGCATCAGTGTGTATATCTTTCTCTCAAGCGTTCCCTCCTGCAATCTGCGCTGATAGGCCTCCTCGTTAAAAGGTACTCGGTGTATCCAGCGAGAATCGTGCAATTTCCCCTTTTTTTGAAGGGACGAGTAATCATTGCATGTTCCCAGCTCATCTCCTAGATAGATCAAAGGAATCCCTCCGAGGGTAAAGGCTAGACCGTATAAGAGTTGAATTTTTCGGATAGCCAATTCAATTTCCTCAGGATCCTGCTGAATGATGCCCTTCTCCAGCCCGGCAAGAGAGGCACTCGTCCCGGATACGCGGGAGTCACCGCTTTCCTTATTCTCCTGAAACGGCAAACCGCGGGAGAAACTGCCGGGGAACTTACCGATGTAAAAAGCGTTCAGAAAGGCACGGTGGCCCTGAGGATGGATACCCAATGACCACGCATCCCCGTCGTCAAAGGTCCAGCCGATATCATCATGGCTGCGCACATAATTTACCCAGGAACATCCGCTGCTGAGTTGGAACCTGGTTTCAACTGATTTTGCAAGCAACTTTGGATCCCGTGTGGCCAAAGCCTCCCACGAGGTTGCCATTAAAAGCGGATTATAGGAGAGTTCGCACTCGTCACGGTCGATGTAGCTGATGACCTCATCCGGGTGTACGATGGCCTCAGACTTGAACAGAACCGATGGTGCGGCAATACGAGAGAGGGTACGAAAAGCCCGTACCACAGTATGAGCTTCTGGAAGACTCTCACAATTTGTACCCTTCCGTTTCCAGAGAAAAGCAATTGCATCAAACCGAAAAATATCAACTCCGACGTTTGCCAGAAACAACATTTCCTTGGCCATTGCGCGGAAGACTTGATGATTGTGATAGTTTAAATCCCACTGAAAAGAATTGAACGTTGTCCAAACCCAGGCATCAAGTTCATTTGAATAGGTGAAGCTCCCCTTACGAACCTCCGGGAAAATATCGCGCAGGTGCTGTTGATATGCTTCTGACTCCATTCTATCTGGAAAGATATAGTAGAATTGACGGTGGTAGGAATCACCCTCTTTGGCCTGCTGTGCCCAATAGTGCTGATCAGAGGTATGGTTGAGCACAAAATCCACAACCAGGGAGATGCCCCGCTCATGCAGTTTTTTCGTAAGAAGGCGTAAATCATCCATTGTCCCGATACTCGGGTCGATGTCACGGTAGCTTGAGACCGCATACCCGCCATCACTTTCGTGTTCAGGAACCAGAAACATCGGCATCAGGTGGAGCATGTTGATGCCGAGCTCCTCAATGTAATCAAGCTTATCTAGTAGTTTAGCAAGATCACCGGCAAACAGATCAACATAGCACACACCACCCACAACGTCGTTTGAGGTAAACCACTGAGTTTCAGCACTATGCTCCTCATCACGATGCACCAGGTCATCTGGACGCTCAAGCACGCCCATCCAGATGTCTGTAATCAAATCCTCAAGGAAGTAGAGAAAATCGTCCCTCTCTCCATAGAGAATTTTCAAGTAGGCAAACAGATCATCGAAATACGCATCTAACCGAGCAGCAAAAGCAGCCCACCTCTCACTTGTTTCGGTATAGGGAATACGGCTGGTTATTCGTTCCAATAATGTCTGTCTTACCGCCATGTTGCTAACCTCTTTACCAGCAGCCTATCGGCGCTGTGATGTTGTATTACGCTCCACGATACTCAAATCAAGTTGAATGGCCTTCTGTCTACTCTCCGGCTTTTTAAGCTGCTCAATAACAAGCTTCGCGGCAAGTTCCCCGGACCGATCAAGATTCTGCCGTATGGTACTCAATTCCATAAACTGAGCGGTCTCAGTATCGTCAAATCCAAGAATTCCCAGTTCCTCAGGAACCCGGATATCCAGCATTCTGGCTGCTTTCAGAACACAGGCAGCTTGAAAATCCGAAGCACAAAATAGTGCATCGGGTCGATACGGGCTTTCCAGCAACTGCAGGGCAGCCTCAATAGTTTGGTCAGTCCCATACACATGAAAACACACGTGATGCCTATCAACGGGATAACCTAACTCAGAGAGTTTACCCAAAAAACCCTCTAAACGCTGCTCAGTTGCAAGCAGACTGTACACTGGCTGCCCCGATTCACCGACAAACCCCATCTGCTTATACCCATTGCTGAGCAAATAGTTGGCAGCCAGACAACCACCGGCAACATTATCAATTTCTATGCTAGAAATCCCCTCCCTGCTATACTCTATACCTACTACAGGTATCCTGTGTTCACGGAATCGTTCCACATCTTGCTCGGAAAGCGGCAGGGCCAGAATGATCAGGGCATCAACTCTCCCACCGGTAGGTAACACTGTGAGGTACCTATCTAACTGCTCTTGTGAGTCTACAATGTAGGATATCATCTCGTATCCAACTGGACAGAGCTCTCGGTGAATGGCTTCAATTCGCTGCACAAACGATTGCCCCGTGAGAGATGGGGTCAGCACGCCAATGCGCTTGGTGTTAGTTCGCGCCCTGGCAACTGCTTCGGCTTTGGGAATAAACTCAAGCTGTCTCATCGCCTGCAGGATATTGTACTGTGTGTGCACGGCAACCCTGCCGGGAGTATTCAAATACCGAGAGACCGTTGTTATGCTTACACCAGCTTGTTTGGCAACATCATAGATTGTCGCAGTCTTGGACACTGATCCCCCCACCGGTTGTGGCCTGTATAACCATTTGTATGAAAGCTCTTTCACATCATTGGCGATAGTAAGGAGAGATACACCATTTGTCAAGAAACAACGTCAGTTACAGCCTTCTACCGTCTATTTTATAGGTTTTTTTTCTCAATGCAAATATGTTTCAATATTTTCGAGGTGCTCCTCATAATCATCCGCTAAATGGATGGTTCCACTTGCATCATGCAGGTAATAGTAGCTGCTGATTTCAGGGGGATATACCGCAGATGCTATGGCTGCTATACCCGGACTTCCTATTCCTGTCGGAGGCAGACCGGGACGCCTACGTGTATTAAACGGAGTATCGGAGCGCAGTTGCTGGGCTGTTATTGGCCCGCTCCAATTTCGGGTTTCATACCGTGTGGTGGCATCAATTCCCAGCGGCATCCCTTCCCTCAGTCTGTTCCATATAACACCTGATATGAGCGGCATTTGAGATGTACTGGTAGTTTCCCGCTGGATCATGGAGGCAATGGTGATGATGTGTCCGATGCTGCTGTCTGCCTGTTCTATGTCCCTTTTCATAAGGTCAAGCACATTAAGACACTCGGCAATCATTCCCCGAGCAAGAAGTCGTGCAGTATTCTCCCCGGCAGGAACCACGTACTGCCCGGGAAACAAAAACCCCTCGGCAAAGGGCAGGCCGGCATCTGCTGCCTGCTGTGTCGCCGCCCTTTTAAATAAACCTTTCTCATCAATCAGTCCAACGGCAAACAGGTGCTTGTCTATCTGTTCAATTGTTATCCCCTCATACAGAGAGAGGACAGCCTGCTGCGCGTACCCACGTACCAGCATGTGAGCAGCTTCATCCACCGTAAGATGTTGAGGAAGGATATAGGTTCCTGCTTTGACCCGCCTATCAAACCCCTGTGTCTGCAGATAGGAGGTCAATTGTCGAGCGGTGCCCCCCACTAGTACCCCGGAGGCCTCTATCTGCTGGGAAATTTCAGCAATTGAAGATCCTCCGGCAATCTTAAGAAATCGTTGTTGTCGGTCGGGTTGCTCAGAGAGCCAATCTCTGAGAAGCAGGGCCCTGGGATCTTCCTGCCCTTCTTCGGCAGACAAAACAGGGCTTGTTTGCTCTTCAATGCTGGGTTCGCGAGCCTGGTACAGAACATACGAAAGGATACAGCCAGCAGTCAGAAACAGAACAAAGCCGCCTACCAATCGATAGAGTGAGGTCCGTTCTTTTTTCGGCAATCGCCGTCTTTTCCGTTTTTTCCGGCTGCTAAACGAGGAGAAAACAGCATTCAGCCATATTCGTGGGGATGACCGTCGAGACTGTTTTGGTTTTGCATTGCGTGTCTGAGCATTGCTCGCCTCGGCGGACTCCTGCTTATGATCCTCACGAGAATTATTTGCAGATGTGGGTGTTTTATTGGAGCTGCTGCTCATCGGTTATACGGTCACCAGTGGCGTTTTTCGGTAACGTGGTTCTGAGCTCTTCAATCTGTGCTTTCATCTGTTCAATCCGCTGTTCGATTTCAGTCAGTTGGCCGTTCAGCGCAGTAATCTGGCTCCTTACCCGCTCCTGCTTCTGGCGATCAACATCGATAGCGGATGAGAGCTCCCTGATTTTTGTCTGTGCCTCAAGCTGCTCAAGTTCTTTTTCAAAGGTCTGACGCTCCTCCAAGAGAGCCTCCACCTGTTCAAGTGCCGCGCTGGCATCCTGCCGTTCGGAGAGGCTGTCGGTATAGTACCGCATTTGAGCAGCCTGCTTGCCGATTTGTCCGTAGACTTGATTAAGCTCTTGTTCAGCTTGTGCTTTCCGTTTCTCGAGTTCCTTTACCTTCTTTGCCGCATCACTGTCTGCACCTGACTGATCCAAGATATCCTGACTCTTGTTGTAGTCAAACCGTTTTGACTCTAACAGCGCATACAGGCGATCGCGCTCTTTATCAAGCCGCTTGAAATCCTCGGATATGGCATGCGCATTTTTGCTTTTTACATGGTGTATCAACTCAGAGTTGCAAATCTGTTTTCCAGCATTTCGAAACAAATCTTCACGGGCTGCTTCAAGCTTCTCAAGCTCTGCTTTGATCTTGTTCCGCTTCATCCTCAGCGACATCTTTTCAAAGAATGAAGCCGCCACGTATTTCAGCTCATTCTCTTTGAGCTGTTTCTGCACACGACTGAGTTCTGCATTCTGATGGGTAATAGAGGTGAACAACAAGGAGAATTCCTCTCCTACCTGTCCGGCGGCATACTCCTCGTAGGTAATGACACCGATTCTGCTGTAGAGAGAATTTTTCTCAAATTCAACCGAGGCTAAACGTTGTTCTATTCTTGAAATCTCTTCTCTGGCAGTATCAGCGGCCTCCTGTGCCTGCTGAATATCTCTGATATCTTTTTCGATATCTGTGAGGACTTTCCGCTTTTCGTCAGCTTCCTGACGAAATTCCTGCAAAGAATGTTCCTCGTCGTCGGGAACCTGCGAATACACAATCTCACCAAATAGTTCGTACTGCTTCAGCAGCTTTGCGTCTATGTCGGTACAGGCCTGTTTGCATTCGGCAATTCTCGTACGAGTCTCTTCCATCAGCTGTGTCTCCTTGACTTCCATGCATCATAGCATATCCGCCCTTTCTTGACAAAGCCAAGTACTCTTTATATGCTGATAAAAACGACTGTATGGAATGAAACCGAGTGGCTAAACGATTTACCAAAATCTCAGATGTAGTTCATGGTCTGTGCGATGATGCTTGTTACACCTCAAAGATTACCCTCATGCAGAGCCTTATCCAGGAGATTGTCCAGAACAAACGGCATGATATGGTTGTTGGATCTGATCTTGAGGGTGATGAAGCCGTGGCGGCAGCTCTGTTTGTGATTTCACAGGCTGTTGTTGGAAACTCCTATGCAAGGGCCTCTACCCCGCTGCGAATGGTAATTGTTCCTCAAGACACCTTATTAACTGCACAAGCTTTCATCTCGGGCTTAACCGAACCGGCAAATCGGCCGGCTGTCTTCGGCCTTACTGCAGATGCGAAAGACGATCTCTCACAACTGAGAAATACTGTTCCTGCAATCGTTGCAACTCCCAGCAGGCTCATTGATCACCTCAGACGCAATAACCTCTCACTCGAGAAGGTTCGGTGTATGTGCATAGTCCAACCTCAGGGAGAACAGAATAGAGAGGAACACGACAGCTTTAGCAGCGATGTGCAGTTTATTTTTGCAAAGCTCACAAAACATGTACAAAGCTTGCTTTTTTGCCCCTCTGGCGATCTGCATCCCACGTATGAACAGTTTCTCACCCGACCCAAGACCGTCTCCCCGAAAGAATCAGCTGAGCAGACACTCCAGGCTTATTGGTGTGAATTTGAGACGCTGACTCCAAAACAGGTTTCGAACTATATCTATGCACAACAGCTGAGCAATGTGCAGATCGTATGTCCCCAAAAAGCGTTTTACAACGAGATGTTATCCTACTACAAACAATCATCCCCCCTGTACCGGTCAGTCATCACGTATGCCGATGATACCCTAACAGCCAGTCAACACTGCGAACATGTCGTCATTGCCGGGCTACCACAGGAAAACAACCTTAACCACATGGTTACAGCTTTCACCGGCCAGTTAAAGAGTTTTGGTTCGCATCATTTTCTCACGTCCGGACAGCAAGAGGGGAAAAAAAAGATTATTCAGGAGAGTTACCGTATGAGCAATCGCAAAGCACCCAAAGACCAGGAAGTTCTCAAAGGAAAAATTGCAGCCTTGATTGATGAGGTTGAAAGAGACAGTAATCCGGAAGAGCTCAATGAGCTGAGAAAGATGGTGAAAAAGGCTGTCCCCTTTTACAGAAGAGGGTACCTGACTGCCTACTTACTACGTGAATTGATAAACAGTGAAGATGATTCCCCGAACAGAGGAAAAAAGAAACAGGTCGATCCTGAGCTAACAGCAACTCTTTTTTTCGGGGTTGGCAAGAACCGCCGCACCTTCCCGAAGGATATTGCCCGCCTGTTAAAGGAACAAGCAGGTCTCGATAACAGCGAAATTCTTTCTATAAAGACATTGGACAACTATTCATTCGTCACGGTAATGAAGGAAAAGGCCCCCGAAGCTATTGAGAAGCTCAATGGGCTGAAGCACAAGGGCCGCCCGCTGGTCGTCAATTACGCGAAATCAAAGGCTCGCTCGTAATGCTGAAACCATATACGGTAGGTCCAGTTCAGACGTGTTGTTATCTCTACAGTGATGATTCACGCCATCTGTTTATCATCGATCCCGGTGATGAAGCTGATATGTTGATTCAAGAGATAGATGCGTGCGGACTAGCTCCCGAGGCCATTCTTCTGACGCATACCCATTTTGACCATATCATTGCCGTGCGTCAGCTTATGGAGAGATATCCCTCTCTTAAGTTATACGTTCATATCGATGAAGCTGACAATTTAGGCAGTGCTGGCTATCAAAAACGAAAGGGGTTTATCAGTATCGTGCCGGCGCTGTCTGCATACCTTGAGGAAAACCTGAAGGAGGTTCCTCAAGCTACCCATACACTACATGAGAATGAAAACATCCCGAATTCACATCTAACGGTGCTTCACGTTCCCGGTCACTCCCCCGGCAGTGCAGCTTTCTACTCACAGGAGGATCGGGTTCTCTTTTCAGGGGATGCGCTGTTTCGCGAATCGATAGGGAGAACGGATCTTCCCGGAGGCAACCATAAAGAGCTGCTTCAGTCTATCTCTTCAAAACTGTTTCTGCTGCCCGAAGAGACGCAAGTCTACCCCGGGCATGGAAACTCAACCGATATTAAACATGAAAAGTTCTACAACCCTTTTTTCAGAGACAAGTCCTGGTAAAACTAAGCGCGTTCACGCCTCTTTGTCTTCTCATCTTCGTTTTTACAGTCGATACACAACACAGCGTAAGGAATTGCCCGTAGACGGCTTTCAGGGATAGATTTACCACACTTTAAGCATTTTCCATAGCGGTTGTTGTGTATTCTACTAATCGCTGACTCAACCTGCTGTAACCGATTCGAATCGTGCTTGTTGATGGCCTCCATCTTGCTGGCGGCTACGTCATCTGCGGCGATATCGCCGTAATCTTTCGCCTCTAGGTTGTTAACAATATGTCTAAAATCTTCATTTTCGGAGATAAACTTTTTTAGGATCTCTGCTCGAATTTTTTTCAGTTCTGCTTCCATCTCTTGAATAAATGTTCGGTCCAAGAAGGTCCTCCTTCTATCAGGTGAGGTTTAGTTGCACTGTGTATATGCTGTTTTATCTAGTTTGTCAACTATTTAAACTCTTATTTATGCAGATTCCCTCATTCGGAAGTGATAATGTCGCAAGCAAGCGGAAGGGAAAATGTCGCAAAGGTTCACAGAAGTAGAGCTTACTTGGTGGATTTGAGATATAGTACCTGAAAGTAAATAAATAAGGG
>JBNJDX010000046.1:0-15556 GCA_051745285.1 Spirochaetota bacterium
TGATCCTCCGGATAATTGGTGATCACGACCTTCAGCGGATGTATTACCGCCATAACTCGTTTCGCCCGTTTATTGAGGTCGTCCCGCAAGCAGTGTTCAAGAAGAGCATAGTCAACAACACTGTTGGTCTTGGCAACACCGATACGGCTTGCAAACTCTCGGATGGACTCTGGGGAGAATCCACGGCGTCTGAGACCGGAAATGGTGGGCATGAGCGGATCATCCCACCCTGAAACATAGCCCTCTTTCACCAGAGTCAACAGCCTGCGTTTGCTCATAACCGTGTAGTTGAGATTCAGGCGGGCAAACTCGTATTGTCTTGGGGTATGGGGCATCTTGGCTGCAGCCACAACCCAGTCATACAGCGGTCTGTGATCAGCAAATTCCAGGGTGCAGATAGAATGGGTAATCTCCTCAATAGCATCCGAGAGCGGATGAGTGAAGTCATACATGGGGTAAATAGTCCAGGTATCGCCAGTACGATGATGCTTGAACCGCTTGATGCGATACAGGGTGGGATCCCGCATATTCAAGTTAGGAGAAGCCATATCGATCTTTGCACGCAATACATACGTTCCGTCTGGATACTTTCCTTCCCGCATTTCCTGGAAGAGACGCAGATTTTCTTCAATCGGTCGATCCCGGTCAGGACTGTTTTTCCCCGGTTGTGTGAGGGTTCCCCGATAGGCGCGTATCTCCTCCGGCGAGAGGGAATCCACATATGCTTTCCCGTCCTGTATCAACTGGACAGCTATATCGTAGAGTGTTTCAAAATAATCAGAAGCATAGTATTCATAAGAATTCCAAGAAAACCCCAGCCAGGTGATGTCCTCTTTAATTGACTCGATATACTCGATCTCTTCCTTGGCGGGGTTGGTATCGTCAAAGCGCAGATGACAGCGGCCGCCATAGGCTTCTGCCAGACCAAAGTTCAGGCAGATTGACTTTGCGTGTCCAATATGAAGGTATCCGTTCGGCTCAGGAGGAAAACGGGTAGTGACCTTTCCACCGTGTTTGCCAGAGGCAATATCCTGCTCAATAACGCGTTCAATGAAATGCTTGCCTGTCTTTTCGTCTGTGTTCTCTGTTTCCATGTCGTCCTGCTCCCAGAAGATGTATAAGGCCGGATCATAGCATAAACACACTTTTTTTGCTATATGCAGGTCACGGGGAGTAGGTGTTGTGTTAGATAAAGAGAAGGGCCGTTGCTTAAGCCCTCTCAGACTTGTGCAACGGCCCCATTTCAGAGGTGTTATTTGGCTCCAGCTAATTCATCTGTATGCTGTTGCAATAAGGCCTCCTCCATATACTCTTTTCTCCAGATCGGTTCGGTGAGTTCCCGGAGCCGCTCGTCATATGCTACAAGTTCCTTGTAGTACGTGTCATCGGAGAGAATATCCTCCGCGGTGTTGTTTTCACCACGTGCATTCTCTGTGAGGATATTTTTCCTGAAGTTCTCGTAATGGTCACGGATTGAACAAGGCATAAGCAGGTTCTCAACGTTGTCTGCCTCAGCTAGTTGGGTATTTTCCTGCCAAGCCCTTCCGCGTCGCATCATATCCGATTTAAGTGCATCTCCGACATGCTTGCCTTCAGCAAAGAGCCGCTGTACGTTATCAATTGTATAGGGAACGAAAACGCAGGGCATGATATCCCCGTTCCAGTTAATGTAGAGGTATCCACCTTTACGCCCGTAGGCGATGCACCCGCGGGTGAGAACACCACTGTTCCAGAAGTCGGCAACTGGATACCGCTTTTCAGCCATCAGAGATTCCCATTTTCGGTAGAGTTTTACACGGGTTTCCGGGTCAGGCATAAGCTCAAAGGCCTCTTTACCACGACCGATTGGCATGAGCTGGAATTGCCACATAAACGAGCCTCCCAGCTTGTTGAAGTAGGTCCGGTAAAACTCATCTGTGAGCAGTAAATCAGCATTCTCACTCGTCCCGGTCACCGAGACGATGAACGGCATACCGACATTTCTCAGTGATTCCATTGCCTTGAGGATTTTCTGGTAGACACCTTTACCTCTGCGTGCATCGGTCTCCTTCTCAAACCCTTCGACAGATATTGCAGGGACACCGTTTCCGAGTTTTTCTAGCTTTTTAGCCATCTCATCATTAATGAGTACACCATTGGTGTAGAACATGAAGAACGTGTCCGGATGGCGCTCGAATAAATCGAGCAGCGTTTTGCCGTTGTCCTCGTACATCAGCGGTTCCCCGCCGCTGATAACTACGAAGCGGTTGCCTGCTTCTTCCTCCATCTCGGTCACAATTCGCTCAACGGTCTCAAAGGGCAGGGACGGGGTAGAAGCAGCGTTGCTGGAAGCATAACAGCCCTCGCAGTCTAGATTACAACGCTGAGTCGGCGAAATGACGACAAAACTCGGAGGATTTGTCTGATACTTCTCTCGGTACTCAGCAAACTTTCTCTCCCGAGCTTCTTTTCTGCCGGTTGCAAAAGCTCCATCAATCAAGGCTACTGACATGCGTTTGAGGACATGTTTTGAAACATAGCCCTTGTTGATGTTCTCGACTGCTCGGTTTAACAATGATGCAGCCCATTCATACTTTTTGTATGCTACAGCAGGAATATCTTCCTCGCCGTTTTCTACAATCGACTCGTAGAACATCTTGTCTAGCTTTTTAACGACCTGCTTTTGAATAGTCTTGTTGGTAGCAGCCAATCTGGTTACCATCTTGGCAGCACTAGAATTAGTCATGCTAAAACCTCCTCATGCATAAAAATCTAGCTCGAATACAGCGCTCCCTGAGTTAGGCAAAGGAGAGAAGGTAGGATACAGAACGCTGTAACTTATGTTTCGCCTCTTCCAGCGAAGTGTTATAGGCATCAAGCAGTGCACCCTCGACAATAAGTCGGATCGCATCAACTAGGCCTGATACAGCACGGTGAGAATTCAACTGTCCCTCGGAAAGACCCTGTTTTACCACCGCCTTGAGAGCTTCAATCCAGCGTCGGTTATACTCCTGCTGGATCTCGTATAACTGGTCGTTCTGTCGAATGGCAGAAATGATGGTTAAATAGCCGTTGCCAGGATGCTGGTTGCTGTACTGATCAACCACATAGAAGGGGGAGAGGGAGATATCCATGAGTTCCTGAATTTTTGACTGGAAACTTCCAGAACCTGATACTATGTCAGGCAGATCTTGGAAGTGCTTGAAAAAATAGGTTTTAACCACCTCCTCGAAAAGGTCTTCCTTGCTGTTGAAGTAGTGGTAGAGAGCTCCGCGGGACACCCCGGATTTCTCAACGATGCGGTTAATACCCACGCGGTAGCCCTCTGTTACGAACAGCTTGAAAGCGGTAGAAACTATATGTTCCCTGCTCCGTTTTACTTCCATAACAAACCGACCTTCCGGTATATATTGTGAGATATGATTGTTCAATCGTCAACCGTTCATAACCTTCTGGGAAAAATTTTTGTTTTTCTAGTGACAATGTTAGAGTTGTCGTAGTATAATTCTCCCTTGTATTTAGTGCAGAACGTTGTGTCTAGCTAAGTCGTTTTACCTGCTTAGCTTCGGTACAGCGTTTCTTTTTTATTCCCTTTGCAAACGTATGCATTGCAGTGTTGTGCGTACGTACCGGCAAAGCTGTTTTGATTATTATTACCTAAAAGTGACGGGCTTGTGTGCACAGGACCCGATGTGAGGTGAGAGATGAAACTGTTTTTTCAAAAAGCACGGGCGATTGAGGCTGATATTGATCGATTTCTCGACAATATTGCAACAGTCGCGATGATCTTCGAACAGGCGATCAAAGAGTATCAGAACAAAAAATTTGAGTATTTTGAGAACAGAAGCTCTGAGGTGCGCAGACTTGAGCATGAAAGCGATGATCTGAGAAGAAAAATCAAGTATACTCTTTACAAAGAGTTGTTAATACCGGACGCCCGGGGGGATGTGCTTGGCCTGATTGAGAATCTCGATAATGTTATCGATACAGCGCATATGGTACTGCTTCAGTTTTCTACTGAAAAACCGATTGTCCGTGAAGAGTTCAAGGAAGACTTTATTGAGCTGGCAGAAACAGCCAGTAAATGTACTCAGGAACTTGTTACCGCTTCAAGGTCCTTCTTCACCGACATATCTCATGTTGCAGATTTCCTGGCAAAAGTACATCACTGGGAGCATGATGCCGATATTATTGAGGAGCGCATCAAGCGGCAGGCTTTTGACGAGAACACAGATATTAAAGAGTTCAGCCGTCGCGTTCATATTCGGCACTTTGCCGAGAAAATTTCACAGCTTGCAGATGAATCAGAGGCTGTAGCCGAACGACTCGAGGTCTACACGATAAAGCGGAGTATGTAATGCTGGAAGTAGTAATTTTTCTTACCAGTGGCCTGTTTCTTGGCTGGTCGCTTGGAGCAAATGATGCGGCGAATGTGTGGGGGACTGCTGTCGGCACTCGCATGATACGCTTTAAAGTTGCCGCGTTGACGTGCAGCCTGTTTGTGATTGCCGGAGCTGTCATCAGCGGTGCCGGTGCATCTCACACCCTCGGGCGCCTGGGTACCATCGGCTCGATAGCAGGAGCGTTCACGGTCGCACTGGCAGCCGCCCTTTCGGTGTATTGGATGACAAAAGCAGCCCTGCCAGTGTCCACCTCACAAGCTATTGTTGGTGCCATTGTCGGCTGGACTATTTTTGCGGGCAGGGGAGTTGATACTCAGGCGTTGTTGAAAATCGCAGGCACATGGGTTTTTTCACCCATTCTTACTGCAGTCTTTGCGGTCATTCTCTATTTCTTTGTAGCTTTTGTCGTTAGACGCTTGAAAATCCACTTACTCCTCTTTGACGGCTGGACACGTTTTTTACTCCTGGCAGCCGGTGCTTTCGGTTCGTACAGTCTGGGGGCAAATAATATAGCCAACGTGATGGGAGTGTTTATCGAAAGCACCAGTGATATCTTCCAAGATATATCAATCGGGGGATTTGCCACTCTTTCTGGCATTCAGCAGCTATTTCTCATCGGAGGAATCTCAATAGCCGTTGGGGTGTTTACCTATTCCAAGCGCGTGATGCTGACTGTGGGCTCTGACATTTACAAGCTCCAGCCGATCACCGCTTTCATCGTGGTACTATCAAGTGCTATTGTGATGTTTCTTTTTGCATCCCAGGGGTTGAAAGACTTTTTGGTTTCGAATAACCTTCCGTCGTTCCCCCTTGTGCCAGTTTCAAGTTCGCAGTCGATCGTAGGCGGTGTAATTGGTGTCGGACTGGCTCGCGGAGGGAAAAATTTGAACTTTAAGGTGATTGGGCGGATAGGGTTCGGTTGGTTATCGACACCTGTTATTGCAGGTGCCACTTCCTATGTATCCCTGTTCATTGTGCAGAACGTATTTGCCCAACCTGTGTTCTGACGGGACTGACAACTCAGATTGCAACCTCTGCAGTACTGGTAGTGTGCGGCCGCCGTTTGTTTGGAGGCGGGAATGAACGACAAACAGAAAACTGCATCCGTTGATAACGACGGCTTGTATAGGCGCCTGGTCACTCTCGCCCTGCCGATTATGGCGGCAAATTTTCTTCAGATGCTCTACAACCTTGCCGATACCTACTTTTTAGGCAAGCTCGGCAAGGAGGCTGTAGCTGCTCCTTCCATAGCGTTTAACATCATCATCTTTCTCATTATCTTTGGAGCTGGATTTGCGGCAGCAGGCACAACCCTTATCTCCCAGTCCAAGGGGAAGGGCAGCCCTGAGAAAGTCACTCATTATGTTGGCCAGACGATGACGCTGCTGCTGACAGTTTCGGTTATCGTCTCTGTTTTGGGGCTGCTGTTAACCGACACGTTTCTGCGAGTACTACAGGTACCCCTAGGGGCCACCTATGAGAATACTCGTGTCTACATGCGTGTTATTTATATGGGTCTCCCGCTTATGTTTGTTTCATTCTCATTTCGGGCAATCATGCAGGGAGTAGGAGACAGTTTGACCCCGTTGTATCTTCAATTGGGGACAGTCATTTTAAACATCGGACTTGACATAGTGTTTATTTTTGGTATGGGGCCGATACCAGCGATGGGAGTCATGGGGGCGGCTTTAGCTACGGTGACAGCAAGGGGTGTTTCAGCGATCGTCGCCCTGGTGATCTTGTTCAGCAAGAAAATGGAAGCATCCCTCTCCTTACCCGCACTGGTTCCCAACAAAGCTTCCTGGAAGTTGATCAGCAAGATTGGATTACCGGCTTCAATCGGACAGGGCATATCTGCCCTCGGTTTCACAACGCTGCAGGGAGTGGTCAATACGTTCGGGCCGGCAGTGATTGCGGCCTTCGGTATTGGTTCGAGAATCATCGGTATTTTCAATATGTCAGCTCAGGGAATCAGCCAGGCAACGGCTGTCCTTGTCGGACAACATCTGGGGGCTAAACGGAGGGCTGAGGCCTCCAAAGTTGTCACCTACGGTCTGCTGACCACGTTCGTGTTTATATCCATCGGCATGACGCTGACTTTCTTTTTTGGAAACTACTTTGTGCAGTTTTTTGTTCAGGAGCAGGAGGTCATTGAATACGGGGCATCTCTGTTCAGAATCGTATCGGGTTCGGTTGTCTTTTTTGCCCTCTTTACCGTCCTTGTCGGAGCATTTCAGGGAGGCGGTGATACAAAGCCAATTATGGTGCTCAATATATTCCGCCTGTGGGGCGTACGTGTTCCCGGTGCCCTATTGCTGAGTAAAACCCTGGCTATGGGACCTGATGGTATATGGTGGGCCATGTTTGCATCCAACTTTTCAGTGGCTCTGATCATGTTTATCCTTTATCGCACCGAACGATGGAAATATAAGTTGAATCCTGATACTATATAGCTCATATATGTTGATTGAGGCTGGGAAGATTATAAGACAGGAGCCGGGCAGAGATGGGAAAAATCTCTAAAGACACAAAAATCATTGTCACCTCAGTGGTGCTGGCAGTCGTGATAGCTCTCGCCGGGTACGGAATCCACACGTGGACAGAACATTTGAAAATGCAGCAGGCTCAGCAGAGACTGCAGGATGCTGCCAGGATGGTGATGCTCGAAAAGGGAGAGAAGGGCCTGCTCGAGATTGCCGGAGTATCTGAGGAAGAGGATGAAGGTCCGCTTAAAATCATTTCGGATGCGTTATCAGTGTTCACAAGCAAAGGCCAGACTCAGTACAGTGAAGATGAGCAGGAAAACATAGATATCTATGAGGACTACAACCAGGCCGTCGTAAATATCAACACAGAAGTCTATCAATACACTCCGTTTCAGGAAGCCATACCCGAATCCGGAACCGGGTCCGGCTCCATCATCGATCAGGAAGGACATATTGTCACCAACTATCATGTCATTCAAAATTCCGATGAAGTGTATGTGAGTCTTCACGACGGGACGAGTTTTGAAGGAGAGGTGATCGGCACCGACAAGGAAAACGATCTTGCCGTCATAAAAATTGACCCCCGGGGGAAGAAACTGACAACAGTCGATTTTGGCTCTTCCTCGAACTTGAGCATAGGTCAGAAAGTGCTGGCGATCGGAAATCCGTTCGGCTATGATCGGACGCTAACCACCGGCATCATATCAGGACTCAACCGGCCGATTAAAACGGACGAGAATCTCGTGATGCCGAATATGATCCAGACGGATGCCTCCATCAACCCGGGAAACTCAGGGGGACCGCTGTTGGATTCCCGGGGAAGACTCATCGGGATCAGTTCGTCAATATACACAACGACCGGCGGCTCAATGGGAATCGGCTTTGCTGTTCCCGTAGACACGGCAGCGCGGGTTATTCCTGAGCTCATTGAGCATGGTAGAGTAGTGCGCGGCTGGCTCGATATCACCCCGGTGCAGCTTGACAGTCGTATTGCTGAGTATGCCAATCTCCCGGTTGATACAGGGATTCTTGTTTCCAGCGTCGAATCCGACGGAAAGGCTGAGCAAGCTGGGATCCGCGGCGGCACAGAACGGGTTAAGTACGGGCAGAAGATTTTCAACCTTGACGGGGACGTGATCATTGAGATAGAAGGGGTTGAAATTGATGATTTTGCTGATTACTTTAGTGCCCTGGAGGCCACGAAACCTGGCGATACTGTCAATATTGTCCTTCTGAGAGGCGAAAAACGCATCACGCTTGATGTAGAACTCATAGAACGCCCAGAACAGGTGGAATTAGAATAGCTTATGCCGAGATTCAAAGTTGCCTCAGACTATCAGCCTGCCGGTGATCAGCAGCAGGCAATCGACAGGCTTTCAAAAGGTTTACAACACGGGGACCGCATCCAGACACTCAAGGGGGTGACAGGCTCCGGGAAAACCTACACCATGGCGAAAGTCATTGAACAGGCTCAGATGCCCACGTTGGTGCTCTCCCACAACAAGACCCTAGCCGCCCAGCTCTACCGTGAGTTCCAATCCTTTTTTCCAGACAATGCCGTTGAGTATTTTGTCTCCTACTATGATTACTATCAGCCTGAGGCCTATGTACCCTCCCGCGATCTGTATATCGAAAAGGACTCCTCAATCAATGAAGAGATTGACCGGATGCGCCTGGCGGCCACATCGGCTCTTATGGAACGCCCTGATGTGATCATTGTGGCCACAGTCTCCTGTATCTACGGATTGGGAAGTCCGGTCTCCTTCCGGGACATGCGGCTTGAACTTGCGGTGGGAGAACATTTCAACCATACGGAGGTGTTCAGGCAACTAGTCAGGATGCAGTACGAGCGCAATGACGCAGTGCTCAAGCGGGGTTGTTTCACGGTACGCGGCGATGCGATTGATATTCAGCCCGCTTATCTCAAAGACGCTTTCCGCATTCAACTTGACTGGGATGAGATTGCCGAGATAACCCGCTTTAACCCAGTCTCCGGTGAGGTCCTTGATTCGATGGGTGATCTGATGATCTATCCTGCCAAACACTTTGTGATGCCTGAAGAGCAAGTTCGTCAGGCTATCGAGAATATCAGGCAGGAGATGGAAGAACAGTATCAACGGTTTCTCAATGAGGGGAAGCCGCTGGAAGCAGAGCGCATTAAAACACGTACCGAATATGATCTGGAAATGCTTCAGGAGATGGGCTATTGCTCTGGTATTGAGAACTATTCACGCCCGTTGAGCGGGAGAAAGGAGGGAGAACGCCCGGCAGTCCTCCTTGACTACTTTCCTGCAAAGTTCCTGACCTTCATTGATGAGGCCCATGTAACGGTTCCCCAGATTGGGGGCATGTACGAGGGCGACCGTTCGAGAAAGTTAAATCTGGTTAATTTCGGCTTCCGTCTTCCTTCAGCCCTTGATAACAGACCGCTGCTCTACAAAGAGTTTGACAGGATGCTCTACCAGCGTATCTATGTAACGGCGACCCCGCGTGCGATCGAAACAGATGCCTCCAGCCAGGTTGTGGAGCAGATCATCAGGCCTACGGGACTTCTTGACCCGGAAGTGGAGGTGCGTCCCACGCGCGGACAGATTGAAGATCTCTACGGTGAGATTCAAAAGCGAACGCAAGTGCATGAACGGGTGCTTGTAACTACCCTTACCAAGAAGATGGCAGAGGATCTCACCGATTATCTGACAGGTATCGGGGTACGAGTTCGCTATCTCCATTCAGAAATTGAGACCATTGAACGCGTAGAGCTGCTGCGCGACCTCAGGCAGGGTGAATTTGACGTTCTTATCGGTATCAACCTGCTCAGAGAAGGACTCGATCTTCCGGAAGTCTCTCTTGTAGCGATCCTGGATGCTGACAAGATTGGTTTTCTGCGTTCTTCCACCTCGCTGATTCAGACCATCGGCCGAGCTGCCCGGAATGAGCACGGTAAAGTTCTTATGTACGCCGATAAAATGTCATCGGCTATGGAAGAGGCGATAGCGGAGACAGAACATCGCCGCAGTAAACAGATTACCTACAACAAAGAACACAATATTACTCCAACTACTGTTCATAAAGCTATTCAGGATATCCTTCAGCGCAAGAAACGTGAGGACAAAGAGGTGGTTGAGACCGATCTCCAGGTCCTGAAAGACAGCTTCAACGTCATGGTTCCCGCCCAGCGGAAGAAGCTGATAAAGGCCCTGGAAAAAAACATGCTAGAACATGCAAAAAATCTCGAGTTTGAGAAGGCAGCTGTCGTCAGGGATGAGATAGAAGGCCTAAAGAACCTCGGCAAAAAAGGCTAGACTTTCATATTAGAGCACAACCAAAATCGGGTCGCCCGGACCACCGGTTATGTGGGGATAATAGCGGCTATCTGAAGGAATACCGGACAAAAATTCTGACTGAAACCTGTCAAAGGCTTCTTTGTAGGCCTCAGAGAGGGTGATGTAGCCGTCACTATTCCGATCGGCCGGGTAGGAGTATCCAGGTACCGTGTTCTCAGCATGATCGTAGCCCAGTGCGTCCAGCAGATAATAGGTAAATGCGCCGTTTTCAAGCTCGTAATCCTCAAGAGATTCTTCAGCACTTCCTGCCGCAGAGATGACGTGGATATTTGGGTAACTGCGTTCACTAGAGGCAGGATCAAAGTATTTCGACCAGCTTTCCTGATAGGCCTCCGGGGAGTCATCACCGTACGAATCGGGCAGTCCATCGGTATCATAGCCATCATCCAAGACAAAGGCTCCAGAGTAGCAGATATCAAGGATGACAACGATAGTTCCAGCACCTGTCCCATCAAGTTCAGAAAACAGCTCCTCTGGGCTAATTACCTCATTGCTTTCAGATTCAGTAACAATTTTTCCATCCTGCGAGCCATGTCCTGCCAAGTAGAACAGGAACGTGTCGGATTTTTTTAAGGTATTATCCGGCAAGGAACCAAAAATATCATCACTCGAGTATGGTGAAGTTGGGTCATCAGTCCCATTGAATAATTCGATATTGTGGTAATCGAAATAGTCTAAATATTGTTTAAAATCAGAGGCATCATTGACTGTCTGTATTAAGGGAGACTTGTTGCTAATATCTTGATAATCCAGCCCATACAAGACTGCATGAAACTCTCCCGCCGGAGGATAGGTAAACAGGCTGCAGGAGATCGTGAGAGAGAGGAGTATTGCTGCAGTAATTGCTATAAGAGATCGTTTCACTGTGCTACACCTCCTAATTGGTAGGAGAGGCGTAGGCCGATACCTGCTGAAAACGCATGGTCGGTATCCCGTCTCCGGTCGTAGGTCACCGGCAGGGAAAGTGAAAGGCTATTGGCCTTGGAAAAAAGGTGGACATATGGAGTGACGGTGTAGGAGAGATGGGTAAAACGGGTGAATGTTCCGTAATAGGTGGACTGCTTCGCCCGGGCGGTTAGTTGCACTCCGCCGATGTCAGAGACTGCCACATCAAAGCCGGCCCCTGCAAAGTGGGAGGTAAACCCCTTCTGCATCATCTGTCCGTAGGGACCTGCGGGAAATACGGTACTCAGTCCAATATGGGCTGTGAGCGAAACTGGTGAGATTACTGGTATGATAATGCCTGTGGTTATACCACCGCCGTACTGCACACGAGGATCTCCGGTTTCATACGATGCATCCCATGTGAAGTACGAGTTTGGATATATCTGTAATTCAAAATCGGCGGCAGGCAGTGCTGCAACTGATAGGCCGAGCAGTACAAACACAATGCATAGTTTCCTCATAGGCTGATGATATCCAATTTATCAGAAATACTAAAGCGGTTACCTGAGGCAAATGATATGGTTTTTTGCAACAGAAAGTTCAAACATGGTATCGATGATTCGCTTTTTCTTCGAATAGGCGGTTATCTCCCGTCCATTCCAGGAAAAAGTTTCGACGTAGTGCTGTCCGGCATACTCCTCATAGATAAGATGAGCCCGAGAAAAGACAACTGCGTCTTGTCTCGTTGTTTCATTGGTGGTTTGAGAGATATCGACATGTTCTGGTCTGAACACGATGTGGGGGCATTCTGTGGGAAAACGGATTTCATCAGAAGGGATGATGTTTGATAAGCCGATGAAATTAGCAGCAAAGAGGGTAGCAGGCTGTTGATATATCTCTTCTGGAGTCCCCGTCTGTTCTATGCGGCCGGCATTCATGACAGCAATCCGGTCGCTGATAGCAAGAGCCTCCTCCTGATCATGAGTGACATAGAGAGTAGTTAATCCCATCTCCCGGTGAATGCGCTGGATTTCCTTGCGCATACTGATGCGCAACTTGGCATCAAGGGCAGACAAGGGTTCGTCGAGCAGCAACAGTTTTGGCTTGGGTGCAATTGCTCGGGCCAAGGCTACCCGCTGTTTCTCTCCTCCAGATAAATGCTCTATCGTCCGGTTACCGTATCCTTCCAACTGAATGATCTCGAGGAGTTCATCTACTCGGCGGTCCCTCTCAGCTTTCGGCCGGCCTGCAATCTTGAGACTGTAGGCGATATTCTGCCTGACATTCATGTGCGGAAAGAGAGCATAATCCTGAAATACATATCCGATAGGGCGTTCCCAGATAGGAAGCGGAGTCATATCTCTTCCCCCGAGTATTATAGAGCCCTCATTCGGGGTGAGAATACCGTTTATCAACGAGAGGGTGGTGCTCTTCCCGCAGCCGGAAGGACCGAGCAGTGAAACCATCTCGTGCTCGGCGATTGTCAAATCACAAGAAAGGGTGAATTCAGCAAAGGTTTTGGTAACATTACGAATATGAATATGATCGTTCATGCGGTTCCCTTTTTGAGTCGTTCAGCTCCTCCGAACAAAACGAAACTGATAGTCATCAATACTGTGCCCAAGGCACAAGCCCCAAAGAAATTGTACGAACCAATCAGGCGGTAGAGCAGGATAGGAATGGTGCGTACAGAAGAATCAGTCAGCAGGATGGTGGCATGCATCTCCCCCAGTGATATGGCAAAGACAAATAGCAGTCCTGATATTACGGCATTTCGTAACAGAGGCAGTTCTACAGAGAAAAATGAGCGAATAGGCGTGGCTCCAAGGCTCAGGGAGGCCATAAAATGCGATTGGTGGATGCTGCGGTGCGAGGGGATGACTGAACGCAGCAGAAACGGAAGCGTAATTACCAGGTGCGCAGCAGCTATGAACAGATGATCAGGTATGGGAATATCTGTTCTGGATGCAATGAAAGAATAACCAAGGCCGATGACCACCGAAGAGATCGCCATCGGGAGCATCATGAAGGTTTCAACAGCTACACTTCGGCGGCGGGCAAGCCGTACGATCAACGTTGACAGACTCAGTGCCAGCGGGAGGGCGAACAGGCACACCATAACCGCAATGTAGAGACTGTTGAGAATTGCCGACAGCGCATTCGAGAAGAGACTGCCACTACCGCTGGAGCTGAAGAGTTCCCTGTACCAACGGAGAGTCATCATGGTCTCTCCTGTCCGGTGAACAGGCTCCTGCAGCGATCGAAAGACAATAGAGGCCAGCGGGGCTGCGGCAAGGAGCAAAATTACAGCTATGTAGCCGACAATGAGGATTCTTCCGATGGTGCCGGCCGGAACGTGATCACCGACACTGCTGTCCGAGGACATTCCCGACTGCATCCAGAACTGTGATCTTATATACACAATGAGGACGAGGGAGGTAATAAACAACGATATGAGGGCAAAGGCGGCTGCATGCTGTGTTTCAAACTGCATGCGGGCAAGCTGATATATTCGCACCTCAAGTGTGGTAAACTGTGGTCCTCCACCGAGAACCAGAATGATCGAAAAACTGGTAAAGCAAAAGAGGAAAATCATGGAAGCCGCAGCTGTAATCGGCGGGAGGAGACGAGGCAGGGTTACGGTGGAAAAGACCTGCAGCGGCTTTGCTCCCAAGGAATAGGCTGCTTGTTCTTCTCGAGTGGAAAGTTGCTCCCAGTAGGCTGCAGTAATGCTCAGGCAAATGGGGAAATTATAAAAGGTATGGGCCAGTATTATTGCAGAGAAAGAGTAGAGAACTTTCAGCGGCGGTTCATCGAGAGAGAACAGATTCTGCAGCGCTGTATTGAGCAGTCCGCTGTTTCCGAAGAACACGACAAATCCCAGTACTACAAGAATAGAGGGGAGTACAAAAGGGATGTTGGCAATCGATCTCAAGGCGCGTTTCCCGAAAAACTGATAATGGGAGAGCAGATACGCACCAGGAAGCCCGATAATCAATGAGCCGACCGTACTTACCAGTGCCTGTAAAAAGGTAAACCAGGCAATTCTCCATGTATACGGGTCTGATAAGGCCTCACTGAGGTACTGAAAGGTAAACCGCCCGTCCGGGCTGCGAAAAGCCTCTGAGAGGACTGCAAAGGTGGGTACGGCAAACAGCGCCAACATCAGGAGAATCCCGGGAATCGGGATAAGTTGGTGTTTTCGTAGCTGCTTGACCGTACCCATTATTTAGTTACCTGCTCATAACCTCGACCCACTGGTCAATCCAGTTATCGAGGTTGCTGTCAATTTCATCGGTAGGCAGAGAGAGAGTATCCTCCGGTTTTGGCGCATAATCAAATGAGTCAGGAAGTTCTACGTCATCGCGAACAGGATACATCCAGTTAGTCAGGGGAATAATCTCCTGACCTTCCCGGGCCAGCAGGAAGTCAACAAACTGCTTTGCCCCCTCGGGGTTCGGTGCTCCTTCAGTAATTGCGACACCTTCAACCTGCAGATAGTGACCGTTATCGAACAATGCCACCTGTTTGCTCGTATCGTCTTCGTACTCAACATGGTAAGCGGGGCTGGTGGTGTAACTCAGGACCATAGGAGCCTCACCGTTTGTAAACAGGCCATACCCGGTATCCCAACCGTCGCTCACAGTCAGTACAGAGGGTTTGAGACGTTCCCAGTAGGCTGGAAAATCTTCTCCGTACACTTCAATAGTCCACAGCAGAAATCCCAGTCCGGGGGAGGATGTACGTGGATCCATGAGGATAAGACTATCCTCATAGGAGGATTTCGTCAAATCTTCAAGCGACTTCGGCACTTCAGTAATCCGCTGTGAGTCGTAGATAATGGAGAAATAGCCGTAATCATAGGGAATGACATGGTAGCTCGGATCAAAATGCAGCTTCTCGTCGATATGCTCAAGTTGCGGTGATTTGTACGTGGTAAAAACTTCTTCATCAAGTGCCTTGTAGAGCATATTGTTGTCAATACCAATGACTACATCAGCCTCAGGCTCTTCTTTTTCGAGAATGGTCCGTTGAAGAACCTGTCCGCTGTCACCGACAGCACGAAGATCAACTTCAATCCCATACTTATCGGTAAATTGTTCAACGATCGCCGGTCCCGGGCCCCATTCTGAGACAAAGGAATCGTAAGCGTAGACAGTTACCGATTCTACTGGTTCTTCTTGTTCTTCTTGGGCCTCAGAGGTGCTTTCGGCCTCTCCTTGGCAGGCTATCAGGGCAAGTGCAAGAAAAACAGCCAGAACAATCAACATAAGTCGTTTCATAATTCGCTCCTTATAGAGAAATGTTGTTCTGTCTGTGGGGAATTACTCATTAAACGCTGTGGGTTTCATCCCTTCGCTGGCATTATCCAGATCAGGTTCAACGGGTTTAATCTCAGGTCTCATACAAGACCACCCCAAGACACCTACAAGGTATCGCTTTGGCATAAAGGTGTCAA
>JBNJDX010000047.1:0-15330 GCA_051745285.1 Spirochaetota bacterium
TGCTGACCATTGTGGGACTGGCTATCATAACCCTGTCGTCTCGGGAGAGTAAGAATCCCGGGGAGACAACTGTCCTCGGAGTGATGTTTCTGATTCTCGCAGAGGCCGGATTCGCTATATATTCCACCTTTCTGCGCACATACATGAAAAAATACACAACACTGCAGGTTGCCGGTACGGCGATAGGAGTCTCAGCAATTGTCTATGCAGCAATCTATTTCCCGGAGCTTGCCCGGGTGAATTACCGGATGCTTCCTGTAGAAGGTTGGCTGCTTGTCATATATTCAGGCGTTGCACCCCTTGTGCTCGGGAATCTGCTTTGGAACTATTCAATCAAACATATCGGCAGCACCCGGGCCTCAGTATACGGCAATCTTCCCCCGTTCTTTGTTCTCCTTCTCAGTGCCTTGCTGCTTGGGGAACTGCTGAACGTAATTCAATTAGTCGGCGGTATGGTGACTATCTTGGGAGTGATTATCGTGCAGCTGAGAAAACCCATTCCCATTTCAACCGGTGACTGACAAGGGTATCTCACGTTTACATATAGAGTGTATACGAATGCCAGATCACCGCTTACAGCTGGGAGGTCTTCACGCCTTGTATTACAACAAAGGATCCAGTGCCGTACCCTTCTCGAATCTCTTGCATGTGTGTCCCGGGAAGCAGGGTCTGGATAATCTTAGAGATCTCGAAACCTGTTGACTGAAGGTGGGTTAGCACCTCCTCTGTGGAATAGAATGTCGCATCCTGATAGAACAGACTTGTCTTCTTTCGTGCCAGGTATGAGCGGCCGATCTCGCTTTCTCGGTCAACAAACCCCAGGATGATAGCCCCGTTTTGCCTGAGGACCCGGTTTGCCTCTCTGAAAGCCATATCAATGTCATCAACAAAGCAGATGGTTGTAACCATAAGCACATAATCAAACTGCTGTGAGGGGAAGGGTAAGTCCTCAGCTACCCCGGTGTAGACCTTTATCCCGCGCTTACGAGCTTTCTCGGCCATTGCTGTTGAGGGTTCAAGGCCAGTCTGCACCCCGAGGGGAGCCGCGAATTTCCCCGAACCCACTCCGATTTCGAGTCCTTCAGCTCCCTCAGGAATGAGTAAACCTACAGCTTGTAATTCTGCTTCATATAGTTGTTCGTGGTCATCAAACCACCTATCGTATTCCTCACCATGTGTATCGAATGGATGCGTCTTTGCCATAGGTCATTGTACATCACTGAGGTACAATAGTGAAGAACAGGTGAACGGCAGCCGGCCTTGCCCAGCATAGCATTTCCCGTTGAGCCCCTACCTGTGAAAAGTGCAGGATGTGAGCTCTGCCTATTGTGGCTGCGGGTGTTTCTTATGCTTGTGTATACATTCTTGTGGGGTATATGATAGGGAAAGAAACGCATGATTTGGAGATGTATATGCAGGCTGACGCAATGTGGAAGGATTTTGTCTCTTTATACGGTATCGAGGCTTCCTCCTATGAGCTTTGTCAATTCGGTATGACCCGGGAAGAAGTTAATTCCCTCGCCCAGTTGGCAAGAGAGGGTGTAAAACAGGCAACAGCAGGACTGCTCGAATCGTATAAGCGCGAGGGAGAGCCACTTCCCAAACCTGGAGATTTTCATGTAGTTACCGATTGGGAGGGTAATGCAGTTTGTATTATCCAGGCGAGTGCTGTCGAGGTTCTCCCGTTTGATCAGATAACCCACAGCCATGCTGCCAAAGAGGGTGAAGGCGATAAGTCCCTGGCATACTGGAGGCAGGCTCACCTGCAGTATTTTACCTGGGAGGCTAGTGAACTAGGTCTTGTCTTTCATGAAAGCATGGAAGTGGTCTTTATGCATTTCAAGACCGTGTATCCACAAGGAGGTGATGTGGCTTGAGTATCGGTAAAACTCGGGGATTCTTGTATCGCGTAGCACGAGTGCTAGGTGATTACCAGGCTGTCTCTAGCGGCAGCAGCAAGAAGATGGCCAAACGGGCCGGCAGACGTGCTGCTGGACGAGTTACTGGTAAGTTCCTACGGAAGCTGTTTAAGTAGTTTCTGAGGGGGGTGCAGAGGCTAGCTTGCTTCTGAGCACGTACGATAGAATTCCCCCGTGGGTGTAGTATGCAATTTCGGTTTCGGAGTCCAGTCGGCAGGTGACCTGGAAGGTGGATGCAGGCAGATTGCCATCTTTGAATACTTTGACACTCAGAAGCTGTTTTGGTCTGATAGCTTCTGGTATCTCTATTGAGAAGCGCTCATGGCCTGTGAGTCCGAGAGACTGCCAGGACTCTCCCGGAAGAAACGTGAGCGGCAGCACTCCCATGCCGACTAGGTTGCTGCGGTGAATGCGCTCAAAGGATTGTGCAATGACTGCTTTGACACCTAGTAAGAGTGTGCCCTTGGCAGCCCAATCACGCGATGAGCCGGTACCGTATTCTTTTCCTGCCAGGATGATGAGGTCGGTTCCCTCCCGCTTGTACTCCATCGCGGCATCATAGACATGCATACGTGTGCCTTCAGGAAGCTTTAGAGTATAGCCCCCCTCCAGAGGGGTGGTGAGAGCTTGTTGTATGCGAGTATTACCAAATGTTCCGCGTATCATAACTTCGTGATTTCCCCGGCGTGCACCATACGAATTAAACTCATCAGGGCTTACTCCGAGTTGCTCCAGGTACTTGCCTGCCGGATAATCGGGGTCAATGGCGCCGGCAGGACTGATGTGGTCGGTGGTGACTGAATCATAGAACACCAGGAGAGCCCGTGCCTTGGTAATGGGGCTTCTGGGGGGAGGCTCAAGCGGAAATGCTTCGAAAAAAGGTGGCGAGGCGATGTATGTTGATGCGCTGTCCCAAGCGAACGTGCTGCCCTCGGGAGTTTTTAGAGCCTGCCACCATGCATCACCAGAGGAGATGGTTTCGTACTCATGCAAGAAATATGTTTGGTGTACATGGGTGGATATGAGTGCCTGTATTTCTTTCTGGCTCGGCCAGATATCGCGCAGATACACCGGTTTGTTTCGCTGGTCGTACCCAAGAGGTTCACTCTCAAAGTCAATGGCAACGGTTCCAGAAAGAGCGTAGGCGACTACCAGAAGCGGGCTCATCAGATATGAGGCTTTAACGCGGGGATGGATGCGTCCTGAGAAGTTCCTGTTACCCGATAGAGCTGCAGTGAGAATGAGGTCTTTGGATAGTTGAGCCTGTTCGATCTGCGGAAGCAGCGGTCCTGAATTCCCTATGCAAGTGGTGCATCCGTAAGCAGTCAAATAAAAGCCGAGTTGTTCAAGAGGGGAAAGCAGCTCTGATGCCTCCAGGTAGTCGGTTACTACTTTCGAACCAGGGGCTAAAGAGGTTTTTACCCAGGGGGCGGTACTGAGTCCGCGTTCAACCGCGTTTTTCGCCAGAAGTCCTGCTCCGAGCATCACGGCCGGATTAGATGTGTTTGTACAAGAGGTTAAAGCTGCGATGGCCAGGCTTCCGTCCCGTAAGGGCACCTGTTGTGATCCGATAGTGATCTCAACCTCGTGAGTTTTCGGGTGCTGCTCTTTCAGCCAATGACTGATCGTTGTAGCAGCTTTGGAGAGTGGTATCCGGTCTTGTGGGCGGGTTGGACCGGCAATACTAGGCTCAATATCAGACAGGCTGAGTTCTATAACCCGGTCATAGGTTGGTTCCCGACCAGGGTTATAAAACAGGGTGTTTGCCTGTGCATAGTGGTATGTTCTCTCAGCTTCCCGATGGCGTCCGGTAAATTCCAGATATTCAAGGGTGCGCCCGTCAATAGGAAAGTACCCGACAGTAGCCCCATATTCAGGACTCATATTCGCAATAGTTGCCCGGTCGGGGAGGCTTAACTGCTTCAGTCCGGGGCCAAAAAATTCGACAAATGAACCAACTACATCCATAGAACGCAGCAGTTCAGTAATCCGGAGTACAAGGTCGGTTGCTGTGGCAAGCGGGGAGAGTTTACCGGTAAGTTTGACGCCAAGCACCTCAGGAATCGGCATGATGTAGGGTTGCCCGAGCATAACAGCTTCCGCCTCGATGCCTCCAACGCCCCACCCGAGTATGCCAAGTCCATTTATCATCGGGGTGTGACTGTCAGTTCCTACCAGCGTGTCCGGATAGAGTATATCATCTTGTTGCCTGCGGACACACTCACCAAGGTATTCTAGGTTGATCTGATGACATATCCCCGAATTCGGAGGTATGACTCGAAAATTGGAAAAGTACCTTTGAGCCCACTTAAGCAGTGTGTAGCGTTCTGAATTGCGTCTATATTCGTATTCGACATTCTTTTCTCGCGCATCTTTATCCCCGTAGTAATCAATTTGAACCGAATGATCGACCACGAGGTCTACCGGAACCTCGGGGCTGATAAGTAGGGGATCTGCCCCGGCTTTTTCTGCAGCGTCACGAAGAGCAGCCAGATCTACAATAGCAGGGCCACCGGTAAAATCCTGCATCAGTACACGGGCGGGATAAAAGTGTATTTCCCTGTTTTGGTTGCGGTGGTTGGTTATCGCGTCCAGTTCCTGCCGGGCAGTTGCTTCACTGCTGCAGGTTCGAAGTACATTTTCCAGCAGGATACGAAGGGAATAGGGGAGCGTATTGATCTTGTCACCCCCGAGGGCTTTTAGATCAACATACCAGAACGATTCTTGTCCAATAACAATCTGTTTATACCAACTTATTCCTTTTTGCATGCTGAGGTTCCTTTTTTTCAGGATACTCCCGTTATACGAACAAATTCAAGTCATTTTTATTCCTTCTGCCATACCCGGGACCATTTGCATAACCACAGTGGTTTTTATATAATCTCCATGAGAGACACATCCTCACAGTTACTTGATGGAGACCGAATGAAGGAAGAACAAACGTATCGGATTGGACAGCTAGCTAAGAAAGCAAATGTCACTGTCAGAACCGTCAGGTATTATGAGTCGTTGGGGTTACTGAAATCTAAAGAGCGGCAAGAGGGTAACCAGCGGATTTTCACTGAAAAAGATCTTGTGTACCTTGAGCGGATTAAACAGCTGAAACGGTATGGTCTCTCTCTTGATGAGATTGCAGAGATCGTCAGAATGGGTGAACAGGATGTTACTGGTGAAAAGCGGCGTCTTGAACTCATCAAGCAGTACCGGGAGAAAATGAGCAAAGCAATACAGCGCCGCAAGGGCCTAGATGACCTGATCAGCGAGCTCAGCTGGCATATTGAGCAGCTTGAGAAAGTCAGTGATTTTCAGGCTTGTCCTGGTGAAGCCTGTGCTACCTGTGATTTCTACGATATGTGTGAGTTCAAAGACGTGGTCTACAGCAGAGACAGTGAAGTAGAAAGTTAGAAGCAGTATAAGCTTCATATTTACTCACAAGAGCCCCTCATAGTTCACCTCCCGAATTAACAACTCTCAACACAAAGCTTCGGAAAAAATTCTTGACAGTAGGGTAAAACCGTACTACGGTAAAACTACATCTTACGTTATACGTTAGATGTTAGATTAACGGGAGTAAAACATGAAACAAGCATTATTAGTTGAGCCAGAACGCATTGAGATACGAGAGCAGGAGCAGCCGGTAGCCGGTGATAACGAACTGCTTGTACAAATTGCCTATTGTGGAGTCTGTACGCTTGAACAGCGGCTCTACAGTGGAGAGCGGAAAATATACTATCCGATCGTTCCCGGACATGAGGCATCGGGTATCATCGTCGAGAAGGGTAAGCATGTGTTCACACATCACCAAGTGGGTGATCATGTTGCCCTTGATTTAGTAAATAGATGCCATGTGTGCGACAACTGCACAACAGGTAAATCGAATCTCTGCCTTAACCGGTTCAAAAAAGGACAGCGAGTTCTCGGAGCTTTTTCCGAATATATGGTAGTTAAGCCTGAGCAGGCCTTTGTGATTTCTCAGGGACTTGCCCTAGAGAGTGCGGCTTTGAGTGAACCCGTCGCTTGTTGTGTCAGATCGCTCCATAAACTGAGACTGACGTTCGGTGAAAATATTCTTGTCACCGGAGCGGGGACTATGGGGCTCATACACGTAAAGCTGGCGAAGGCGATGGGCGCCCGGGTCATTGTCTCTGATATTGACAAACAGAAACTCGACAGAGCCTCCGAACTGGGAGCTGATGTGGTAATAAACGGTAGCGACGGTGATACGTTTAGAAAAACCATTCTTGAGGCAACAGGAGGGCGCGGTGTAGACTGCTGCGCCATTACCACCTCAGCAATTGCGAGTGTTGCTGTCTCCTGTGACATCATCGCTGACGGTGGCAGGTTAAACATCTACACATCATATGATGACGATCCTGTCTTTCCGATGGGATTGAATACTCTTCACCGCCGTGAAATACAGCTGACAGGTTCTGAAGGCCGGAGCGAAGATGATTTTCATACATCTGTAGCCCTTCTGGAAAAGGGAGGTATCAGCGTAGATGCCTTAGTAAGTTCAGTGTTCCCGCTTGAAGAGGCAAACACGGCTATCCAGGCGGCCATCAGCCCGGAAAGTTACAGAGTTCTGCTGCGAATGGGGCGTGCATGATACTGACAGTTGATGTTGGGACAACCAAAATCAAAGCCGGAATCTTCTCAGAGTCCGGCCAACTGCTTGAATGTGCATCCTCTGATGGGCACCAGCCTAGCCATACCGACTGTGTGGAGACTGACCCTGCAGGCTGGATCATCGGGATACAAGAAATTCTTTCACAATGTACACACGCAGGGCAGTGCTCAGCGGTAACGGTGACAGGGAACGGACCGACACTTGTACCGGTTTTTGAAGCTCCGAAGCTCTCCGAGGGGACGTTAAAAGTTCCAGCAGGGAAGGCCAGGTTGTGGCTTGATCAACGGGCACATGCGGAAGCTCAGCAGGTTTCCGCTGTTATGGGTAATTACGTTGATGCAAGTTTTTTCATCCCCAAGGCCTTACACTATGCGAAGCACGATCCAAAAGCGTATGAACAAACAATACACTTACTGTTTTCCAATGATTTCATCGACTTTGCTCTCACGGGAAAGGCTAAAAACGTGTTTCCCTCCAAGGGGTTTGAGCGTTGGTACTGGAATGACCAGGTGCTGACTGAACTCGGGTTGGATACAGAGAAGTTCCCCGAGTTTATGGCTCCGGGAGACTATGTGGGGTCAGTGACACGGGAAGCTGCTGCCTATTTTTCGCTGCCGGAGGGAATCCCGGTGTTTGCAGGAGCTCCAGATTTTTACGCCTCCATTCTGGGAACCGGTGCTACCAGCCCGGGACGAGTGTGTAACCGGTCGGGAACCTCCGAGGGAATCAATCTCTGTTCTGAAACCTTCGAAGGCGACAGTCGTCTCATGTGCTACCACCATCCGGTTGAACCCTATTACAATATTTCAGGAATTATATCCACTTCAGGAAAGGCTATCGGGTGGGTCCGGGAACTGTTTGGCCTGCAGAAGCAGCCGTTTCCAGCCTTTTACCAGCTTATTGAACAGAGTGCTCCAGGAGCCGGAGGATTGGTCTTTTTGCCCTATCTTGCCGGTGAACGAGCACCGATTTGGGACTCCAGGGCCAGAGGGCTCTTAAACGGTCTGAATCTCAACACTAGCAGGAATGATGTATTGCGCGCTGTGGCTGAGGGTGTCTGTTATTCCATTCGTGATGTCATAGAAGTCATGGAAGAGCTTGGTCACTGTGTCGGGGAGTTCCGTATCACAGGGGGACCGGCTGAGAGTTGTGTACTCAATCAGCTCAAGGCCGACATCACAGGAAGAACAGTAATTATTCCCAAAGTTGGGGAAGCAGAGCTTGTCGGCTGTCTCATTATTGCTATGAAAGGACTTGAACGATACCGGTCGTTTGCTGACGCTGCTGAGGCGCTTGTTACGATCGAGAAGGAGTATACACCCGATGAGCGATATTCATCGATGTATGAGCATCTCTTTGGCAGCTACCGAAGGACATATCAACAGCTGAAGCAGGAGTTTCAATACCTGCATGATGCGTTGAAACACTAAATTGAGGAGATTCACGATGGTTACCGGATTACAATTACGAAAAAAGGCCTTTTTTGACAGCAGGGACGGAAGATCAGTCATTATTGCCATGGATCATGGAGCCATTGTCGGCGCAATGCCCGGTATTGAACGGCCGAGAGAGCTTGTTGGTGCATGTGTTGATGCCGGTATTGACGGGATTCTCACCAATAAAGGATTCGTTGATGCTGCTGTAGAGGCCTGGGATCGCCCGACCGCACTGGTTTTAAGACTGACTGGGGGCTTCACTGTACTCGGAGGTGGTTTTGAAGAAGAAATGGTTGTAGAGCCTGAAACTGCTCTAGCCTATGGTGCCTCCTGCGCTGCTATAACGGTGAAGTTTGGGCATGAGCGCGAAGGGGCCTTTATCAAACAGGCTTCGCTTGCCATTGACGCCTGTCACCGCATGGGCCTACCGGTAATGGTTGAGGCTATGGCCAAGGGTACCCTGAAAGGGGAGAGCTTTCCGGCAAACAACGCCGATGCCATCAGAATGGTAGCGCGTATGGGTGCAGAAATTGGTGCTGATCTGATAAAAACCTATTACACCGGTTCAATCGATTCATTCCAGAAAGTAACCGAAGAGTGTCCCGTACCCATCGTGATTCTCGGAGGAGCGAAGACTGACTCGGTACGCGATGTGTTTCAGGACATCTATGATTCCCTGCAGGCCGGGGGAAAAGGGATTGCCGTTGGCCGAAATATTTGGGGACATGGAAATGTTGATAAGATGCTAGCTGCTGTGAACGGGATTGTTCACGGCAATTGGTCGGTAGACCGAGCCTGTGAAGAGGTTGGTTTGCACTAACAGAATGTTGATCTGATTTTTTTGATGGTATAATGATTCATCATGCCAATAAAGGAGGTTTATTGATGAAAAAGAAGGTAGTCTTTACATGTGTCGCTGCACTGATGTGCATGTTGGCAGTTGGACCGCTGTTTGCGGCTGGTTCAAGTGAGGAAGCAGGAGACCAGGAGGGGTTTTCTGTTTTGGTTTACATCACCGGTGTGATCGCCGGAAGCCCCCCTTATCAGGCCTTGGCTGAAGGGGCAGAGGAGTTTGCTGCTGAACATGAGAATGTGTCTGTAAAAGTATATGAGGCAGGATTTAATCAGGCAGAGTGGGAAGATCAGCTTACTTCCCTCGTAGCTACCGGTTCATATGATGTGGTGCTCGGCTCGAATCCGTCCCTGCCTGAAATCTGCAGCAATGTTGGCGAAAAGTTCCCCGAACAGGAATTTATTATTACTGATGCGCAGTTGTCAGGGCACTCACAGATCGCAACGTATCTGTACAATCAATATGAGCAGTCCTTTTATCTGGGCTACTTGGCAGGGCTCGTGACTGTCAGTGACATGGAATATGCCAATGAAGAGAAGAAAATAGGCTTTCTTGTTGCCCAGGAGTACCCACTGCTGACTAAGCAGATCATCCCCGGTTTTATCGACGGGGCAAAGCGTGTTGATGCAGACATTACCCTTGATACCCGTGTGGTCGGAAACTGGAATGATGCCAACAAGGCAGCAGAACTTACTGCCAGCATGATTGACTCAGGTGTCGATGTCTTTGCAAGTATAGCTGGCGGGGCTGCTCAGGGCTTGTTCAAGGAAGCTCAAGATGAGGGTGCCTATATTGTGTATCACAATACAGATGCCTACGACAATGCTCCTGGATATGTGCTTGGCTGTGGTATCATGGAGCAGAAAAAGTTGACCAAGGAGATACTTACTGATTATATGGCAGGTAATATCGAGTTCGGGACCGCCAAGAGTGTAGGCGTCCAGAATGGATATCTGGGGTTTCTCTCAGATCACGAAGCTTATAAGGAATACGTGCCCGAGGATATTCGGGAGCAGTTCAACGATTTCTTTGCCGATATGAAGGCAGGAAATATAGATTACACCGTGCCGGAGCTGTAAGTCGGTTTGACAAATGGAAACAGTAGAACAGCAGCTGCCGGGCGGCTTATACTGCTCGGCAGCTGCTGTCTGCTCAGACTGTGACAGGGAAAACAATGGAACAAGCTGTAGTAATGTCCGACATAAGCAAGGTGTACCCGAGTAACAACCTGCTGGCCAATGACCGTGTTAACTTCGATGTAGGACCAGGTGAGATCATCTGTCTGGCCGGAGAGAATGGAGCTGGCAAAACCACGTTGATGAAAATCCTCTATGGGATGGAACAGCCCACTGGTGGCAGCATCACGGTTTTTGGGAAACCTGCCCACATTAGAAACCCGTTGGATGCCAACAGGCTGGGGATTGGAATGGTTCATCAGCATTTTATGTTGGTGCCGGAATATACTGTTGCTCAGAATGTGGTTATGGGTGTGGAACCGACTGTGTTCGGTTTCACCTATGATATAAAAGCTGCAAACAGGCAGGTCAACGATGTAATCACGAGACATGGCTTTTCAATTGCGGCGGAGCAGAAGGTTTCCAGCTTGACAGTGGGACAAATGCAGCAGGTGGAAATAGTGAAGATGCTCTACCGCGAAGTTGATATTTTGATCCTTGATGAGCCGACGGCCGTTCTTACAGAGAAAGAAATAGCAGCCCTGTTTGAAACGCTGCAGAAGCTTGCTGCAGGCGGGAAGTCTTTGATTCTTATTACCCATAAACTCCATGAGATTAAGCACATCTCCCACCGAGTTGCGGTTATGCGGAAAGGAAAGATGGTAGATGTCTGTCAAACCGGCGAAGTTGACACACAGGAAATCTCCCGGATGATGGTCGGTAAATCGGTAGAGTTGAGTATTGAAAAACGCAGCAGTACACAGAAGCCGGGGAAACCAGTAATACGGTTTGAGGGTGTGACTGTGGAGAGGCGAGGGCAAAAACGTCCACTGCTTCATAACGTGACCTTTAATGCCCGGAGCGGAGAAATTCTTGGATTTGCTGCTGTAGCAGGGAACGGACTCGGGGTTTTAGAAGCGGTCCTCGGCGGGTTTTTGCCGGTGACGAAGGGAAAGGTATTCCACGGTGAGAAGCAAGTAACCAACTGTGATACAAAAGAGCTGCGCAAAAGAGGGCTTGCCTATGTGCCTGCAGACAGGCTGCAGGTTGGCAGTGCTTTGCCTGCAAGTGTCAAAGAAAACCTCATTATAGCAAGCAGAGCGCAGTTCTCAAAGAAAGTCATCATGGATAGCGTGAGCATCAATCAATATACCGATCGCCTCCTCCGTGATTATGATGTGAAAGCCCAGAGCAGCATGCCGGTCGGAACGCTCTCGGGCGGAAATATTCAGAAACTCATCCTGGCCCGGGAAATTGAACAGTACCATGATTACATTGTGTTCTCAGAGCCAACATGGGGACTGGACATTGCCAGCAGCCAGTTTGTCTACAAGCAGATGGAAAAACTGCGGGACTCAGGGGCTGCGGTTCTGTTAATTTCTTCAAATCTCGACGAAATACTCACTGTTGCAGACAGGATCCTTGTCTTCTTCAGCGGAGAGACAGTGGCAGCTCTGTGCTGCGAAGAAAGCGAGTCGGTATCCAAAGAGCTCATCGGGGATTACATGCTAGGGCTTAAACGCCAGGAACGAAGTGAGCTGGAAGCAATGCTTTGAACGCTTGAGAAGGAGAACTGGAGGAGTGCATGAACAGCAAAGCGGATGCAAAGAAACATAAGACAACCTCACGAGAGGTAAGTAGCAAAACCGGCTCACTCTTTTCAGGTGCCCTTGGGTACAGTGTCATTATCGGTATTGCCCTTTTCACTATTGTGATCCTAGCCCTTCTGCTTAGTGATACACCGGGGAAAACACTCCGCTTTTTCTTCCTCGGTCCGCTGCAGAACACCTATTATTTCGGGAATATGCTCAATCGGGCAGTCCCGCTGATGTTCGGTGGATTGGGCATCGTTATTGCCATGAAATCGAGTAACTTGAATCTTGGAGGTGAGGGACAGATATATCTTGGGGCTTTTGTAACCACCATTGCCGCTATTGCCCTGGCCCCACTGAAGATTATCGGGCTTGTCCTCGCCCTGATTCTCGGGGCAATCTGCGCCGGTGCAGTTGCTGCTCTCTCGGGGGCCTTGAAGTATAAATGGAATACGAGTGAATTAATCACATCGTTTTTAATGGCAAATGTGTTGGTGCTTGTGATTAATTATCTTGTTACCGGACCCTTCGTGGACCCTAACACGAATCTGTTGGCAACAAGAAAAGTTCCTCAGGGGTTTCGTCTTCCGGGTATTCTACCTCCCTCGAATCTAAATGTATCCCTGGTTTTCGCTCTGGTCGCTGTTGTCCTGGTGTTTGTCTACCTTTACAAGACAAAAGGCGGGTATGAACTGCGTATGTTCGGTATGAATCCAAGATTTGCACTCTATGGCGGGATCAGCAGAGCAAAAAATACCATATATCCGATGTTTCTCAGCGGGGCCCTGTATGGCATCGGCGGTGGCATGGCCATTATTGGTACCTACTATAGCTGTGTAAAGGAGTTTTCAGCGGGTATGGGATGGAATGGATTGGCAGTTGCCCTGATTGCGAAAAACCGTCCCTTTGCAGTTATCCCGGCCGCAATATTCTTTGCCTACATTGAGTCAGGGGCAAAAAATGCCATGCTGCACTCAGACGTGACTGCCGAGCTGGCTATGATTGTTCAGGCAGTTGTATTCTTACTGGTTACCAGCGAAGTCCTGCAAAACCTGAGACTAAAGAACACTGGGGGGGCACTCTAATGGATTTTACATTTCCTGTACTAAACAGTGCTGTAACTATCATGACACCTGTTATGCTGGCAGCGATGGGAGGATTGTTTACCGAACTTGCAGGCATGTTGAATATTGCCCTGGAAGGGCTGCTGTTGATGAGTGCTTTTGCCAGTATCGTGTTTGCCCATTTTACCGGAAGCTTACTGATAGGCGTACTACTCGGTATTGCCGTCACGATGATACTGGCTGCTGTGATGGCAACAGTTACTCTCAGGCTCAAATCAAATGTATTTATCACTGGATTGGCCATCAATCTGTTTGCTGCCGGAATCACAGTGGTTCTAGCTTATCATCTGTTTGACAATAAAGGCGTGGTAGTCTTTGAAACGGTCAATAATCTGAAGCTGCTTACCATTCCTTCTCTTGCCTCAATACCGATAATCGGGGATGTGTTCATCGGGCACTCAATCTTTGTGTACCTGAGTTGGGCACTGCTGTTTGTCTGCTGGTTTGTTCTTAATAGGACCCCCTTTGGCTTTCGATTGGCAGCAACGGGTAAATATGGAGAGACGCTTCGCTCTCTTGGCATGGCCCCAGACCGCTATCGGTTTATCGCTTTCTTGATTTCCGGTTTTGCCTGCGGGATAGGGGGCGCGTTCCTTACTCTCAATATGGGAGCTTTCGTCTCGAATATTTCAGCAGGGAAGGGATGGATTGCCCTAGTTGTCATTTTTCTGGGCAATAAGCGTCCCTTGGGGCTTTTACTTGCGGCGTTTGTTTTCGGAATGGCTGACTCCTTTTCCAATTATGCGCAGGGAGTCTTACATGTCCCCACGGACTTTATCCTGGCAATCCCGTACATTTTTACCCTCATTGCCATGGTGGGGTATTCGATCTACGCGAAGAAGAAGAACGAGTTTCAGAAGTAGGACTTATTTCCTGGCGTAATACTCTGTAACCATTCTGATGTCCCCAGTGATCCATTCCTGGGGTGTTAAGGGAATAGAGGTTATGGTTGCTTTGAGCAGGTCATGATTAACCGATAGCCATGTAGGCTCTTCCCTTTGATGATGCACGTTTGCACGGACTATCTCCTGCAGTTTTGTGCTTGATTGCAGGGCGACGGTATCACCCGGGGACAGGCGCGCTGAGGGAATGGTCAACGGTTTTCCATTCACTAACAGGTGTCTATGCCCCACGAACTGACGGGCCTGTCTTCTGCTGGCCGCCCATCCCAGGCGATAAATGATATTATCCAGTCTGCGCTCGAGGAGAACAACTAGTTGTTCTCCAGTGTCCCCAGAGACCTTTTTTGCCCGCTTATAGAGATTATGAAACTGCTTCTCAGAAAGTCCGTACGCCAGCCGGATTTTCTGCTTTTCCAGCAGCTGCTGTGCGTAGTCGCTTTTACGTCTATGTGTTCTGACTCCGGGCTGTTTGCCGGGTGTGTTCGGTTTTCTTTTGAGCAGCCGGTCGAATTTGTCCTGACCGTATATGTTCACACCAAGTCGACGGACAATTTTTCCTTTCTTCGGATACGTGTATGCCATGAATACCTCCAGTTTTTATTGTTCACATATATTGTGAACAAAGGCATTCTAACAAGACCATTATAATAAGTAAACTATAATGGCATGGATAGGGGAACTATTCTGTAAAAAGATTGCTTGACTATTCGGTTGTTAGTGCTTCTCTGACTTTCTTTGCAAGTTGTTGCAGCGTAAAAGGCTTCTGCAGGAAATATATACCCTCGCGGATAATATCCTGATGAGCGATTATTTCGGTAGAATAGCCAGACATGAACACTGTTTCAAACGGGGGGCAAATCTGAGAAAGCTGGTCTTTGAGCTCCTTCCCGTTCGTCTCAGGCATGATGACATCGGTCAGCAGCAAATCAAACTGAAGAGATCCTTTGTGCGCCTGCTCGAGGACCTCACCGGGGGAGGAGGTCGGCAGTATCCGGTATCCCAGTCGCTCAAGCATGTGAGTGGTAATGTCCCGAAGGGCCTTTTCATCTTCAAGAAGCAGAATACGTTCCTCATGGCCGAGGGGCAAATAATTCTCGTCCAGTGAGCCTCCTGCGGCATCCTGAGACTCAATTGAGCTGGGAAGATAAATATCGATGCGGGTACCCCGTTCAGGCTCGCTGTCAATGACAATTATTCCGTTGTTTTGCTTTACAATCCCATACACGGTAGACAGTCCGAGGCCGGAACCCTTTCCGACTTCTTTCGTTGTAAAAAACGGGTCCAGGGCCTGATTTTTCGTCTGTTCATCCATGCCGCAACCGGTATCAATTACCGTCATTCGTGTATATCTTCCGGGCTGTTCGCCACCGTGTTGAAAACAGAACTCAGCTTCCACGTCCGCATTACCGGTTTCAAGGGTAATATTGCCGTCTTTTGCCACTGCATCTCGTGCATTCAGACAGAGGTTGGCAACAATCTGTTCAATTTGCACTGGGTCAACTGTTATTGGCCATACATCACTACCCGGATTCCAACGCAATGTTACCTCTTCACCAATTAAGCGTCTGAGCATATTGAACATGTCGCCGATCACAGTGTTGAGATGAATAATCTGTGGTTCAATAGGCTGTTTACGGGCAAAACCCAGCAGTTTACGAGTGATTTCACTCGAACGCTTGGCTGCGTTGAGTATTTCCTGAAT
>JBNJDX010000048.1:0-15319 GCA_051745285.1 Spirochaetota bacterium
TAGCTTGAGGGGCTAGTGGGCATCGCGCTCGTGAAGGTTCAAGTCCTTTCTGCCGCAAAACACTTCTCAAACAGGCTTCATTCACATCTTCATCCAAGAACGATTTCCGATAAATAGCTTACAGATAGTTTTATAAAGTCTTTTCCATCACAGCTGTACTATGTCCATGCTGCCTACTTAACGAACAACCACCAGCAGCACTTGTACCTATAATCTATTCCTTCTATTCAACTTGGACCTCTTAGGTTTTACCGTATGGTCCCTATTTGAAGGATAGAAACCACCTTCATATACCGAAGGGTCTGTTTTGGCACAATCAGGAGGCATTGTTTTCCGAGGGCTTGTGGGGAACTTCGATATGAAGGATATTCAATACTTCCTGCTGCAAATTTTGTACGGAAACAGTTTCATTCTGCTCGAGGTAAACACCGGATCCTTTTTCTAAATCATAATGGTTCCCCGCCAATGATACCGAGGCCTCTCCTTCAATTATATAAAGGAGCTGTATTCCCGGAAAATTCTCAGGAGTCTGAAATCTTTCTTCTGTTCCCAACCACCGCAGTGAGGCTATTCCTGTCTCGGCTCCGCAAAGCTCCTTATTCATGATTTCTGCAACAACACCCTGTGCCTTTCCAAGGGCGATCTTTTCACATGCCTTAGTGTCAATATATATAGCCATTTGTATCGCTCCTAACTCTGGTACCAGACTTTACCGTCAACCTGTTCCCACCGCAGATTTTCCTCGCTGCCTTCTATTATCGTCGTCTTAAATCTGTTCGGTGCCTGATATTCAATGTATTTCAGGGGGCCATCTAGGGCCTTTAATCTGTGCTTGTCCAGGGACGGAAAGTACACAAGTTCCCCCGGCCCTATTTCTCTTCGCTCTTCTTCGGTTTCTACGACACCTTTACCTTCTAGTATGAAATAGAAATGCTCGCAATTTTCGTGCATGTGGTAAGGTGATTGTGCGTTTTTGTCATAGAATGTTACACCACAGAGCATTTCATCCGTATGTGATAATTCTTTACTTACAAAGAATATTCGCTCCCTACCTGGGACAGCTGACACCAGCTTCGGTAACTCTTTTTCATTGAAAATGTAGGCCATGAACAATCTCCTTCTGCCATCCAGTATGAAAAAGCTTGAAAGCTCAATCTTAGCAACTGGGTTTTTCAGCAAATAGTTCTAAACAGAATCCATCGAAGAAACCAAGAACTGCTAATGTATAGAATAATAGACATCCATATCCGGATAATGTAATTGAAAAAACACAACCAGAGAGATCCGCTACCAGTGAAATATACCAGAAAATCCTAGATTTGGCGACAATATTGAGGCAATTATCTCTATTTTGCTACAAATAACCGTAATCGAAGCGTCTGATCGGGTTTCTTTATTTCTAAAGTGCTTCCGGTTTCCGTCAATGATGTGTGGACTTTGTCCGTATGTAACAATTCCAAGTAACATCAAATTTGATAAGACCTATTGTTGCGAACAGCTACATTAGGCCCCCACGTCTCTACTGAAAACACCCCCGCTCACGCGGGGAAGACAGTAATTTTAACAGTGAAAGTTTCTGAATAGGCGAAGCTGTGAAATACCGCGCGCGCATTTCACAGCTTCGTGATAATTCGTTTGACAAACAAATTGAAGGGTACTATAATATAAATTATTAGCAGTCTAACTAATAACAAACGTCAAACTACTTGAATTGCAAGTAATTTTATTGCAGTTCAATTGCGCAAGAAACCAATTATATTTTGCCTGTAAGAATAAGAACATTATTTTGCATCCTTAAAACGGGTTACCAACTGGTAATGGAGTAGAAGCTATGAACTTTTTGCACTATGAACAATTACAAAGACATCACGTAACAAAATTAGTAGGCAAATATTATGAGCACAAATTAAAAAGAAATGAGTTGCAGCCCAGAATGAAACATGCCCTCAAGCTGGCAATTGAGATACTGGAAGCCGCAGCAGAACCGGAAATAATCTGGAAAAACGTCCCAATCGTTCTTAAAGGAAAGCGATGTACTGTCTCTGATGAATTTCATTGGATAGACAGTAAAAAATTCTCGCACGTGCTATCCCATAGCGATTCGGCAGTCGTGTGTGCTGGAACTCTTGGAAAAGCAATAGACGAAGAAATGAAACGTGAGGAATTGCGGATGTATGAACGGGTTGTTCTCGATCAGACTGCCTCCAGCGTTATGGAAATGGTAATGGATGTAGCACAGAAGAAGATTAAACAATCCTGCGCCGCTGGTGAGGGGATAAGTCAGAGATACAGTCCCGGTTACTGCGACTGGTCAGTCGAGGGACAGAAGACCATGGCCTCCCTTCTTCCGCTGGATATCCTGGGGATCAGTCTGACTCCATCCTGCCTTATGAGTCCGAGAAAATCGGTAACGGCTCTGTTGGGAGTGGGTAGAAAAGAGGTCATGGAAGCTTACGGTAATGCATGCATCCGATGCAGAAGACACAGCTGCCTGTATCGCAGAGCAACAAATGAGATAATTGAAGAACAAGGAGGAGTACGTGAAAACTTACACACATCAATATAAACCTTTAAAAGAAAAGGACATACAACGTATCGATCAAGCTTCTATGGAAGTATTTTTGGAAACAGGCTTCGAGGTGCATCAGCCGGAGGCATTTGAATTGTTCAAACAAGTCGCCCATTCTGTTGATGAAGAAAAGGGAATAATCAAATTACGAGAAGAGACGGTACGGGAACTCATTGCTAAGGCTCCCTCAGAGGTAACGCTGTACGGAAGAGACACTGCCTATGACTGTGAACTTGGTAGAGGTAACGTATATTTTGGAACCGGCGGCACGGCTTTGAATATGCTCGACTACGGAGAGACGGAGAGCAGACTTGCTAATCTCAAGGATCTCGAAGAGGTTATCCGGGTGGTCGACAGGATGGACAACATCGATCTCTGCCTGCTTCCGACATATCCCAGTGAAATTGATGCTGAACATGTGGATATTAAGAGATTTTCCACAGGTCTTACCTACACAAATAAACATATTATGGGGGGCGTTTATACCTCCCAGGGAATTCATGATGTCATCAGGATGGCTGAAAACATAGCAGGTTCCCCTGAAGCACTGCGTGAAAAACCGTTTATTTCACTGATAACCTGCGGAATCAGCCCACTGCGCCTAGACAGCAAATATGGAGCATACATGATACAGGCCGCTCGTGAAGGCATTCCTCTCGCTGTACCTGCTGAACCCCTTTGCGGAGCGACTGCCCCCATGTCACTAGCCGGGGCACTGGTAATCCAGAATTGCGATGCTCTTATCAACGTGATGCTCACGCAGCTTGTGAATCCAGGAACTCCGGTTATTTACGGGTGTGTTGCCTCCTCAATGGATATGAACACCATGAGCTATCTTGGTTCTCCCATAGAAAGCGGAATGATCAATGCGGCGACAGCGCAAATGACCCAATATTACCATTTGCCGTACTATGCTACCGCCGGTATAAGTGATTCCAAAACTTTGGATGCCCAGTGCGGATATGAATCGGCGCTCTCAAACCTCCTTGTCGGTATGGCTGGAGCTGATTTTATCCATGATGCAGCTGGACTGATGGAGTTTGCCTTAACAGTCAGTTTGGAAAAGCTGGTTATAGACAATGAAATAATCGGCATGGCAAAGCGGGCAATACAAGGGGTTGATGTGTCTGAGAACACCTTGTGTCTGGACGACATAAAAAAAGCGGGCCCGGGGGGTAATTTTGTCACCAGCAGAAGCACGAGAAAGTTCATGCGCAAAGAGCATTATCAACCTCAGCTGAGTGATAGAAGCCAACGCGGCGTGTGGACATCAGAAGGTGCCACTTCCGCTGCACAACGAGCCCATACAGTGGTGCAGAACATTCTGCGGGAAACACCGAAAAAATATGTTGATTTGAATAGCGCGTATGAAGCTGTTGAAGGAGCGAAGTAATGACCATCATTGGTGAGCGGGTAAATGCTACCCGAAAACAAATCAGACGGGCAATAGAAAGTAAGGACAGAGAAGCGATTGCCCAGGAAATCAAAAAACAGGATACAGCGGGAGCCCATTATATTGATCTGAATGCAGGAACTGGTTCGGGGGCACTGCAACAGGAAAAAGACGATCTCTGCTGGCTGATCGATATTGCATTGGAATGCACGGAGAAATCTCTTGTTCTGGATGCAGCCAGCCCAGATATTCTCAAGTATGCCGCTTCCCATCTTGATAACCGCCGTCCGTGGATGCTCAATTCCATCAATGGAGAGCTGTCAAATGAAGCCAAAGAGATAATTGAGCTGGCATCAGCCTATCAGGTTCCCCTGATTGCTCTTGCGATGGATTCCGGCGGAATCCCGCCGAAAACAGAAACCCGTCTGTCTATCTGTGAAACCATCCTTAAAGAGGCTGAAGCCCGAGGGTTACCCGAGGATCTAGTCTATTTCGATCCCCTGGTAATTCCCATTTCAACAGACAGCAAACAGGCAATGATAACATTTGAAACCATAGGAAAAATCAAAGCCCGGTTCCCGAAGGCGAAAACAACCCTTGGACTCTCTAATCTTTCCCATGGACTTAAAAAGCGGGCGCTGGTAAATGGCTCCTTTCTCACCACTGCAGCCTGTTTCGGTCTCGATTCGGCAATTTGCGATCCTTCTCGGAAAAGCATCCGCAGGGCTATAGTCATGGGCGACCTGTTAGCCGGACAGGATAGATACTGCAGAAAATTTTCCCGTTCGTTACGGCAGGGCCTTTTCGAACAGGATAAGTGAAATGGGAAAGCTGGGAATTTTAGCAAAACAATCAGGAGTTGTTAGATGAAACAAGATGCAATGCTGTATAGAGAAGCACTTCAGGTCAATCCGGTTGAACGTTTTAACCGGGAACAGATAGAAGCAATCCATACCTCTTCAATGATCCTGCTGAGAGACACCGGCATAACATGTGCCAGCGAACAAACAGTGTCAGAATTCCAGCGGGCTGGGTGCAGTGTGTCTGAAGAGCATGAAGGGAAACGTAAGCAATGGAGAATCAAATTTCCGGAAGCGGTCCTCAACAAAGCTCTCTCCACCGTCCCCGAACAAGTCACTCTCGGCGCAAGAGATCCAGCAAATACGCTCTATCTTGATGCGCGGAAACCTGCTGTCTATTTTGGTACCGGGTCTGAGACCAACAAATATCTCAGATCTTCTCTTGATCGCTTTGTATCAACAAGTGACAGCAGCAGAGAAATGGAATATCCGGTATTTCAGGAGGAGCACGGTTCCATCGCTGCCTTGGGTGAATCTGCGCATCTGATCGATCAGCTTGAACACGTCGATTTTTTCATCCGCAACGTCAACGTCCAGGACCCTCAGATTCAGTCTTCAAACAAGGATGTACATGTGTTCTTTACCTCCCTGCTCAATACGGCCAAACATGTGCAGGGAGGACTGACAGATCTGGAGGCGCTGCCCTCAGTGTTACAGATGGCACGTATAGCATCGGGAAAGAGCTCAACTGAGCACATGTCAACGAATAACGAGCCAGAGGATGAAGAATCACCCCTGCCGATATCGTTCATTGTCTGTCCGATGAAAAGTCCACTGCAGATGGTGGCAGACAGTTCCGAAAAGGTAATAGCCATTGCCAGGCAGAATGTACCGCTTGTCATTTCATCTTCACCTCAAGGAGGTTCCACTGCTCCTATACAGGAAGAAGGCATGATTGTTCAAATCAATGCGGAAATACTCGCAGGAATCGCTCTAGCGCAGTTTGCCAATCCGGGCACTCCGGTTATTTACGGTTCGGTTCCGGTACGGGCTCGCCTGGATACACTCCATGACTGCTATGGAGCTCCCGAATTTATTCACTATGCCATGGGATGTGTGCAGATGGCTCGCTATTACGGCATTCCCTGCTACTCTTCAGCAGGAGTGGCTGATGCCCAACGTCCGGGTATCGAAGCAGTCATGGAAAAGGTCTACTCCTACATGGGAACAGCTTCTTCAGGCGCCCATTATATCCACTACGCGTTCGGACTTCTGGGCGGAACTAATACCTTCTCCCCGCTGCAGGCTGTTCTGGATAATGCTGCCGTCGGATTGGTCAAGGATATCCTGCGGGTTCCAGCGTGCGACACCGAACGTATCGAAACAGCCCGCAAAGAGATAGAGCGCACCGCCGCATCTTCGAACATCTTTGCTCGGGGCATCAGAAAACAACTGCGTAATAACCGGGTCAGTCGAACATATGAATTCATTTCCGAGGGTACTGCGGCAGACCAGACATTTTCCCTGGCACAGCGCAAACTCGATTTCTACCTCGCTCAGCAGGCAAATAGTATGCCGGAGGAGACGATTCGGGAAATCTATCGGAATATATCAGGATTATCAGAAATAGAACCATATTCAAAACAAGGAGGCTCTGTATGAGCAAAGAAGAACTGATGGAAGCTTTGAGAAATGCAATAATAATGGGTCATCTCGATGCAGATGATGAAGGATATGACGGTACCATGGAAGGAACTCCCGGTGCCCTGGAACTGGTTGAACAGGTTCTCAATGAGGGAGCCAATCCGCAGAAAGTGCTGGAACTGTTCAATGAATCCATGGAAACAGTCGGCGAGAAATTTGAATCAGGGGAATTCATCCTTCCGGACATGCTTGCGAGCGCTGAATGCGTGGGCGATGCAATGGATATTCTGGAACCGAAATTGAAGGAAAGTGTCGGTGTAAAACGAAAGGGAAAATTTCTCATCGCCACAGTTCAGGGAGACCTGCACGACATCGGCAAGAATATCGTTATAACCATGCTCAAGGGGGCGGGATATCAGGTAAAGGATCTGGGTATAGATGTATCAACCGAAGATATCATCGAGGCTGTAAAAGAATATAACCCGGACTATGTAGGTTTATCCGCCCTTCTCACCACTACGATGATTCAGATGGAACATGTGGTGAAAAAAATCAGGGAATCAGGTTTCGACGACATAAAGATTTTTATTGGTGGTGCTCCCACATCTGAAGAGTTTGCCCAGGAAATCGGTGCCGACCTCTACTGCAATGACGCTATGGATACGATTGAAAAGATCGAAAAATTAGGAAACACACGGACAGCGTCATGAGAATTTCAGAAACACAGAGACTACAGTGGCTTTCACCTGAGGAACTGCAGCGGCTTCATCAGGGAACCTGTGACCTGCTGTCGCAAACAGGAGTGAAAGTAACCCATGAACAGATTGCTGACATACTGGTACAGCATGGTGCGCAGCGTGAGGATGATCGTATCCTGATTCCGCAGAACATGTTAGAACAAGCGCTTGAGACTACAGCTAAGAACATTGCCTTTGAAGCACCGGATCCGAAATACTCCTTTAGCGTAGATGCTTCCGAGAATGAAGTGCGGTTCGGAACGGGGGGACAGGCTCTGTATATGGTCTCCAAAACCGGGGATACTTGGGAAAGACGGAATGCCGGAGGAGAAGACCTTGAACGTATTCTTAGTCTCTGCGATACCCTGGACAGTGTGGATTTTGTCACTCGCCCGGTCGAATGTGATGTCCCAGAAGACCATATGGATGTCGAGAAAGCCAAACTGTTCAAAAAACACTGCTCAAAGCCCATGAATCTGGCAAACCTGGTAAAGCCTGCCCGTTTGGGTGATATTGTCGATATCATCGGCAATCGGTCATACCTCTCTTTCATTGTGTGCCTGGTGGCAAGTCCTTTGACTATGGATACCAGTGCTGGAGACAGGCTTCTAGCTCTTTTGGAAAAAGATTTCCCGATAGCACTATCAAGCTGTCCGCAAGGAGGTAGCACAGCACCCTTCTCGGAAGTAGGCGAATTACTGCAGCTAAATGCTGAACTGCTATTCGGATTTGTATTGGCCAATGCCGTACGTCCGGGAGCGAAGATACTGTATCGTGGTATTCCAATCACCTCGGATCTCTATTCTGATGGTTCCCCACGGTGGTGCCAGCCCGATAGTATTCGCCGCGTTGCCTTGGCTGCGCAGCTGAGCCGATTCTACAATGTACCCTGCTGCGGGACAGCAGGTGTATCGGATGAGGCCTATCCGTCTGCCCAGGGGATTACAGAAAAGGTCCTCAGCTGGACGTATGAAGCTGCCTCCGGGGCTCATTATATCAACAGTGCTGTGGGTATGCTACATCAAGTTATGTCGGTCTCCCTGTATCAGTATGTTATCGATGATATTGGGCTTAAGCAGGTGAAAAAGGCATTAAGCGAACATGCTGAGCAACCCATTTCTGAAACAGCAGTCCGAACTGCTTTGAAGGTTTTGGATGACTTCGGTATAGCAACTGATACCAGTATCGAGCAAGAGCTCTTTGCCCGGACTCAGCATATAGAAAAACGGATGGAATCCTATTCGGAAGAATCCATAGAAAAAAATCTCCGGGCAATCAAAAAAGCGGTATCCGGCACAAGTGGAAGCAATGTCTTTATGAAGGGTGCCCGGAAAGGACTGCGGGAAGGCTATCTGTATTCAGGCAAGCACATAGATACTCATTTCGATGTCTCGGAGATTGAAAAACGTCTGCAGTCAGCATCGATTCTTTGAAAGGAGATCATATATGGAAGAAGATAAAACGACGCACCAGCAGAATGGACTAGACAGTGAGCGGGTAGGACACATTGTAAGTCGGGAGAACACCTCGATTAGTTTTGAGTTTTTTCCTCCAAAAACCGAGAAGGCTTCTGAACAGCTGTTCCGGTCCATTGAAAAATTGATCCCTCTGAATCCTTCGTTTGTAAGTGTGACTTACGGCGCGGGAGGAACAACCAGGAAGCTCACGCATGAACTGGTGCTCCGGATACATAAGATGACCGGAATATCGGTGGTCCCCCACCTTACCTGTGTTAACAGTTCACGCAAAGAGATAGCACAGATTATGGAAACCTATATTGACGAGGGAATCTATAACATTCTGGCCTTGCGGGGAGATCCACAGGAGGGTGAAGAACCGATACAAGTAGGTGATTGTGATTTTCCCTATGCCCTGGACCTCATCAAATTTATAAAAAAAGAGTTCCCTGAAGTCAGCGTCGGAGCAGCCTGTTATCCCGAGGGGCACAGAGAAACTCCAAATCGATTGAAGGAAATGCGTCTGCTCAAAGAAAAGGCAGATGCCGGCATTGACTGGCTGGTTACCCAGATGTTTTTCGATAACTATGAATTCTATGATTTTGTCAGCCGCTGCAGAATGCTGGGAATAGACATCCCCATTCTCGCAGGCATCATGCCCATAACTTCGAAAAAGGGAATGGAAAAAATGGCCGACCTTTCACCAGGCACCCGCTTTCCTGCAAAACTGCTCTACTCTATTGATCAGGTAAGTGACGATTCCCTGGTGAGAAACGTAGGAGTTCAGTGGGCTACACAGCAGGTGCTCGACCTGCTGGCCAATCACGTTGATGGAGTACATTTCTACACCCTCAACAGATCGAAACCGACAATTGATATTCACAGAAATCTTGGGCTGTTAGATGAATAACGGCCAAAGAGAATACAGAGATAGCCATAGATGCACAGTGAGAAATAACCAACGGAGGTACTTATATATATGTCAGGTATGATAGGAATTACAGATGGTAACGATGTTACAAAGAAAAAGGGAAGTTCCACACAGCGTGTTTCTTCAAGAATGATCGGCAGTATGCTGAAAGACATTCGGCATCGAGGCCCGGACACTACAATGATCAGGCAGTGTTCCGCCGGGGCCGTAGGATATGCAGGAATTCAGCTTTCCTCGTATAAAAGCACTGGTTTCAGTTGCGGAAAGGAGCCTATAGTATGTATTGATGGAGCTCTTATCAGGGATGATGCAGATAATGACCTCTCAGATGCGGACTATGTCCGGAAGCTCTATATGACTAATGGGAAAAAGGGACTGGGCATGCTAGAAGGTAGTTTTGCCTGTGCCGTCATTGATGGCGAGGAGTCTATTCTAGCCCGTGATCCGGTTGGAGCCCGCCCGCTGGTATACAACCTGTCTCCAGAGGGAAGGTTTGCTTTTGCCTCTGAGGCAAAGGCATTGAGAACACTAGCAGAATCGGTGGAAGAACTGCCCCCCGGACATTACTATACACCCAAGGATGGACTGAAACCTTTGGAAGCCGCTGTACCCCCTCGAACCTACGATTGTTCAACAATGGATAAGGCAGTGAAAACAGTCAGGGAAACAGTGGTTGAAGCAGTAAAACAAGCGATGGAAAGCGGTGATATCGGAGGTGTGGCCTTAAGCGGCGGGTTGGACAGTTCAATCATTCTGGCAGTAGCCCATGAATTTAATAAAGACCTGGAAGTGTTCAGTACCACCTTGGCAGAACATCCTGGTGAGGACCTGAAATATGCCAAAATGATGGTTGATTATCTCGGCTTGAAACACCATATCTATGGGATAACGCAAAAGGATATTGAGCAGATCATTCCGGAAGCGGTCTGGTATCTTGAATCCTTCGATGAAGACTGCATTTCAGGATTTATCGCAAATTACTACACATCCAGAATGGCCTCGGAACGTGTGAATTCCATATTGGTGGGAGAGGGAGCTGATGAGTTGTTCGGCGGGTATTTCAGAGAGCTCAAAGATATTCCCGACCCTGAAGAGAAAGAACGTATCGGGAGAAAACTGGTTGATGTTGCTTATAATACCGCCCTTCGCAGACTTGATCGCGCCTGGATGGCAAACAGCGTCGAATATTTTGCCCCCTTTCTTGCCCCATCAGTGGTGGCTGCCAGCCAAGCTATTCCTATGGATTTCAAGGTGTACGGAGAGGATTCTCCGATAGAGAAATGGGTGCTCCGGGAAGCTTTCCGGGATATGCTGCCTGCAGAAATCGCAGACCGTCCGAAACTTCGATTTGCCAGAGGCGTTGGTGTAGATAATCTTATGGACAAAGCAGTGGAAAAGAAAGTTGATGAAAAAGCGTTCCTGGACAATCCGGTAAGCAAAAGCGGTATACCGCTGTTTTCAGCAAAAGAACTCTGGTATTATCAGCTCTTTCAACAATATTTCCCTCAGGGGTATGAAGAACTGACTGCCCGTTGGGATCCCTTTAAATAAACTGGTTCAATTGAAACCAGATCGGTAATAGCCAAGGGCGCTTCTGTCTCACACTTGTCAGGAGCGCCTTTTTGCGTAGAGTGTCACTAGATTGCCTCTGAATCATCTTATGCCGGCCATGCATCATTTTACTACCTACGAGATATTTAAGCAGTTCCAGACACCTGTTCACCTGTTCGTGTGCTGCTACCAATTTCCTCACGTCTCCGTTCAAAAGCAGAAGAAATCTTAGCCTATCTGTATATAAATCACTCAGCAATAGTATGAGTGTAACTTTCTACATTGTAGTAAGTTATATTGTATATATTGCTTTACTGCGCGTTGTGGCAGTGATACAATCTAGGTATAAGAAAAAGTGATTGACCAGCCGAAGATAATTCCTGAGTAGCTTTGTTAAAGACTGGCTTCATGACTCGTTCATTTTTCATACTTTGTAATGTCATTTCCGAATTGTATTCGGGGTAGATATGAATTTTATTGAATGGAGGGGCATAATATGAACAGGAAGCTACTCATATGGGTTGTCTTACTGCTGCTGTGTGTAAGTTCCGTGTTTGCAGAATCGGGTGAATTAGAATTTGCACTCTTCAAACGTACCGTATCACCGGTCATGAAATGGGGCGAGAATGGTGTTCTCACTGTTCCAAAAGCAACAACGGTTGGGAGGACAAACACCTACATCGGTTTATTCGGTCAGCAGGCAGGCACCATAAACGACATGGATCTGTATCTGACATCACTGACAGCGATGGCTGGTTCTTCTGAGGATGTAGAGCTTGGTTATACCAGACGGCAACTCATCTGGGAAGACTTGTTCTTTACAGACATGGCCATGGACACGTTTCACCTGAAAGCGAGGATCCTGGATTTCAATCAGGACCTTATCCCTGAAGTTGCCGTGGGCATGAACGGGGTATCTCTAGTCGACAATTCGTTCAGCAATACAAAAGATATTCTATTTAACCCCTATCTTGTCGCAACCTCAAATCTCAAGATCATACCAGATTTTTTCGAAATCTCAATCACAGCTTTGGCTGAGACGATCATGAGTGAGGGCGAATTCGGAAAACCTCAGTTCAGCATCGGCGCAGATGCCCAACTGTTGAATTTTCTCTATGTATTCGGTGAGTTGCAGGGCCTCCAAGTGGATCTGGAGAACATAGACTTATCCAAGACAACAAATGAGATGGTAAATGTTGGTGCCAGACTGAAATTAGGATGGGTGTCCATCGGGGCAGGGATGTTTAATATTATTCGCGAGACAGAGACAGACAGCGAAGATTCAAGTATTTCAAGCAATATATCTGAATCCACATTCAATCTTGATAATGCTAGATACATGGCATCTGTTATCGTCGAAATACCTCTGGGCCAGATCACTGGCTCCAAAGAGAATTAAGGAGGTGCCAGTATGAAAACCAAACGGATAGCTGCATTGATACTGATGGTCATAGCCCTGGTATCCTTTGCATCATGTGATATGATCACTGAATTCATTGATTCCAGGACAAGACCGGTTCCGCTTATTCAGATTTATAACTCGAATCTGGAGAAAAATCTCAAAATGGTCCCCAATGATACATTATATGTTGAGGTTGGCGGACTGATAGCAGGTAAGCTGTATACAGTTCAGGTATTGGATCCCAGCGGAGACATTGTTACTGAAATGATCACCCAAGCTGTTGAGGATGAAAACCTCGGCTATGGTGTGATAAAACCCAGTCCGCTCTGGTACGATATCGGATTTGAGTATGATGATGAAACTGGGCGTATGTCTCTCCCGGAAAGCGATATCGGGGTAAGTGCTTTTGAGATCAGAGTGTTCAACGAAGAAGAACATACTGATTTCAACCTTCCCTTCTTCTTTGTCAGCACCGATGATAATTTTGACAGAGCACAACCGATTATTATGGCTGGAAAAATGATCGTTGAAGCTGATGGAGAAGTTTTTTCCATGGAAAACGCCTTCTATTCGAACAGCGCCACACCGCCGGAAGGATATACGAATCAACTGTTTGTACAGGTTGAGAATATGTCAAAGCTCAGGTCGACAGATATTGACCCTCCTCCAGCTAGAATATGGATACTTCCTTTTACCGGCGACAGCTTTGAGGACGGAAAATACATAGCTGATCAAGCCTACTTTTACCTTGACGTATCAATCGAGGATCTCATGGCAGGTCCCGTTCCCATTCCTTGGCCTAGTTCCGATGATTTCAGTGATGGATCAGATGCTGTTGATATGACCTCAGTATATGAAAGCAAAAGCGAGAATGATACCTTTGAGATACCTGCGTATGCTGAGAATAACTCATACAGCGTCTTCCTTGATATGATGGACGGTGGTGTTGCCGGAGTATACCAAATCAAGAAAGAGGGGTTTAAATCCTTCTACTTGGACAGTATCGACGGAAATGGAGTAGCAGGATTCATCGTGAAAGAACCGCCGGTTGAAGAAAAAATGAATATACAACTAGCCTCTGGTGGCGTATTCAGATACAGGAGAGTCCCCTACACCTATACTTACGGCGGTACTGAATATACCTACTACCGCTATCAATATGACTATGACTATCGAGATACCTTTGCATACCATGGATATGATACAAAGTATTCATCCCACAGTGGACCGTTCTGGGGCTACGGAGTGAAAGTAATTTGGAACCCCTACCGCACCCCTAGTGGTTGGACAAGTGAAGGTATACCGGCGGCAGATATCCCCAGTAGGTTTTGGGGCAGATATGTTGATGTGTACATCATAGAAGCTGATGCACCATTAACAGGCCCCTTATCCGAAATTGCGCACCTTGCAAGACGATTGCCAGTGCAATACGGGTGTTCCAATGGCTGGTGGCAGCAGACAATTTGGAGAGCTCCCATGGATCCAGGTGAATACGTTGTTGTTGTCGACATTGACCGTGATGGTATGTTTGATGGTGACACTGACCTGATTGATAGAAAATTGAATGCTGCCGATCCTGCAGCCTATGGGTTTAAGATTGAGTAACGCTACGTTGTAACCTATTCGAGCTTTGGCTGCCCCACTGAGGGGCAGCCTCTTTTTTCTATGCCCCTTGAAGGGAAACCTCTTTTTAAGCTATAGACTTATCATCCATTCATAAGTACCCTCTGACTATGAGATTCCTTCAGGAGGGACGTATATGAAATCATACGACTATATTCTCATCGGTACGGGACAGGCTACTGGAACGATCCTCTCGGAACTGCTCGAGCGGGGTCTTAACATCGCGGTAGTTGAGTCAGACCGGGTGGGAGGTTCCTGCGTCAACTGGGGCTGCACTCCCACCAAGGCCCTTGTAGCAAGCGCCCGGGCTGCACACATGGCACGCAGGGGGAAGGATTTCGGCATCTCCACTGGGGAGCTCTCGGTTGATTTCAAGGCGGTTATGAAGCGCGTCAATGATATGCGCTTCCCAGCAAGTGACGGGTTCCGCTCCTGGCTCGAAAAAACAGTTGATTTCTACCCCGGGACGGCGCACTTCGTCGATGAGCACACAGTCTCCATTGAGGGAACAAAGATACGAGGAGAGCACATCATCCTCCATACGGGAACCCGGGCGAGAAAACCTGATATTCCCGGCATAGATAGCATTCACTGGCTAGACAACAAGGGAATCCTGGATCTTTGGACTCTTCCTGAGCATCTGTTGGTTGTCGGCGGCTCCTATGTAGGTCTGGAGTTTGCTCAGGCCTTTCGAAGACTTGGCAGCAGTGTGACTCTCTTTGAACGCAGCGACAGGTTGATCACCCGTGAGGATGCCGATATTGGCGAGGCAGCAAAGGAGATTCTCTCCGGTGAGGGTATCACCTTTGAGTTTAATACCCAAGTGACAAAACTCGCCGCCTCTCATACCTACCAGGACGGCGTAACCATTCATTACCAGCAAGACGGAAAGGAAAAGTCTCTCGAGGGCTCCCATCTGCTTCTTGCAGTCGGCAGGGTTCCGAACACAGACGCCCTCGACTTGGATGCAGCCGGGGTCGAGATGAACGACCGTGGATTCATTAACGTGGACGATGTCGGACGAACCTCGATACCACACATCTACGCCCTCGGTGATGTCAACGGACGCGGTGCGTTTACGCACACCTCTGTTCATGACGGCCAGGTCTTCAATGACCACCTTGCCGGCGGGACGAAGAAAATCAGTGATCGCATTCCCATTTATGCCATGTACATCGATCCTCCCCTTGCCCGAGTCGGTATGTCACAGAC
>JBNJDX010000049.1:0-14552 GCA_051745285.1 Spirochaetota bacterium
AACGCGTGCATACCATGCATTCATACTACAGAAAAACAGTTTCAAGATATCGGAATCAGCTTTTGTATATGTTGAAAATTGTCTGGATTGTTTTGTCACCGGGGCTGTAAAACTCACGCTATAAGTGTCGATTCATCGCAGGCTACTATCGTCCGAGCATGGTAAGAATCCGCTTAACGAATATATCAGTGCTGGCACTGTCCACATTGAAAGCAGGCAGATTGTAGGAGTCAAGTTGTTCTGGTGCAATTGCCTGCGGCAGGGAGCTTCTGACGATGCTGTAGCCGCTTTCCTGAGCACTCTGTATGATGAGAGGGTCGCCCGCACCGCTTCCGTAGGGGAGTGCGAGAAATTCAACCGGGTGGCGCAGCTGCTCATTGAGTACGGCTTTCGAGACGGTAAGCTCGGTAATAACCTGCTCATAGGTGCTGTTCCCGAGCATTTTGTGGTTCATGGTGTGTGAACCGAACGTGAACAGCCGCTCTCCGGAAGTATTTGTCACGGCTTCCATCTCCCGGATCTGTCGCCAGTTCATATACCCGGTATTCCCTACAAAGGAGGGAACCAAAAAGAATGTGGCTTTCATATCGAATTCTAGGAGAATGGGATAGGCAAGCGCGTAATTGGACAGATCTCCGTCATCGAAGGTTATGACAGCTGCGTCTGTTTGCAGCCCTCTCTTCCCTGTGCGGATGTCTTCAAGCTCATAGAGGTCGATCACTTCGAAATTCCGCCTGATAAAGGCCAGATCGTGTTCAAAGTTGTAGATATCCCGGTTGTAGACATTCCCGGGTCTGCCGAAGACAAGATTATGATAGAGGAGAACAACAATCTGCGGGTCATCACGCAGGGGGATAGGGGATTCTTGCGGTGTGGGAGACTCCCAGGTACGTACTGCATTCAATTCAAGGGTGTCGACAGCTGGAAGTGACGCTGCAACGAGGAAAAAGCTCAGAATCAGAACCGGCATTTTTTGCATGCACACCTCACACTTTTGTAATGGATGCATCATACGCTGAAAAGATACTGTGCCGCAAGCGGTCTGCCGGTAGCTGCCGTGGTTTTACCGGTGAGACCCACCGACTGTAATCATCTGTTTTTCAGGCGTACAGCTGCTGACCGATACTGTCCAATTCAAGAGACCGCTAGGTCTGCGAAATCTTGATGAGTTCTGAGAGCACACATTAGTACTTTCTTTTGTATGCTCCCAATAAAGCCTTTCTGGGTCAATACAGGGTGAGGGGGCTCAACCTCTCAAGGGCACTGAGTTTCCAAGCCGCCATAAGGATCGAGAGGTCTATGCTTATTTTACCGTATACAGATACCGCTTGATCTTCTTGGTCGGAGTTCTCTCAAAGGGTGTTTTTTGCTCAATCACATCACTGATCCGGGCATTTCCGCTGATTTCCCTGTTTATCTTTTGCTTCAGCTCATCCAGATAGAGATTAATCTTCTCCTGCAGGCGGTCCTGCTCATTCTTCCCCTCTCCCTGGCGGATATGACGCTCGAGATTATGAATTTCCTGCATGATGCGGCCGTCCTGACGGTCGGCGGTGAAGTTTTCATAGTCAAGGTGTACAAGTACAGCAAGTTCCTTGGTCGACTTTTTCTGTAACACGAGCGACTCGAGGACGTAACGATCAAGATTAATCTGGGTCTCAATCTGTTCTGGATAGATATTCTCACCGTTTGGTCCGAGAAGCATGTTCTTTACCCGGCCGGTGATAAAGAGGAAGCCCTCCGGAGACAGGTACCCAAGATCACCGGTCCTGAACCAGCGGTCATTAGAAAGTACTTCTGCTGTCTGGTCAGGATTTTTATAGTATTCCTGCATGACACTGGGACCCTTCACAAGTATTTCCCCGTCGTTCGAGGTACTAGCTGTATGATCGAGCTGAACCTCCAGATTTTCCAGAACCTTACCGGTTGACTGAAAAGGGATCTCCGAAGCGAGTCCACCGGCGATAAGAGGGGAGGTCTCGGTAAGTCCGTAGCCGATGGAGAAGGGGAAGTCGGTCTCCCGAAGGAACTTCTCCGTAGCAGGGGATAGGGGTGCCCCTCCAATCCCGAAAAAGTGGAGCCGCCCCCCGAAGGTCTCGGCCAAACCTTTTCCAATTACCCGGTTTATTGCTTTTCTGACAGGAGGGAGTTTATACAGAAGACGCAGGTAAAACTTGTTGTCTATTCGTGTCTTGATAATTCCAGCATGCACCTTTTCTATGAGCAGCGGCACTGACAGCATAATCTGGGGACGGACTTTTGCGAGGGCTGGTAGTAGAACACTGGTGGAAGGAGGCCTGCGTAGATAATAGATGGTGCCGCCTTTGAGCAGCGGGGTGACAAAACCAATAGTAAATTCATAGGTATGCGCCAGAGGTAATACTGAAAGGGCTGTAGTCTCTTCTGTCCAATCGGGGATCTTCTCAGCGGCTAATGCGTTGGTTATTATGTTCTGGTGGCTGAGTACAACCCCCTTAGAGTTTCCGGTCGTTCCGGAAGTATAGATAATGCAGGCAGTGTCAGTCTCCTTTGGTTCAGAGGGCTCATAGCCGGCAAAATCCTTTTTTTGTTGCCCGGTAGGCCGTTCAACGACTTCTTCAAGCGTCATGGTAAAGGTGAGAGAGGTATTCTCTCCGGATTTATTGAGCATTTTTTTTGAACTTATCAGGCCGACAGCTTCGCTGTGGGCTGTGATGGTACTGATCTCGCCCGGCTTGAAGTCCGGGAGTATGGGAACCATAACTGCCCCGGCAAACAGTCCTGCAAAGTAGGCAATACCCCATTGCGGGCTGCTTTCGGCAAGCAGTGCCAGACGCTGTCCAGGCTCCACCCCTGCCTGCCTCAACTTCTCAGATAGCATTGCGGCTGATGTGAACAGCTCCGCATAGGTCCATGGAGTATCCCCGACAAAGCTCAAGGCAGGTCGGTCCGGATAACTTTTTGCCACTTCACGTATGAGATCGGTTAATGTATGTACGTTTTTTGTATTCATATTTCTCTATTCCTCACTATCGAATCTACTCAATTCTATCATGAGGTTAAACAGAATATCGATAGATAGTATAGTGATACAGGTAGGTATTTTTGCCTATACCGGTTTCATAGACAGTCTAAGAGGTTCAGTGTTATACTCGCAGACGCTATCTGGAACGTCGGTAAAAACTGCTTCTTCCTGGGAGGTGACTCTATCCTTCGATACAGAACCTACAGATCCTATCTCGAGCAGCGTTACGGAAAACGAGCTTACCGGGTGGGGGTGGATGCCGGTTTTTCCTGCCCGAACCGTGGGACAGACCGCAGTGGGGGCTGTTCCTACTGTGATGATCTGGGAGCCACAGCTGTGTACAACCGGCCGGATGAACAATCTCTTGCCCAGGAGGGAATTTTCCGGCCCGAACAAGTGACGACTGCTTCCGGCAACCCCGCTGGTATTACCATGAAAAGCCGGTTAGCATCGATCAAAGAGCAAATAGAGTCCGGGAGCGCATTCCTCCAGCGCAGATATCAGGCTGAATTGCTCATGCTCTACTTCCAATCCTACTCAAACACGTATGGAACAGTCAATGAGCTTAAGCAGATCTACGATGCTGCCCTGAGCTACGGAGACTTTACTGAGATGATTGTGGCAACGAGGCCGGATTGCATTGACATGAAAAAGGCCGAGTTGCTCTCCTTATACCGAAACCGTCTCTCGGACGTTTGGGTTGAACTGGGGTTGCAAAGCGGGAATGACAACACATTAGCAACTCTTGAACGCGGGCATACGGTTAAACAGTTTGTTAAAGCCTTTGCCCTGCTTCGGCAGGCTGGTATTCGCATTTCGGTCCATTTGATCCTCGGCTTGCCGGGGGAGGGTTATCGTGAGCTGGAAAAAACTGCAGCTCTCATCACGCAGCTGCATCCTGAAGGGATTAAAATACACAATCTCCATATTCCCGCAGGGACCAAACTTTATCGGCAGTATCTTGACGGCGAGCTTTCTGTAGCCTCGACAAGAAGACACATGTCGCAGACAATCTGGTTTTTAGAGCGCATACCTGGTGATATCGTGATTCAGCGACTGGTGTGTGAAACCCCGCAGCATCGTTTGGCTGCCCCCCGGGGCTTTGTGGGCAAAGGACACTTTATCCAGATGCTGCAAAGAGAACTTGAAAAGCGGAATACCTACCAGGGTCGGATGCTGCATAAGGGGGGTGATCATGAGTAAACACTCCCTCATTATCATGGCCTTCGGAGGGCTTTTTGTGGCTTGCACGCTTCTTATTGGCGTCTTTTCCCTTCTTCCTCCATCGGAAGTTGAAACTGCTGCCCGGTTTAACGATAAGTTGTTGCACGGGATTGCCTATGCTGCCTTGGGTTGGTGCACATACGGCCTGCTTTTTTCTCTCCGGCGGCCGACAGGGAGGGTTTTCACGTTAGTAGTTATTTCTCTTCTCTACTGTATCGCTTTCGGGGCAATCATCGAATATGTGCAGCCGCTGACCGGGCGGAGTATGGAAGGTATGGACCTGGTATTTGATGCTCTCGGAGCACTGGTTGGAACGATCAGTGCGGCACTCATGCTCTACTGGTGGGAGGCACACACAACCGATCGTGCCGGTAACACTCAAGATGACTCTAGTTGATTTGTGGCTACTGTGTGTACTATACTGAGTCGAGGTTGCCTTCTGTATATTGAGCCGGTAAGGGGGGAGTTATGTCGCAAGCAGTTTATGTTGGTTCGCTAGATCAAGGAACAACGAGCACTCGCTTCATTCTGTTTAATGTACAGGGGAGTGTTGTTGCCTCCCATCAGCTCGAACACCACCAAATCTATCCCAAACCGGGTTGGGTCGAGCATGATTTGCTTGAAATTTGGAGAAAGACCCGCACCGTTATCGCAAGAACGATGGAAAAGGCCGGGGTCAGTGCCGCACAAATAGCTGGAATCGGGATTACCAATCAGCGTGAAACTGTCGCCGCCTGGAACCCGAAAACCGGTGAGCCCTGGCATAACGCTATCGTTTGGCAGGATCAACGCGGTAAGCCCTTTATCGATTCCCTCAAAGACGGGCAGTATGCTGATATTCTGGAGTACAAGACTGGTCTGCCTTTGAACTCCTATTTTGCCGGTTCGAAGATAACCTGGCTGCTTGAGCATGTGGCGGGACTGAAAGAAGCTGCCGAGCGCGGAGAAGCAGTTATAGGAACAATAGATACCTGGATAGTATGGAACCTCACGGGGGGGACTGAGGGTGGTGCTTTGGTCACAGACGTGACGAACGCCTCGCGCTATCTGCTTATGGATATTGAAAATCTTAGCTGGGACGATCAGTTGCTGGAGATCTTTCAAGTTCCCCGTCAAGCCTTGCCTGAGATTGTTCCATCAGTGGGAAGAACGTATGGGTATACAACTGAAGATGGCCCACTGGAGGGGCGCATCCCCGTGTGCGGTATCTTGGGAGACCAGCAGGCAGCCCTGTTCGGGCAGGCCTGTTTTGAAGCCGGGGCAGGAAAAAACACCTACGGCACTGGTTGTTTTCTGTTGGTTAATACCGGTGAGAGTCTTGTACGCTCTGAGCATGGTCTTTTAACAACCGTAGCCTACCAAGTTGACGGCAGTCCACCAGTGTATGCCCTGGAAGGTTCTATTGCTGTGGCTGGTTCCCTGGTACAGTGGACACGAGATAATCTTGGTCTTGTGGATTCCGCAGAAGAGTTGAACGTGTTAGCAGAGAGCGTCGATGATAATGGAGGAGTATATTTTGTTCCCGCTTTCTCGGGGTTGTTTGCACCCTATTGGCGTTCTGACGCCAGGGGGGTGGTTGTCGGTCTGACCGGGTATGTGACTGCCGGACATATCGCCCGCTCTGTGCTTGAGGCAACTGCCTTTCAGGCAAAAGACATTTTTGATGCGATGGAAAAGGACTCCGGCATAGAAATACAGCTACTGAAAAGCGATGGGGGGATGACTGCGAGCAGATTGCTCATGCAGTTTCAGGCCGATATTCTCAACGTGCCCGTCATACGTCCGGTTGTCATTGAGACCACAGCTCTTGGTTCGGCTTATGCGGCCGGGCTTACTGCCGGATTCTGGAAGAATACCGGTGAGCTAGAAACCTACTGGGAAGAGGACAGGCGTTGGAATCCCACTATGGACAGTCCACGGCGGCTAGAACTCATACGTCGCTGGCACAAGGCTGTTGAGCGGACCTACAACTGGGAAGAGTAAGGTCTGGCGGGAGTTGAGATGGAAATAGGTGGGTTCTCGATTTTCTATATTGTATATGTCCTCCTGGCGATTTCCTTCAGTATTCAGGTCCTGCTGGACAACAAGACTGCGCAATCGAGTGTGGCCTGGATTCTGGCCATGTTTCTCATCCCGTACGTCGGTGTGGGCTTCTACTTGCTCAGCGGTATTAACTGGCGAAAGAAAAAACTGGTAAAACAGCGGCCGGAGGAACTCTTTGGCAATCAGCTTGCCAAGGTCCTTGAGCGCCAGCAGCGGTTTCTTACAGATGCAAAATCAGTCATCGGATCAGACCTGCACAAAGTCATGACCATGACTATGAAGACAGCCAACGCTATCATCACCGAACATGACCGGGTTAAGATATATGACAGGGGAGATGAACATTTCGCAGATTTACTTCAAGATCTGGAAAATGCTCAGGAAACTATTCACATCGAGTACTTTATTTTTCGTGATGATGAGCTGGGTAAGAGACTACTGTCCATCGTAAAACGGAAAGCGGAAGAGGGGGTGGATGTCCGTTTTATTGTCGATGGATCAGGTTCAAAGCTCACCTTTTCCTATAGAGGAAGGCGACGACTGCGGAAAAGTGCGGTGCAGTTTAGAAATTTTCTTGACCCCGGCAATATTGTGACAGCGTGGCTGCTCAACTACAGCACACACCGTAAAATTGTCGTAATAGATAATACCATAGCCTATACCGGTGGTATGAATATTGGCCAGGAGTACATTGACGGGGGGAAACGGTTCTCTTCCTGGAGAGACACCCATATGCGTTTTATCGGCGATACGGTACCGATACTTCAATCAATATTCCTTGCTGACTGGGTGAACAGCGGAGGCGAGCTGCTGCATCCAGAACGGTTCTTCCGTGATTCAGAGATTGATCCCGAAATGGAGAATGCCTACGGGGTGCAGCTTATCAGCAGCGGACCGGATTCAAACTGGTTTGCCATCCAGCAGCTCTACTTCACCATGATTGCCAACGCCAATGAGCGGATCATTATACAAAGCCCCTATTTTGTGCCCGACGAGAGCATCGCCGTAGCCCTTGAGACAGCTGCTCTCAGTGGTATTGAGGTCAACCTGATGATGACCGGAGTTCCCGACAAACATGTTCCCTTCTGGGTAGCCTTTACGTTTTTTGAACCTCTGCTGCGTGCTGGTGTCAACATTTATCTGTATACTTCCGGTTTCTTTCACACAAAAGTTGTCATAGCTGACGATTTGATCTCAACCTGCGGCAGCTGTAACATGGATCAGCGCAGCTTTTTCCTGGATTATGAACTTAACGCTATTTTTTACGATAAGAAGGTGACCAAGAAATTTATCGATCAGTTTGAGCGGGATAAAGAGGGGTGTAAATTGCTGACCCTGGAGGAATACCAGAACATTTCGACCGCGGCCAAATTTAGAAATTCGGTTTTTCGTATGATATCACCCCTCTTGTGATATGTCTTTGTTAACTCTATACTGAGTTTAGCCCTGTTTCACAAGGAGACCGGATGGAAGCGGTTTTTGAACTCTGGTATGTGAGGGACCTGATAATTCCGATTGTTGACATTGCGATTGTCGCGTTCCTTCTGTATAAAATCTATGAAACACTCGCCCAGACGAACGCCACCCAAATAGTAAAGGTTCTTGTATACTTGGCATGCCTGTATCTGCTGGCCTATTTGGCACGCCTCGAGACGCTGCTGTGGCTTTTTAGAGTGGGTACCCCGGTGGTGGTGATCATTTTAGCCATTATCTATCAGCCTGAATTACGCAGAGCCTTTACAAGGCTCTGGTCAGGGAGCCGCGGGTTTTTCCGTTTTGGCAGTCAGACGACCATCGAGCAAATAGACACCATTGTCAATGCACTTGATGTGCTGTCTACTAAACGAAGAGGAGCCTTGGTGGTGTTCCCCCGGAAACTCGGCATTCGGGGAATTGTAGATTCAGGCACACGGCTTAATGCCGAATTGTCTACAGCGCTTATTCTCACGATATTCGATCACGATACCCCGCTGCATGACGGTGCGGTCGTGGTCCAGGCTGGCCGTCTTGTTTCAGCTGGTTCGTTTCTTCCCCTCAGTGAGCAAGCCGACATACGGAAAAGTTTTGGAGCCCGGCACCGGGCTGCCCTCGGTATGGCTGAGGAGACCGATGCAGTTGTTTTGAGTGTTTCCGAGGAGAGCGGAGCCCTTTCGCTTGCCTATAATGCCAACCTCTATTACGATCTGGTCCCCGAAACCATAAAACGGATGCTTGTTGCTCTGTTAAACTACTACGATGTGACGCCTGAAGAGATTGAGGAGGCCCCTGATGGCTCAGAATAGGTTCCTTCAGTGGCTGGTGTTTGATTGGCCGGTAAAGGTACTGGCCATTGCTGCCGCAGTGACGATGTTCTTCTTTGTCCAGTTTATGCAGGTTGAGCAGCGGACGATACTGTTGAGACCGGCTGTTGAGAATGCGGGTGATTTTGTGGTGGACCCTTCGTATATCGAGAATGTAGAGGTAACCCTGCGGGGGAACGAACGTGATATCTACTACATTCAGCCCAGGGATCTGGACGTTGTTTTAGACCTCTCGAGTGTAGACAGTTCCGGTCTGCATACGATCCCTGTGGAGGTGGACAGGAGTGAAATATTCAAGCGTATACCTGATATCGAGGTCACTGTTCGTCCAGAACAACTTACCTTGTATGTGTCCCGGGAGCAGGTTTCCGAATGATTATCGGTATAGGTGTTGATATTGTCTCAGTACAACGAATGAGTTCTCACTGTCATGATGAAACATTTCTTCGCCGTTTCCTTCATCCCGGCGAGGTGGAGGACATTCAGGCTAGCAGAGAAGATAAAGCTCAGCTGTTAGCTTCAAGGTTTGCCGTGAAGGAGGCCTTCGGTAAGGCGTTGGGCAGTGGTCTGAGGGACCTCAGCCTTTCAGATATACAGCTTGATCATGACACGCTGGGTCGACCCTTTGTGGTTTTGCACGGTAATGCGCAAAAACGCTTTGCCTCGGTTGGGGCTGAACGTATTTTTGTATCTCTGAGCCATGAGCGGCAAATGGCCGCGGCGGTAGTGATTCTGGAAAGCTCATGAGACGAATAAAACTGATAACAGCGTATGACGGAACTGATTTCTGCGGCTGGCAGATTCAGCAGAACGGGAGAACAGTTCAAGGTGAAATAGAGCGGGCTCTACAGATTATCCACAAACACCCTGTTCGCCTATACGGCTCCGGAAGGACTGATGCTGGGGTACATGCAGAGGGACAGACGGCCCATTTTGACACCGATATCTCGTCAATGACAGCACAGCAGTTTCTTCCGGCCCTTTCACGTCTGCTCCCCGGTGATATCAGGGTTGTGGCCAGTGAACATGTGGATGAAAAATTTCATGCGAGGTTCAGTGCAAAAAGCCGTAGGTACCGCTATGTACTGCGTACTCCGAGCACGGTCACCTATTATACGAGTCGGTACTGCAGTGAGGTGAGGCGTTTACCAGATATTGCTCGCATGAATTCGTATGCGCGGCTTTTGGTTGGAACACACGACTTTAGCACGTTCGCAGCTGCCGGAGATACGAGCGAGTCAAAAATACGTCGGATCAACCAGGCCTGCTGGCATATGGAACGCGGGGCGGCTGTCTTTACTGTTTCCGGCAACGCGTTCCTCTGGAAAATGGTGCGCTCCGTGGTGGGTACTATGCTTGAGCTTGAGGGGAATGATGCACCTCCTGAGGAATTCGCTGAGCGACTTGCGTCCCGTAATCGCAACCGTAGTGGAGTGACTGCGCCTGCACGTGGGCTGGTTCTTGAGAGGGTAAGGTATGAGTGAGTCTCAACATGAGCATAAACAGCAGTTATGGGAGCTTCTTGGTAAGACAGAGCAGCTTCTGAAGGGCAAGCGGCTACTGGTCCCTTCACAGGAAACTCCCGATTTTTCCAGTCCTGGAGGCGACGAGGCTGCTGTTGGCATCACCCGGATGAATCTCGAACAGCTTTCGGAGACTATTCGCGAGTGCCATGCCTGCCGCCTCCATGCAGGTAGAACACAAGCTGTTCCCGGAAAGGGAGTTGTACGTCCAAAAGTCATGATCATTGGTGAGGCCCCGGGAGCACAGGAAGATGCCCGTGGTGAGCCCTTTGTCGGGCGTTCGGGCACATATCTGGACAAGTGGCTTCAGGCCATTGGGCTGACCAGGGAGTCAGATACGTTTATTGGTAATATTATCAAATGCAGGCCGCCGGAGAATCGGGATCCCTTCTCTGACGAACAGGAGGCCTGCCTCCCGTACCTCAGACGCCAGATAGAACTTATCAACCCAGAGACAATTCTTTGCCTGGGGAGGGTGGCAGCCCAGATACTTCTAGACAGTAATGAGGGTATTGGGAAGCTGAGAGGCAGAGTGTTTAGCTACCAACAGGTGCCTTTGCTTGTCACCTACCACCCTGCCGCAGTGCTGCGGTCTCCGGACAGGTTCCGTAGACCTGTCTGGGAGGATTTGCAGCAGCTTCAAAAGTTGTTCAGCTCGACTAGAGATCAGGAGTAGGTGGTGTTTGTTGAGGTGATCTTCAACATGCCGCTTAATCGGTCGTTTACCTACGAGACCGAAGAAGGGTCTGCATGTACTCTTGGTGTTCGGGTGACAGCCCCCTTCGGAAAAAGGCGTCTGACAGGATATGTCATAGAGTCAGATGTCCCCAAGCCAGAGGGATACGAAGTAAAACAGATTGAGAAAATCATTGACTCTGTGCCGGTTTTCAGGCACCAGGAGATTGAGCTCTCCGCCTGGATGGCTTCCCTCTATTTCTGTTCGCAGGGTGAAGCGCTCGCCCTCATGATTCCGGGAGGCAGACGTGAGGTTGAACTGCCCGCGTTAGGAACAGAAGAGATTCAGCTGCCAGATGAATTTGAACTTTCTACGCACCAGGAAGAGGCAGTACAGGACATTCTTGAGGCAAAACATGATCTGTACTACCTGTTTGGAGTAACTGGATCGGGTAAGACAGAGGTGTTTTTAAAGGCTGCTGAAGCTGTTCTGGGTCAGGGACGCTCAGTAATCTATCTAGTCCCTGAGATTTCGCTTACTCACCAGCTGGCACAGGCGGTTGCAAAACGGTTTGCAGGGAATGTTGCCATATTGCACTCTGCTCTCTCGCCTTCTCAGCGTTTGAAAGAATGGAAGAAGATATTACACGGGGAGGTGCACCTGGTCATTGGTGCCAGGAGTGCCGTTTTCGCTCCTTGTGAGGATGTGGGACTCATTATCGTCGATGAAGAACATGAACATACCTACAAGTCAGGGTCTACTCCCCGCTATCATGCACGACAGATAGCCTTCAAGAAGGCTGCACTCTCCGGGGGGGTGGTTGTTCTCGGCAGTGCAACCCCCTCTCTTGAGAGCTGGTATCTGATGCAGCGGGGGAGAATACGCCGGTTGGATCTCCCTGAACGGGTATCAGGCGGTTTAATGCCCAAGGTGGACATTGTCGATATGAAACGTTCACCTGATGTGATCTCTCCTGTACTGAAAGATGAGATGAAACAAGTTCTCGAGCGGGGGAAACAAGTCATCTTATTTCTTAACAGGAGGGGGTTTTCCTACTTTTTCCACTGCAAAAGCTGCGGTTATGAGATGCTCTGTAGAAACTGCTCTGTGGCGATGACCTTCCATAAACAGACGGATATGATGATTTGCCACTATTGTGGATATGCACAGCGGCCGATTCAGATATGTCCGGAGTGCGGTTCACTGGATGTGGGATATTCGGGTTTCGGCACAGAACTTGTTGAAGAAGCAGTTCAGAAATATTTCCCCTTTGCACGCATGGAACGCCTCGACGCAGATACTACCAAGAAGCAAAAGCACCTGCAGACTGTGCTAGCCCAGTTCCAAAGCGGGGAGATTGATATTCTGCTTGGGACACAGATGGTTGCGAAGGGACTCAACTTTCCAGGGGTAGAGCTTGTGGGTATCGTACTGGCTGACAGTGGTCTGCATCTGCCCGATTTTCGCGCGCACGAGCGGACGTTTTCCCTGCTGTTGCAGGTTGCAGGCAGGGCAGGGCGCTTTAGCAATGCAGGGAAAGTTATTATTCAGACCTACCAGCCAGAGAATAATGCTGTCATCCGAGCTTCGCGTGGGGAGGTAACACGCTTCTATGATGAAGAGCTTCAGATTCGCAGCATGCTTGACTTCCCGCCAATAACAAGAATGATCCGGTTGGTTTTCCGGTCAAAAGTAGTCACCAAGGCTGAGCAGGGGGCAGAGCAGGCAGCGCAGCTGCTTGTCGAGATTACTACCTCCGAAAAACTTGATGTGGAGATTCTTGGACCTGCTGAAGCACCGCTTGCACGTATTTCTGGTAACGCCCGCTGGCAGTTGCTGGTAAAAAGCAGGAGTTTCCACCAGCTTCACCGCTCATTATCATTACTAAAGCACAGCTATAAACCGGTAGCTGGAGTATATATGGAAATTGATGTTGATCCGCTCAATCTCATGTAGCAGTCTGGCTCCCATTTATTGACCCCGGATGTGTTTTGTGAGTATTATACAGGCATGATAGAGATAGTAACACTGGGTGAAGAGATTCTCTGGGAGAAGGCCAAGCCCATAGAAAGATTTGGTTCTGAGATTTCGTTGCTGGCAAACGAGATGCTTGAGACTATGTTAGGTGACAATGGCATCGGTCTTGCCGGCCCTCAGATCGGGGTCGATAAACGAATTTTCGTGGTTCAATTACAGGGAGATCAGCCGCGTGTATTTATTAATCCCGAAATTATTGAGACCTCAATAGAAACAGTCACCTATGAAGAGGGTTGTCTGAGCGTACCTGGAGTGTTTGCTGACCTGGACAGGCCGGAATCCGTTACCGTGCAGGCTAGGGATGTCGCAGGCAAGCCGTTTACCCTCAAAGCTGACGGTATGCTCGCGCGTGTCATTCAGCATGAGAATGACCACCTCAACGGAGTACTGTTCGTGGATCGGCTCCCTCCAACTGAACGTGAGCGAATACTGCAGGTCTACGAGAAAAAAGAGCACAAACGGAAGAAAAGAAGAGTATGAGGATATTGTTTGCCGGCAGCCCTGCTATTGCGGTTCCCTCCCTGGAGGCTTGCGCAAAGCAGTTTGAGGTGGTTGGAGTGCTGACAAACCCCGATTCACAGCAGGGGCGGGGTAGAAAGATTAAGCCGACACCGGTCAAAGAGAAAGCTGTTGAGCTTGGCCTTCCTGTGCTTGAGTTTTCCCACCTCTACCGTGAAGCCCGTGAGGCATCCGCCGAGCTTGGAGCTGATTTGTTAGTCAGTTTTGCCTACGGCAGAATGTTTGGCCCTAAGTTTCTCGCCATTTTTCCGAAGGGGGGGCTCAATGTACATCCCTCCCTGCTCCCTGCCTTTCGGGGAAGTTCTCCCATACAGGCTGCCATTTTGTCAGGTGTGGACCAGACGGGCATAACCATTCAGCAGATTGTCCGGGAAATGGACGCCGGTGATATTTTTGGCCAGAAGACTTTGGACCTTTCCGGTACTGAGACGAGTGAGGATCTGTCTCAGAGAGTGGCCCGGGAAGCACCAAAGCTGCTAGTGGAAGTGCTCTCAGACATTGACGCCGGAGTTGCCACTCCGCGTGAACAAGACCATGCGAAAGCAACCTACTGCGGGCTGATCAGTAAGCAGGATGCTCAGATTGATTGGCAAAAAGATGCAGCTCTCCTCAGCAGGGAAATCAGGGCCTATGCCCCCTGGCCGAAATCAACAACGCAGTATCATGGTACGAAGCTGATGATAACATATGCTCTTGAGTTCGACGATGAGATACCCGGAATTGGCAGCGGGCACAGCGCGACACCCGGACAAGTTTTGGCGGCTGTCGGAGGGCATGGACTGATCATTGCCTGCGGCAGGGGTCTCCTCAGTGTGCAGCGTCTTCAACTCCAGGCTAAGAAGGAGTTGGATTGGAAGTCCTTTCTGAATGGAAACCCCGGATTTGTAGGCTCAATATTGCCTTCATAAGTGTGGCTTGAACATCATTTATCTGATACCATGGAAGATGCTTCTGCAAATAGAGAAACAAGAAGGTTAAGCGTTTCAAATGGGTAAAAAGCGGTTTTTGTGTCTCCTGATAGTTGTGTGTGTAGTGTTCCCCCTGGCAGCCGAAAGTCGAGATGAGGCTCCCACTGTTGGATTGGTGCTTTCCGGGGGAGCGGCCCTGGGGTTTGCCCACATTGGGGTGCTGAAGGTCATTGAGGATGTTGGCATTCCGATTGACTATGTGGTCGGAACAAGCATGGGCGGTCTGGTCGGAGGGCTTTATGCTGCAGGGTATAGCCC
>JBNJDX010000050.1:0-14195 GCA_051745285.1 Spirochaetota bacterium
GAATTCACGGAGGGATTAAGCAGCACCGTCACCCCGCTCCCAAGCAAAAACGAAATAATAATTCCACCTAGCCCAACCACTGAACCTTTACCGGAAAACCTCAGAAAGGTTTTTAAATCCGTCTCCAATCCAGAGACAAACAGCAGGATAATCGAACCAATCGTTGCCAACCCATATAATTCAGACGAGACGGGGATAGTCCCTCCGGTGTGTGGGAACAGCGGCCCCCCAAGAAAATCAAGAGGGATGGCTCCCAGGGTGAATGGACCGATGATCATCCCCGCGAGCAGCTCGCCAAGCACCTGCGGTTGATGAAGTTTTTTGGAGAACACCCACCCCAACAGCTTCGCAGCAAGCAGAATCATTCCAAGCTGCAATACCAGCATGAGCATGTTATGTGTCATAGATTCCCCCGTACGTCATCCGAGTCCTCTCTCTGCCGCTCGTGGTACCTGATACCCGCCCAGGTACTCAAACAGAAAAGAGGCGTTGCGGCATTTCTAAAGACCAAAGACAGCTAAGACTTCTCGGGCACTCTTGGCCTCAAGCAGTTCTTCCCTGGCCTGCTGAGTTTTTATTACTCTGCTGATCTCAGCGAGAAACTGGACATGCGGTCCCGTTCTATCCACCGGGGAGAGTGTCATGATGAAAATCTTGCTCGGCTCTCCATCAAGAGCTTCAAAATCAACGCCTTCCGGTTTGATACCAATACACGCAACGAGATCTTGTACAGCCGGGGTCTTTGCATGCGGTATGGCTACCCCATGCTGTATGCCGGTCGACATCTTCTCTTCTCGTGCGAGAAGGTCTGAAAGAGCCTGCTTCCTGTCGTTCACCTTACCGGTTTTCATCAGAAGATCAAGAAGCTCTTCGATAACTTCCTGCTTACTCTCGCCTTGTAGGGACAGTACCACGACGCCCTGGTTTAACACGTTTTTTAGTTTCATAACGTTGTCAATCTATCACGTAGCTATCGTTCCTGCAATATGAGAGAGGACTTGTAAATCGCGACAGCCAATACGAAAAGAGTGTTGATATTTCTTACATGACAGGATAACCTGACTTCCTGAACAAGCAGCACGCGGAAGGAGGAGGAAGCAATGAAAGGTCTCATTGTAGCAGCGGGGTACGGCACCCGGTTTCTGCCGGTAACTAAGACTGTACCCAAGGAAATGTTACCGCTTATCACGAAACCTTCTATCTCTTTTATTATTGAAGAATTCATAGCCTCGGGAATTACCGAAGTCGTCCTTTTGACTGCCAGAAGAAAAACGGCCCTCGACAATTTTTTTGATCGTGAAGTTGAACTTGAAACCCTGTTTTCCTCTGAAGGGTCCCTGGATAAACTGGACAAAATCAAGCCCTACCCTGTACAGGTCACCTATGTCAGACAGCAGGATATGCTCGGCACAGGCCACGCATTGCTTCAGGCTCAACAGGCCATCGGCGATGAACCATTTATTGTCGCCTATCCCGACGATATCGTGCTTGGAGAACCACCACTGTCAAAACAGCTTATTGAAACCTATGAACAAACCGGCTGCAGTGTCATGGCAACAATCCACAATCCTCCCAACCTTGAACGATACGGGATACTTGATCTAGCCGATGACAATCTGCATGTAAACAATATTGTGGAAAAACCTGCTCCGGGTACACAGCCAAGCAAAGAGGCTACCATTGGACGCTATCTCTACACTCCCGATATCTTCACCTATTTGCAGGAGGGCTGGGAACAACACACCGGGGCAGAATACTATCATATCTATGCTCTGCAGAAACTGATGGACCAACACCGCGTCGTGTATACGCAGGCTGCAGGAACCCGGTTAGATACAGGAACACCGGAAGGATACCTGCGGGCAATCCTGACCTATGCGAAAAGCGATCCGGCGCTGCTGCCCATCCTCCAAGAGGAATTAACACATCTCTTTCCCTCGGCGTAACACCCAATGAACGAAGATATGCACAAGCTTCAGATTCTGCCGGTCCGCAGCAGGAACGATATAAAAGCATTCATCCAGTTTCCCAAGCGTTTATACGCCGGATGCCCGCAGTACATCCCCTGGCTTGATAAGAGCATGCGCTTGATTCTGACACACAAACATCCTTTCTTCGATCATTCTGCGGGAGAATTCTTTATCTGCCGCAATGCCTCCGGCTTACCGGTTGGCCGGATAGCCCTGCTTGAGCCTGCTCGCTTTAACACCTACACCAAAAAAAACGATTGCAGGATCTATTTTTTCGATGTTATTGAGGACTATGCCTGCGCCGAGGCTCTATTTTCTCATGCAGTACAGTGGGCGAGGAGGCGCGGACTTGACCGCTTAATCGGACCCCAGGGCTTTTCCGGATTCACCGGGGCTGGAATTCTCATCAAAGGCTTCGAACACCGAGCATCAATGACTATGATGAACTACCACTATCGGTATTATCATACCTTCTTTGAACGCTTCGGGTTCGATAAATACAAAGATTTCTACTCTGCGCAGAAATATATACAGACCTTCGAGCTGCCGAGACAACTTGTGAATATCAGCAACCGGGTTATGAAACAAGGCACCTACACCGTAAAGCGCATTGGCTCAAAACGTCAGTTGCGTGCGGAAGCCAACCGCATCATGAAACTTTACAACGAGGCATTTGTCACTCACGAGGAATTCTGTCCAATGACCGACAGGGAGCTGAAAGCAGCCGTGCAGGAGCTGACGACAGTGCTTGATCCCCGCCTGGTGATACTCATCGAGGCGGGAGGAGAGCCAGCAGGCTTTTTGCTTGCGTTCCCCGACCTGAGCGCTCCCCTTCACAAGGCCTACGGCAAGCTTGGCCTGAAGGATGTCGCAGCACTGCTGCTGGAAAAACGACGAACAAAGCGGTTTATCATCAATGGGATTGGAATTCTGCCGAAATATCAATCTAACGGACTTATGGCCCTGCTGTATACGCAGTTAATCAATACCCTGCTCGAACGCGGCGCCCAGTGGGGAGAAATGACGCAGATCGCAGAGACAACCACAACGATGATGAAGAGTATAGAGAAAATGCAAGCCGATCCCTACAAAATCCACCGCGTCTATCAGCTGTCACTGTAGTGCTCCCTGCTGTACCGTTGTGCAAGCAGCTCAAAGTCCTCGGCTTCACTGGTTCTGCCGCGTTTAGCTGCTCCCAGAGAGTAGATCCTGCATTTCTCAGCAAGCACAGCCCGCGCTTTTCGGTGACACTCCGGATCTGCATGGGCTAGGAACCACCCCTCATCTACCAGCGTTCGCAGTCCCGCTATACGGAATATCTCAATGTGCCCATACTTCTCAGAAAGCTGCTCCCCGTGCCCGGCTCGCTTTATCACAAGCGGGCTCTCGCAATAACTCACGGGGTAGACAGCGGTCAGCCGCAGCCACAACTCGTAGTCCTCAGCAATCTCAAGATCTTCACGAAAACCGCCAATTTCAGAAAACGCCTTGCGCTGCATGAGAACTGTAGACGGTCCAATCGTGCATTTTTTCAACGCATCAGCAAATACCCAACCCGACCGCTTATGGGTAAAACTCTTTTGAGACAGTTCCCGCTTTCCTCGCATCCATCGCTCCCGGGTATGGTTAAGCACACATCCGTTAAGAGCGTCCAGCTGCCTCTCAAGCTTCTTTGGCTCCCACAGATCATCTGAGTCGAGAAAAGCCAGATACTCCCCCTGTGCAAGCTCAACTCCCCTGTTGCGAACGAGGCCAGGAAAGCCACTGTGAGAAATACGGTGATAGACAATCTGCGGGTAGTCGCGGGCAATCTGCCGACTGTTGTCCTGTGATCCGTCGTCGACCACAATGAGTTCAAAGTCCTGATGCGTCTGCGAGAACACTGAAGAGACAGCCTCGTAGAGCAGCTTGCGCCGATTGTATACCGGAATAATTACTGAAACCACCGCCTCATACTAGTCTCTTCTCTCCCTTGAATCAATAACCGGCTGTCCCCGTTTTGATATGGAGTAAGGAGGAAATACAATGGGAGACAGACAACAACCTATCTGTGCATGTGGATTCTGGTGCATGCTCATCGGCATTACGATTTTTTTGGTATCAGGGTGTGAACAACACCCTGAGATGGGGGAACTTCACATGAATATTGAGCCGCAAGGCTTCAGCAGTACTCGATCAGCTCTGCCTGATACGCCCCTGGAGATTTCATACTATGAGATTGAAGGCAGAGGGCCGGAGGCAACTGGTTTTGAACTATCCACGGAGGACTCACAGGTCACCGTTCCGGGCCTGCTGCTGGGAGATTGGGATGTCACTGTTATCGGTTACTCCAGTGAGGGGGTAGGCCTCGGCTATGGCCAGTCGGTGATAACCCTGACAAACACCCAGCAAAACGGGACACTGTTCGTTGAGCAATTCTACGGTACCGGCTCAGCAGACATTATGGTGCAGTGGGATGATCAGCAGACCATAGATGCCGACCTCAGACTCTCGTACTGGCCAAGCGGCTATCCGGAAGAGGCAGAGGAACTCACTGCCGATACTGCGGCAGCGGGCTCACATACCTATCTGCTTGAAGGTGTCGAGGCCGGGGCATACCTGCTGCAGGCTGAACTCTACTCCGAGGGCACCCTTACAGCGGGAGCCACTGAAATGCTTCGCGTTGTGGACGGAATGACGACACAGGCCCAACTGACTATGACCTTCAACGACCTGCTGGTAAGTATGCAGCTAACCCTTGAAGACAGCATGGACAAACCGGTCAGCGGAGAAATCACGGGGGTCCCCCTCAATGCTGAAGCCGGGGTTCCGGTAACCGTCCAGTTTACTCCGGACGCGGATTCTGTCCAGACAGGGCTTACCTGCCACTGGTTCCTTAACGGTCAGGATTATGCAGAGGGAAACCCGATCACATTCACCCCCACAGAGGGTAAACAGAGACTGGATGTGCTCGTTTTTACCTCTTCTGTTGGCAGCGAAGGCTCAAGTTCACAGATTGTCGAAGGAATCACTGACATTACCAGCGGGCAGCCGCTTCTCTACCGGTCCTATGATGAATTTAACGATCTCGGGCTGCTGCTCGACGGTATCACTGACATGACTGTGCTTCCTGATGGCATCATAGTCACAGTCTCCCAGTATGATGACGCTGTTCAATTTCTCAAGGTCGAACAGGACAGAGTCCAGCTGGTAGAATCCTTCGAACACGGTGCTTCGATACTGCTTGACGGGGCATATGCAGTGTCTGCTTCTGCTGACGGTTCATTGATCGCCGTGGCCTCTGCCAACTCTGAGGCGGTTACCCTGTTTGAGCATGTCGCCGGGACCGAAACCTTTACCCACAGCCAGTCGATACTGTCCACAGGAACGGGAACCAGCGGCAGCTACACCATTGAACAGTTCGGTGATGTTGCTCTTTCAAGCAACGGGGAGGTCCTGGTTGTTTCTGACACAGGAAGCAATACCTTTGTTGCTTTTGATCTTGGAACGGAGGCAATGGATTACCGCAGTACCTATGATTTCACTCATGACCCGCAGGTCTCTGACCCCCGTTCGATTGACTTTGGTTTGGGAGATAATCTGATGGGGATAGCCAGCTACGATACCAATGCGCTGATAGCCATTGCTGATATGACCAGCGAATCACCGAAGGTCTGGAACAGTTTCAGCTATGATAAGGAAGGGACCTATGGACTTTCTGGTATCCACACGGCTCAGTTTGTCACAGATCAATGGCTGGTAACTCTGGCAAACGATTCAGTGTGTGATTTCCTTACAGAAGATTACGGATACGGTCTCTACGATATTACCTACAACAGCAGATTAAAAGAGGATACCCATATTCCCGTCTCCTTCCGACCAAAAGCTGTCACTGCAAACACGGAAGGGACCCAACTATACGTGGCTACTTCGACCGGCGACGGATTCGTTATCCTGGAGCGTGACCCTGCCACCCAGGAGCTGGAGTACAGCTCCTTCGTCGCTGCCGAGAACACCTCTCTCGACAGTATCCTCGTAACAGAAGATCAGCAGTATCTGCTTACCTCCTCTTCTACCCAGGACCGGCTGCTGCTCTATAAGTTTGCGCCCTGAAGGTTAGAACATCAGTGAGTCTTGAAGACTCTCAGGATCGAGTATCCGCACATGCCTGCCGTCCACTGCTATGATGCTGTCTTCGGCCATGCGAGAGAGTTCTCTAGAAAGCGAGGGCCGAGCTGATCCAAGCAGTTCGGCCAGCTTTTCCCGTGAATACGGCAGTTGAAAATCATTGCGGTTATACTGATCACGCATCCTAAGCAAAAAATCGGCAATCTTCTGCCTGAGGCTCGCCATTTCGGCGAGCCTCATCTTCTCAGCTAAGAAAACCACCTTTGAGCCCATCTCCCGCAGATAACGGGACAAGAGTTCTGAACTGGACTGCATCAGATTAATGAGCGCCTTCTTTTTGATGACCGCTACCTTGACATCACTGTCAGCCTCGGTTGTAACCGGGAGATAGTTTACATCGGCAAATATGATTGCCAAGGCTATAGGGTCAGGGGCATTGAGAGTCTCTACAAGCATGCTTTTCCCCGAGAACTCGTAAAACTTGGCACTGACTTGACCTTCTAGGAGCACATAGAGATCAGTGTACCGCTCTCCCTGACTCATGATTATGCTGCCGCTGGGGTACGCCCGAAACGTGCACCCCGAAGGGCTAAGAAGTGTGCGTAGTTCTTCAGCGGTAAATGTGGAAAACAGTGGGCAGTCGATTAGTTTTTCATAGTTAGCGTCCATCACAACAACTCCGCAGCCAATTCAGCTAGCTGACTTCTCTCTGATTTTTCAAGGGTCACATGTCCAAAGAGCCGCTGTCCCTTGAATGCCTCAACGAGGAAGGTCAGCCCATTGGAATCACTATCCAGGTAGGGTGTGTCAATTTGGTAGGGATCTCCGGTAAGCACGACCTTGGTGTCCCTCCCTGCCCGGCTGACAATGGTCTTTATTTCATGCGGTGTTAAGTTCTGCGCCTCGTCGATGATGATATACTGTTTTGGCAGCGAACGACCTCGAATGTAGGTAATAGCTTCAATTTCAATCTTTTCACTCTTGAGAAGGGTCTCCACATGCTTAAAATCAGCGTTGCGGCTCTGGGAAGCAATCAGCTCAAGATTATCGTAGAGCGGTTTCATCCAGTGGGAGAGCTTCTCCCCTTTGTCTCCGGGGAGAAAACCAATGTCCTTCCCCAGAGGCATGACAGGACGACTGGCAAGCATACGGCCATAAGATTCTGATTCAAAGACTTTTGACAACCCGGCAGCCAAAGCCAGCAGCGTCTTTCCGGTCCCAGCCTTGCCCACCAGACTCACGAGCGAGACAGTATCGTCAAGCAGCAGATCAAAGGCCATCTGCTGCTGTGCATTCAAGGGGTGAATACCGGCAACTCCCCGCTTATACGCGCCTATCTTCCTGACTGTTCCCGCATCGGGCTCGTAGCGCGCCACTGCCTCATCCTGTTTAGCTGAGCTAAGCAATACAAACTCATTGGCTAGCAGGGTCTCTTTCCAGGGGAGGGTTCCCTGCTCTCGCAGGGTTGCAATTGAATCAGCATCAACTGATGAGAGCCGAAAACCCGAATACAGTTTTGCAATAGAGGTCTTCTGCTTCTCGTAGTCGACCGCATAGAGACCTAAAGCCCGCGCTTTCACCCGCGCGTTGATATCCTTGGATACAAAGAACACCTGCTTACCCTCCCCGGAGAGCTCGGCTGCTTTCTGGATGGTGAGAGCACTGAGAATTATCTTATTATCGGTGCGGTCCTGCCTGACTTCCACCAGTTCGTGATCATAGTCCAGCGATACCCGCAGGAGTGAGCCTTGCTCAATTTTCACCCCCTCTGAGAGTCGTCCTTTCTGAGCGCGCTCTTCGAGGAATCTGATGGCGTGCCGAGCGTTTCTGCCCCGCTCATCCGAGTAGGTCTTTAACTTGTCGAGCTCTTCTAGTACCCAAAGCGGAACAACCACCTCACTGTCATGAAAAGAGAGGATAGCATCCGGACGGTGAATAAACACGTTTGTATCAATAATAAATATCTTACTATAGCTTTTGGCTTTCATGAAACTCTCCTCATGGCTACAACCAGGCATTACCGGCAGTCTGCCTCAGGGGGACCATCCGATTTGTAGGAGACAAGACACCGTAGGACCCATACGCTTTCAATTCCACTATATCAAAAAACCAGATGAAATGCGAAAAAAAACCGTCCCTTACAGCGGGACGGTTTCAGCAGTGTCTAGTATACAAGTCAGCGCTTATACACCGGACGATTCTTATAGGTTGTGTGCAGCAGTTCGTGAGATTTCTCACTCAGCGGCTCTCCGAGAAAATCATGATAGACTTTGATAATATCAGGATTTTCATGAGAGCATCGTACAGCCGAAGCCTCATCATCCTTATAAATGCCGGCGATACGCTGTTCACGTATATCGTCCGTGGTTGCATAGGGCTGCCCACCACCGGCAATACAGCCGCCTCGACAGGCCATAACCTCGATAAAGTGGTAGGGAGGCTCTTCACCCTTTTCACGAGCCTCTCGAATCTCCTCGAGGAGATCATGTACATTCCCCATACCGTGGGCGACCGCTACGTTAATCTCCATCCCGTTGAAATCAACAGTTCCCCTTCTGACGCCGTCCATACCACGAACCGTATCAACCTGAACATTCTTCATATTCTCACCGGTTACCAGGTAGTGAGCGGTCCGGACTGCTGCCTCCATAACACCTCCGGTGTTCCCGAAGAGCGTACCGGCACCGGCGTAAGTCCCGATAGGACTGTCAGCCTTCTCATCCGGGAGTGTCTCAAAATCAATACCGAAGGCCTTGATCAGGCGGATCAGCTCTCGAGTGGTCAGAACTAAGTCGACGTCCTGCTGTCCGGAAGCATACATATTGTCATCCCGGGTAGTCTCATATTTCTTAGCGGTGCAGGGCATAATAGCTACTGAATAGATTTCTTTCGGATCAATGTCCGCCTGCTGGGCGTAATAGGTCTTCGTCAGTGCTCCCTGCATCATCATGGGGGATTTTGCCGTGGAGAAATTGGGAATCATGTCAGAGTAATACTTCTCCATGTAATCCGTCCAGGCAGGACAGCAGCTTGTAATCTGGGGAAGCGCACCAGAACCGTCACGGAGACGCTGAACAAGTTCGGTTCCCTCTTCCATAATGGTAAGGTCAGCCGAAAAGTTGGTGTCAAACACCGCATCAGCTCCAAGCTTGCGAAGTGCCGCATACGTCTTTCCGGTACAGATACAGCCGGGCTCAACATCGAAGCCCTCTCCGATAGCTACACGTACTGCCGGTGCAACCTGCACAACCACGTGCTTACTCGGATCGTTGACCGCGTTGAGGAAAGTTCTTGACTGGTCACGTTCAAAGATTGCACCCACCGGGCAGTGAGCCGAGCACTGGCCACACTTAATACAGGGACTGTCATCAAGGAGCAAATTTGCAGCCGGAGCTATGACTGTATCTTCACCTCTGCCGACAAACTCAAGCGCCCATACACCCTGCACCTGCTGGCAGACAAGAGCGCAGCGGCCACATTTGATGCACTTTTCGGGATTGAGTACAATCGAAGGTGTTGATTCATCCTTGGGAAGGTCCCGAAGCCGCTGTTCGTACGGCTGTTCCCTGATACCAAACTCAGCAGCTAACTGCTGCAGTTCGCACGAACCGTTCCTACCGCACGTCAGACAGGAGTTGGGATGGGTTGAAAGAATCAGTTCAATGACGGTCTTTCGGATCTGGTGCAGTTCCGGATCATGGGTAATAATTGACATCCCCTCTGATACTTCAGTGGCACAGGCTCTGATCATCTTTGGTGAATTTTCCAACTTCACCACACATATCCCGCAGGCTGCCCAGGCTGGTAGATCTGGGTGAAAGCAGAGCGTGGGAATATTGATATGTTTCATTTTAGCAGCAGTCAGCAGTGTTATGCCTGCCGGCACTTCTACTGGCTCGCCATTTATTTTCATATGTACAGTACTCAACTCGTTCCTCCTTGTCTAAGGCTCGCTCTAACGAACGTAGACTGCTCCGAACTTACATGTCTCATAGCAGACACCGCACTTGATGCAGAGTTCGGGATCGATACGGTGAATTTGACGTCTCTCTCCGGAGATCGCGTCAACCGGACACTTTCTGGCACACGCTGTACAGCCAATACATTTGTCAGCAAGGATGTGGTAGGAAATCAGCTCCTTACACTTGCCGGCCGGGCAGCGTTTGTCCTTTATGTGAGCGAGATACTCTTTCTCAAAATACTTCAATGTTGAGAGAATCGGATTCGGTGCCGTCTGTCCCAGACCACACAGAGAAGCCTTTCTCATAGCCTCGCCAATGTCTCGAAGCTTGTCAATATCCTCCATTCCCCCTTCACCCTTGGTGATACGATCGAGAATGTTGTATAAGCTTCTGCCGCCGATACGGCAGGGTGAACACTTGCCGCAGGATTCATCAACAGAAAATTGCAGGTAGAACTTCGTGACATCTACGATACAGTCATCCTCATCCATAATGATCATACCGCCGGAACCCATCATTGAGCCGAGTCCCATCAGACTGCCGTAATCAATTGGTGTGTCAAGATGCTCTTTGGTAATCACTCCTCCGGAGGGACCGCCGGTCTGAACGGCCTTAAAATCCTTGTCATTCGCAATTCCACCACCCACGTCGTAAACGATTTCACGCAGTGTGGTCCCCATGGGAACCTCTACAAGCCCTGAGTTACGAATCTTTCCAGTAAGGGCAAATACTTTCGTCCCGCTGGAATCTGGTGTTCCAATCTTTGAGAACCATTCGCCTCCCTTGAGGAGAATAATCGGAATATTCGCCCAGGTCTCAACGTTGTTGATGACCGTGGGTTTATCCCAAACACCTTTAACTGCCGGAAAAGGCGGCCGGGGACGCGGCATACCGCGCTCACCCTCAATGGAGGCCAACAGGGCAGTCTCCTCGCCGCAGACAAAGGCTCCAGCACCAAGTCGGATCTCAATATCGAAGCTGAAGTTGCTTTCCAGTATGTTTTCACCCAGCAGTCCGTAATCACGGGCCTGCTGCATGGCAATTTCCAGCCGACTGATCGCCAGGGGATACTCTGCCCGGATGTATATGTAGCCCTTTGTAGCTCCACAGGTATATCCGGCTATCGTCATAGCCTCCAGTATAGAATGGGGATCCCCTTCCAGTGTACTGCGGTCCATATAAGCACCGGGGTCTCCCTCGTCAGCGTTACACACGACATACTTTTCTTTCTCATCGACCTGCTTTGTGAAATTCCACTTCATCCAGGTTGGAAAGCCCGCTCCGCCGCGGCCCCGCAGGCCGGCTGTTTTCAACTCAGCAATAATGTCATCCGGGGATAACTCGAAGAGCGCCTTCTCCAAGGCACCATACCCTTCTCTTGCGATGTACTCATCAATATTCTCAGGATCGATAAACCCGCAGTTACGCAGCACGATTCTGAACTGCTTCTGATAAAACTGAATATCCTCCACGCGGGCATGCTTTTTGCTTTCGCTTTTATCATAGAGCAGCCGTTTGACCTCACGGCCTTTGACCACATGTTCGGTGATCAGCTCTGAGGCGTCTTCAGGCTTAACCTGTACATAAAATGAGTCTTCAGGGAGAATCTTCACAATCGGCCCTTGCTCGCAGAAACCGAAACAACCAGTTTTCAGAATCTGCACGTCCTTGTCTACTCCCTGCTGTTCACTAGCAGCAATCAGGTTTTTATAGATATCGTCTGCTTTGCTGGATTCACAACCTGTTCCCCCGCAGACAAGAATATAGTTGCTTAACGCCATTATTTGCCTCCGTCCTTCATGATATCTGCTGCCGGTCTGTCAAACACATGTTCATTGACCATTCTTTTGTGCATTACATGTTCTTTAACGATTCGCTCGGCAACATCGGGAGTAACGTTCCCGTAAATCACATTCGGCATGTCGTCCACGAGTACTTCTACTGTGGGTTCCACATAGCACAGACCCATACAGCCGGTCTGAGTGACAATCACATGATCAAGATTGTTCGCATCAACTGCCTTGATAAAGGCATTGAGAGCATCCTTTGCCCCTGCTGAGATACCACAGGTACCCATGCCGACAACGATCTGGGCGGTTTTCCCTTCAAGATCGCGTTTGCCAAGTGATTTTTTCTTCTCTTCACGCAGTTTTCTTAAATCCTCTAAGGTCATTTTTGCCATATTAGGTGGCCTCCTTCTTTACAACGGCTCTTTTCGTATTCTCTCTAAACTCTCATCCTGCGACCGGATATAATCCTGAAGTAAGGCTTGAGCGTACCCAAACCTGATATCACCTAAGACATCGATAAGCTCCGAACGCCGCAGCTCATACGAGTCAGAAACACCCGGACGCCTCACGGTAACAACGACTGTTAACTCAAAGTCGCCGGGATAGGTCATGGCTGCAAGCAACGTAGCAGGTATGTCACCGACCGGAGGGGTATCAACATGATCGACTGCAAACTGAAAAGACAGTCGGGTACCCTCCCCCGGGACAGAGGCAATTTCCAGCTTGCCGCCGGTGGCCTCCATCGTCTGCTCAAGAAAGGGAATACCAAGACCAACCTTTCTATGAGCATGCTTACCTGCTGCTGTGTAGAACGGGTCTCGGATGCGCTCAAGTTCCTCCTGGCTCATTCCCTTCCCGTTATCCTGCACTGTGCAGCTAAATACCTTCCCCTCATCATCAATTGCCACATCCACGCTGTCCGCCTCAGCTTCAAGTGAGTTCTGAATGATATCAAGCAAATAATCACTCACAGCGTAGTGCATATCCGGCCTGCCTAACCCTTAGTTAAACTTTGCAATAATACCGGGCAACTGATCCTTGGTCAGTTTGCCGAATACCTCATCGCCGACGACCAGTACCGGGGCAAGACCACAACACCCAACACAGCGTACGGATTCGATTGAATACTTTCCGTCCTCGGTCACCTCGCCGGTCTTTATCCCGAGCAGATTTTCCAACTCTTCAATAAGTCCGTCACCACCTTTAAGATAGCAAGCCGTACCCATGCAAACCTGTATGTTGTACTGACCCGGTTTTTTCAGCTTGAAGTAGTGGTAAAACGTTATTACACCGTAAATCTTCGCCAGGGGAACTTCCAGCAGGTCGGCAACCACATCAGCAGCGCCTCTGGGAATGTAACCAAACTCCTGCTGCACCTTATGCAGGACCATAATCAGATTACCAGGCTTTTCCTTCCATTTAAGAATGTAGGACTTAAGCTCATCTGAAAATGTTATTTCTTCGTTCTTTACAGACATGGAACCTCCGAAACCCAATGTAATTCTTGATGGTTCATGTTACTTTAAATATTTTTTTTATTCAATAAAAATACCTTACTTTGATATAAAAAAACTTATTGATTTTATTATCAATTATATCTATAATTTATGTGATATCTTTCACTTATACAAGGTGGTTATTATGCATCATGATATGATTATGAGAATTACAAAATATTATCGCACCCTGCACAAACTCAAGTCTCTAGGGCTTGAGCGAGTGTTTGCCAATAATTTGGGGGATGCAGCAGGAGTGAACGCAACTATCGTGCGCAAAGATTTTTCTCTGCTGAATATCATCGGTCAGAAACGAGGCGGGTATGAAATTGACCGCCTTATTTCAAATCTTGATGCCATTCTCGGCAAAGACAAAATGCAGAAAGCCATCATTGTCGGATGCGGGCGGATCGGTGGGGCGCTGATGCGCTACCGGGGATTTGCAAGCGACGGCCTGCAGATTGTCGCCGGGTTTGACATCAACCCTAATATCTGCTCTGAAGAGGACTGCCCGGTACCTGTCTACGATATCACGCAGCTTGAAGAAGTACTTGCAGAACAGAAGGTGCAGGTGGCCATTCTCTCTGTACCCGAACAAGAGGCCTCTGATCTCTTTCATCGCCTTATCAGGGCCGGGATTCGGGGGTTTCTCAATTTCACTCCCATCGGGCTGAAAGCTTCCAAAGATGAAAGCGATAAACCGATTATCGTACATGATGTAAATATAGCGCTCGAGCTGGAGCAAATTTTCTACGAAATCAACATCTCTGAAAATCAGCTGAAAAAGGCTTAGTCAGCCGCTTTTTCCAGTTCCATCACAACCGGCAGGTGGTCCGAGATACCGGTACCCCGGTAGCGGGACCACCTGTC
>JBNJDX010000051.1:0-14142 GCA_051745285.1 Spirochaetota bacterium
GTCGATATACGTTCTACGGATCCCCGCTGTATACCGGCCGAAGGAACCTCTCACGTGAATCTGCGAAAAGGAGGAAGTCGGCAACGTAGGAAACCACCTCAACCCCATGGTTGCCGCACACTGGACAGACTGGCTGCTGTCGGTTTTCACCTGAGCGATCGCAGCTGTGTACCCCTGTTGGGGCAACCCCACCCCAGCCTCTTTACCCCCTTGTTTCTGTACCAATGCAAGCTCACCGTTGCCATACATAACGTGGGACCCCACCTCTGGTGCAGCAGTAGCTTTTGACATATGCGGTACGCCCCAGACTGATAAGCCATACCTATCGTGCCCGGTGGCTGCAAGCAGGGCTCCCCCGGATGCAAGGGCTTGTGGGTGTATGGATTTCGTGTATACCTGTGAACGGGAGGGAAGGATTCCCCTCAGCACAAACACTGAGGGGGTCATGGGGCGATAAGGCCGATGAACACGTGCGGCAATCCCCTGATACACGAGTCTGCCAACTGACACGTGGTCTGTGGGATTAAACTTGACGCTGGTAACAGAGCATGCACGTTCAGTTCTCGTCATCGTTGTCCTGCCATAGTCAGTCTCCAGCTCTGACGAAAACGCCCATTCGTTTTTTCCATCTTCGTGAATAAGTTCAGCAACTGTTTCCACCCCCACTGAGTGAAGCGGGGCACTGAGCAGATACAGTACAATCAGAGGCAGGACTCTGCGCATATGGTTTCATACACATTCACTGGCGCTTCCGATTCAAATGCTCGGAGGTTTTCCTGTGTGTTCTTGCTTTTTTTGGGCTGGCGTGAAAGAATAGACCCGGTTTTTTTTAAATTAGCACGTATAATTCTAGCGGAGGTTACAAAATGGAAATACTGACACTGAACTGCGGGAGTTCATCGGCAAAATATCAACTGTATAATTGGGCCAATAAAGAAGTCCTAGCTGTTGGTGCTGTTGAGAGAATCGGACAATCTGTCTCTTCACTTGAGCATAAGGCAGTCAACAAAGATGAGTACAAGGCCGAGGTCTCTTCCCCTACTCACAAAGATGCGATTGAACTGATCATTAATACCCTGACGGATGCAAAGTTGGGTGTCATTGACAAAATGGATGAAATAAAGGCCGTCGGACACCGTGTTGTGCATGGCGGTGAGGAGTTTACCAAATCGGTTATCGTGGACGATGAAGTGTTGAAAGAATTTGAAAGTCTCGTACCTCTTGCGCCGCTTCATATGCCGGCAAACATTATGGGGATCAAAGCCGCAAAAACAGTGCTGCCTGAAGTTCCTCACTGTGCCATCATGGACACTGCTTGGCATCAGACAATGCCGGAAGAAGCCTACATGTACGCTGTTCCCTATGAATGGTATTCACAGCACAATGTTCGCCGCTACGGATTTCACGGCACAAGTTACATCTATACCGCTAAACGGGCAGCAGCACTCTTGGGTAAAAAACCAAAAGACACCAATTTGATTATTGCCCATATCGGTAATGGTGCTTCTATCTGCGCTGTTAAAAATGGTGTCTGTGTTGATACTTCGATGGGACTCACACCGCTAGAGGGCTTGGTCATGGGCACCCGTTCTGGGGACCTCGACCCCGCCATTCTGCCCTATATGATGAATGAGACTGGATTGAGTGCATCCGAAATGGATACAGTATTGAATAAGAAAAGCGGCGTCTTCGGTATTAACGGGAAATACAGTGACAGACGGGACATCCGTGATGCCGCCGCAGAGGGGGATAAACGCTGTGCCCTGGCTATCAAACTTGAAGGCTATCGTTTAAAGAAATATATCGGCTCCTACATAGCTGCTCTCGGTCATGTTGATGCCCTGATTCTGACTGCCGGTGTTGGGGAGATGGCCCCACACATCCGCGAGGAAGCCCTTAAAGGACTACAACCCCTGGGAATACACATTGATCTGGATAAAAACACTAAAGCCATGTGCCGTAACGCAGAGCTGGATATCTCCGATGACAAATCACCGGTGCGGATATTTGTTATTCCAACTGATGAAGAACTGGTAATGACCGAAGACACCTATGCCCTGACACAGGGAACCTATGATGTGCATACGAACTTTTCTTACTCGTTTGAAAGTGCCGCCTATGTGAATAAGGCGAGAGCGAAGGGGTTGGAAAAGGACCTAAAGGACAAGCCATACCTCAAGGATCTCCTTGTTACTCCCCCTAAGAAGTAGGGGTAACAACAAGGTTACTAGCCGGGCTCCTGCTGTTAATCAGGGAGGGAGCCCGGTTTTTTATTGTCTCGTACAGGTCGCAATATACTGCAGAGAGGTATCGTGCAGCTGTCCACTACTGTCCTGCTGCCAATGTGGGGTTTCTCCTAGGGAGCTCAAAGCAAGCTCTAGATGACACATAGCTATTCCCATGTCCAGCATCTGTATCGGGTACCCCAGGCTCCTGTTATACCCACTGGACTCCTGAAGGTAGAGCCTGACAGCACTCCTATCCTCTGTTACAGAAAACCGCCACGGCTGCTTATTGGAAGCAGAGGGGGCAAGCCGAACAGTCTCCAGCGCCGTAGCAAGTGCTTCGTCTGCAGAGATGTTGGTATCTGTATCAATGCACAACTCATCAAGGGTCTTTCGTCGATTTGAGCGGGCAAATAACCGCATTACACCGTCGACCGAACTTCTGTGCTTGGCAGGGTAGCCGATCGGTATGACGGCGGGAATAACCTGGCCTGATTCGAGACCCAGAACCCGGTTGAGCACTCCCCTGGAAAATGTCCCACCAAGCCAACAGGACTCAATTCCCAAAGACCGCAGTCTGATGAGAACCCGCTGAACCTGATACCCAAATTGAAGAATAGCAGCATCTGTGTTCGGAGAGACCCCTGTGATGACCTGTGACAGATTTCGAATAACCCCATAGGTGCCAAGCTTTTCGCCTGAGACCATACGGCTTGGCAGCAAAGTAAGCTCTAACGGTACATCAAAGATAGCGGGCAGATCATCCCATTCTGCTAAAAGCCGCACCGCCTCCCGGCGGTGCTCGTCAGTTAATCCCTCCGGAGTAAAGCTCCTGACCGAAGTCCGTTCCGTAAGAAGTGGTATATAGTTCATCTAGTGGACATAGAGGGAGCGCTTCTTAATGCGATCGGCTGTCTCTTTGTCGATGAGTCTCTCAATCACCGCAAAGGAAAAGTCGGCTGCCAGCCCAGGACCGCGTGAGGTTATAAGATTTCCATCAATGACTACCGGATCTCTTGAAAACTCAAAGTCGGGAACATACGCTTCAGCATCAGGAAAACAGGTTGCCTTACGCCCCTCTAGCAGTCCCGCTTTTCCGAGCACTACCGCAGGTGCGGCGCAAATGGCTGCAACCAATTTGTTTTCGTCACCAAGCATCTCCACTAACATCTTGTGTATCTCTTTAGAAGCTGCCAAATTATCAGCCCCCGGCTGACCGCCGGGAAGAACTATGCAGTCATATTCCTTTTCAGCTGCAAATTTGGAAAATTCATCGTCTGTTTGAATAACCAGACCATGATTTGCCGTTATGGTTTTTTTACCAACTCCGGCAACATCTACCTCAACTCCCGCCCGTTTGAGCAAGTCGATAGGTGTTATTGCCTCAATCTCTTCAAATCCGTCTGCCAGACAGACAATTGCTCGTTTTGCCATACTAATACTCCTCCTTCTTTTGTGTAAGTGTTTCGTAGGCTTTCAGTATAATGCGTTCAGTCTCCTCCCAGCCGATGCAAGCATCCGTGATGGAAACTCCATACTGTAATTCTGAAAGGGAATCGCCAATATCCTGTCTGCCGCCATAGAGACTGCTTTCAAGCATGAATCCGCAAATATCGGTATTACCGTACAGTATCTGATCAATCACCGCCCTCAATACCCGTTTTTGACGATCATATTTCTTACGGGAATTTGCATGACTGCAGTCGATCATTACCGTGGGATTCAATCCCATCTTTCGCATGCTCTGCTGAGCTCCCTCCACTTCTTCTTCATAGTAGTTTGGCGCCCCGGCACCTCCGCGAAGGATCAGATGCCCCTTGTCATTACCGGTTGTTCTCAGGATAGAGGAATTGCCATGTTTATCAATGCCAATAAAACTGGCTGGATTAGCAGCTGACTTAATGGCATTAATTGCCGTATTGAGATTCCCGCTGGTGCTATTTTTAAACCCCACAGGCACAGACAGTCCACTTGCCAGATTTCGGTGAGTCTGGCTTTCGGCAGTCCGTGCCCCGATTGCCGCCCAGCAGACAATATCATCAATATACTGGGGTACTATCGGGTCAAGCATCTCACAGCCAACAGGAACCCCCAATCGGGATATTTCCAGTAATATCTCCCGGGCGAGCTCCAGTCCATGGGCAATGTCATACGTCCCGTCCAGATGGGGATCCAGGATGAGTCCCCGCCAGCCGAGAACCGTCCTCGGCTTCTCGAAGTACGTTCGCATAACAAGAACCATCTTATCCTTCACGGAATCGGCGAGGACGGCTAATTTCTTAGCATAATCCAACGCTGCATCCTTGTCGTGGATTGAACATGGCCCGACAATGCCGATTATCCGCTTATCCTCTCGGGAAACAATGCGATTGACCGACTCACGCCACTGCAGGATCTGTCGTTCAAGCTCAGGTTCCACTGCAAGCCGGTTGCGTAAATCCCGAGGGCTTATCAGCGGGGTGATGGACTGAATACGAATATCTGAAATGTTAGACATAATCATTTCCTCCAGGGGCTGCTTTCTGTATAGCATAAAAACGGGCACTCTTGCAAACCATGCGCCCAGACGAAACATGCTTTCAATGATGATATTTGCTCAGTAAATAGCACCGATGGCACTTTTTAGCATCTCTCCACGACGGCATACTGTCACCGGCAAGCGAGAAGACAGCTCGCTGGAGAGTCTCCTGACAAGCAGATCTGGGGAATTGTTTTCCGCTGAAAGATGACACAAATACACGTGTGACAGACGTTTTGTTATCTCGAGTTCACCTAACAACTCGATGGCGGCATCGTTGGATAAATGACCGTGTCTTGAAGCAATCCTACGCCTTAATGCTGCCGGATAAGGACCGGTCTCCAGCAGCTGCTGTTCGTAATTTGCCTCCAGAAACAGGATATCACTCTTTGCCACCAGCAATTTCATATTATCTGCAACATACCCGGTATCGGTAATAATCAGGAAGGCTCTGCCCCCAACCTTCACGAAGAAATTAACCGAACAGTGGGCATCATGTGATGTTCTAAACATTGTTATCTGAAATTCCCCGACTACTGTTGCGTCACGATCGACCAGGGGGAGAATTTCAAACGGTCGCCGAGTCTGCAAAAATTCAGCGTCCACACCAGGGTGGAGATACACGGGAACCTTGTATGCTCGAGCGAACACCCCTACCCCCCTGCAGTGATCAGAATGGGTGTGGCTCAGAAAAACAGCCTGCACGCTATCAAGTTCCACATCCAGTTCCCTGCTCCGCCGCCGCAGCTCCTTGAGAGAAAAACCATTGTCAATGAGCACTGCCGACCCGCGATAGCTGAAATAGTAGGCGTTGGCATTCGAACCGCTTCCCAGCACGGCAAAGGTAATCAAGAATTGTCTCCCATCACTATCTGTTCCATGCGTTTTTCATCAAATCCAACACACGCATCCCGTTTGGCACGCACAAGAGGAAGGCGCATGAGTTCAGGATGCTCAAGGACCTCTTCAACGGGGTCGTAGTCAAGGTAATCATATCCATGTTTCTTGTAGAAAGTGCTGTCAGTATCAATGAGCTCCTGTGGGGTTACATAGTTGAGAATATGGGAGAGCTCTCCTGCCGATATCTCCCGCTCTTTGAGATCGACAAACTGGTGCTCAATCGAACGCTCCTTACAAAACCGAATGGCTTTGCGTGTCTCCGCTGATTTCTTGTGGCCGAATATTTGCAGTATCATCATCACATCCTATTGCTTCAGAGTGTTGTCATACTATACCGGATACGATATGCTTTGTCAGTGAAATCGTCAATAAACAACAGATATAAACCAGACACGAGCAGGAGTATCCGATGGAAGAGAACAGGTCAATAGCTCACCTTATACAAGCAGAACCAAGTGAACAACCAATTGAGGTCGAAGGCTGGGTCCGTACAAAGCGGGATTCAAAGAACGTATGTTTTATGGAAGTCAGTGATGGTTCCAGTCTGAAGAATCTGCAGGTAATTGTAGACAAGAGCACATCGGAGATATCAGAACTATTAGATCGCATCTCAACAGGGGCGAGCGTTACCTGCCGGGGTCCGCTCGTCGAGTCCCCCGGGAAGAACCAAAAAGTCGAAATGCAGGCTCACTCGGTCTTGCTCCATGGCGAAGCTCCCCCTGAGAGCTACCCGCTGCAAAAAAAACGTCATTCTTTTGAGTATCTCAGAGAGATCGCCCACCTGCGGCCGCGAACCAATACGATAGGAGCTGTAGCTAGAGTACGCAATGTCCTCAGTTATGCAATACATACTTTTTTCAAAGAACGCGGCTTCTACTATATACATACCCCGATTATTTCTGCTTCTGACTGTGAGGGAGCCGGTGAGATGTTCCAGGTCACCACACTTCCGTTGGACCGGGTTCCGAAAACAGATACTGGTGAAGTCGATTACGCACAGGATTTTTTCGGTAAACCTACCAGTCTCACAGTAAGCGGCCAGTTGGAGGCTGAAATCTACGCCCTGGCCATGAAGCATGTCTACACATTTGGACCCACCTTCCGAGCTGAGAACTCGAATACAAGCCGGCATCTGGCTGAATTCTGGATGGTTGAACCGGAAATGGCTTTCTGCACTCTGGAAGGCGACATGGCAGTGGCAGAGGAGTTTCTCAAGAACATATTCAGCAGCGTGCTCAGCGAGTGCGCCGATGATATGACCTTTTTCAGCACCTGGATTCAGAAGGGCGTCTCTGATGCTCTCCAAGAAGTCATTGAAAAACCTTTTGTCCATCTCTCCTACACCGAAGCCGTTAAAGAACTCCAGAAGACAGACCGTACGTTTGATTACCCAGTGAAGTGGGGTGTGGATCTGCAATCAGAGCACGAAAAGTTCCTGACAGAGACTGTCTGCAAGGCTCCGGTCATTGTGACTGACTACCCGAAGGAAATTAAAGCCTTTTATATGAAGCTCAATGATGATGAGAAGACTGTCCGGGCAATGGACGTGCTGGTTCCGCGCCTGGGTGAAATCATTGGGGGAAGTGAGCGGGAGAGCCGGCTGGATATCCTGACTGAACGAATCACCTCGCTTGGTCTCGATCCTAAGGACTACTGGTGGTACCTTGATCTGAGACGCTACGGGAGTGTGCCGCATGCCGGTTTCGGACTTGGTTTTGACAGAACTATGCAGTATATCACCGGCATGCAGAATATTCGCGATGTAATTCCGTTCCCGAGAACGGTACACTCAGCTGAGTTTTAAAGCCAGGTCAGCCCCATTTTGAGGGCACACTTCGTCAGCTCGGCAACTGAATGCACACATAGTTTCTCTAGCAGCCGTTTACGGTGGACATCCACCGTGCTTACCGCTATCCCAAGGCAATGAGCAATTTCCTTGGAGGAACACCCCATGCTTACCTGCTGGAGCACCTGCATTTCACGGGGAGTAAGACAGTCTACGGGGCACTTCTTAGCTGCCACCGAAGGGATATAGAGGCCGCCGGAAAAGAGTGCGAGCAGGCTCTGCTCAAATTCAAAAAACGTCGATTGCTCATACACAAACCCTGCAAAACCGGCTCTTTTGTAATGTCCAACCAAGGCATAATCGTTTTTACCAATGAGTACCAGCGGATAGACACGCTTCATGACTGAGCGTTCCTCAACGCATTGCAGAAGGCCCTGACAATCATTCATGCCGGCTAGCAATGACGAGGCCACAAGCAAAAAATCTGGCATCAGAGCACCGAGAGCGGGTGCTACATCTGAGAGGTGCTCTTCGATACCTGTAAGCATAATCTCTCTCGATTGTTCACACAGTTTAGCAAGCCCCTCCCGAAGGAGTCCGTCTGGTCCTACAAGCAACAAGGTTCTCATGTTTCTGTCAAACATTCTTTTGCTATACTTGCTTCAACCTGTATCCTTGAGCAAATAGCTGCTTCTCAGTATCATGACCGGCATGAACCGCAAAACAACCCGCATCATTCTGATCGTGCTCGTAATAATCCTGATCCTATCCTTTCTCGGATACCGGGCCATGCAGCCGGTACACGTGTCACTCGAGCGTTTTGATTCAGCTCCGCTCGGTGCCCTGGCTGAAATCAAAACCCGCAAACCGACACAGGTGCATCTTCTTGTACGCGGGAGAGATGGAAATGATCTGCAAAAAGAATTTTCAGGTTACTCAGAGCACCACAAAATTCCGATCCTCGGTCTGTACCCCGATTATGAGAACCAGATCGAGCTGACCATGCAAACACGAGATGGGAAGCGTTATACGCGGGAAGTAGCTATTACCACAGATCCCCTCCCCGAGGACTACCCTGAAATCAAGATTAATCGCCGCCTTCCAGACCGCATCGCTGAGGGAATGATTTTCATGCATGCAGGACACTATGATGCCGATGGAGATTTTCAATCCTTTCCCTCTGCAGTCGATGAATACGGACGGGTCCGCTGGCTGTATTCCGGAGAGATAGGACACGTACTCAAACGTTTGGACAGCGGTAATTTTCTCATCCAGAGAGACGATCCAGACGCGGTGAAGGGACAACTTCACGGTGCAGCCGACCGTCTGCTTGAAATAGATATGCTCGGAAGGACCGAGGCAACTAGGGCCGAAGTGCAAACCGGTATTCATCATGATGCGAGCGTTATGCCAAATGGAAATATACTTATTCTAACCAGTGCTCCCGGTTCATACGACGATGGAGTTGTTGAAGTTGACGGCACAACTGGCCAGCTGCTGCAGGGGTGGGATCTAAGAGAAATCCTTGATCCTGACCGCCCCCCTCAGCCGCGCAACCTTGAAGCTGATGACTGGCTGCATCTCAATGGTATCGATTACAGCCCAGTTGATGATAGTTTTATCCTCTCTGCCAGGGATCAGAGCGCCGTCGTAAAAATCGACCGTGAAAGCGGGGATCTTATCTGGATTCTCGGCAATCACAAACACTGGGACGAGCAGTTCCAGCCCTATCTGCTTACACCTGTTATTGATGAACACTCACAGGAGTTCTTTGAGTGGCCCTGGGGACAGCATGCACCTATGTTTACATCTGATGATCCTAACCAGATACTCGTCTATGACAACGGAAATGACCGCTCCTATGAGGACCCCCTGGATCCCCGGGAAAACTATTCCCGGGCTGTTGAGTATCGGATAGATCCTGAGTCCATGACTGTTAGACAAATCTGGGAATTCGGACGAAGATATGCTTCCAAGCTCTACACCCCGTTTATTGGAGATGCCAACTACCTGCCTAACGGGAACCGTCTTGTTTGTTTCGGGGGAATTACCCGCTCACTCAGCGGGGAACCAATGGAAATCTTTGACTTTGAGGCGGGAGAGGTACGCCGCATGAAAATCTCTGCCCGAATATTAGAAGTTGCCTCAGACTATCCAGCTCAAGAGGTGTTGAGCATTACTCTCGCCGATGACGATAAAACATCCTACCGGGGCTACCGGAGCTACCGGGCGATAAAGTTACCGTTGTATCCGCAGTAGAGAACCCCACTCTGCCATGTTTCAACACTATATAAGCCTAAACCTACCAACTATATCTGTGTAAAAAGACGACCAATTCACCGTGTGTCTCTCCATGCTAAGGTCTGCCGGCCTTGGCATGGATGGGCATAAAGCCCTCTCCCAGCACCTCCTGTGCACTGGTGATAATCATAAATGCATCCGGGTCTGTCGTACGAACCACATTGATTATTTCAGATATCTTACGATTGCGGACCACCATCATAATGAGCTGTTTTTTATCATTTGTGTACATCCCTCTGCCGTCCAGAGCTGTGGCCCCAAATCCCATCTCCTCAAGTAGAATGGTGCGCAGCTCACTGTAGCTGTCACTGATGATGAAAGCCATTTTTGCATAATTTGCCCCGCTGGTGATCATATTGATCACCTGTCCGGCAGTAAAGAGTGTTATCAAAGCAAAAAGAGCTGCTTCCAAATCGAAGGCGAGACCGGCAAGCAGGATGATAAAACCGTCCACCAGATAGAGAGAGGTCCCCAGTGGAAGTCGGGTGTAATGATTGATAACTTGTGCAATGATGTCAGTCCCGCCAGTATTGGCTCCTCCCTTCATGACAACGCCAAGCCCGATACCAGTGATAATACCACCGAATAATGCTGCCAGAAGGACATCCATCCGATCTCCAGAAGAAAGGATCCCCTCATATCCGAGCAGAAAACCAAACAGCGAAACTGCTACTGAAAGCACTGCAGTCCCATAGAGTGACTTAATGCCAAAAAGCCCGCCAAAGACATATATTCCCAGACCAAATATGGGAACGCTGAGAATAAATATCATCAGTCCGGGTTCTAACGAAAAGAGATGGTAGAGGATGATAGCAAGGCCACTGACACCGCCGGCGGCAATTCTTTCGGGTGTGAGAAATAAGACCAGACCCAGCGCTGTGAGAACAGAACCCGCCGTGATAAGGATATACTCTTTAATCGTAAACAATACCATCTGTTTCATATATACTCGTCCTGTTACGGTGTGTTAGCTCTAATCATCCTCTGAAAGCATCAGTTTTGTAATGTGCCTATCGAGTGCATTGGCAAATTGCTGCACCTCTTTTTTACCAAGCGGCTTGTGCCTCTCAGCATAGACACCGGCTTCACGAAGGGAAGTCATCATATTTCGAAGGGACAAGCGCTCAGCAATATTCTCCTGAGTGTAGACATTGCCCCGATCGTCAATGGCTACGCAGCCTTGTTCCACCACCCGGGTGGCAAGTAATACATCCCTCGTGATAACCAAATCCCCTTGCCTGACCTCATCGACCACTGCGTCATCCGCATGATCAGTGCCCGGCTCTACTTGAAGCATGTCGACATACTCTCCGCTGCAGTCGGGCAAATTTCGGTCAGCAGCAAAAATTGCCCTGCGCTTAATTCTCCGTGCTGCTTTAATAATAATTGCCCGGATATTCTTAGGACACGAATCGGCATCAACAACGATCCTCACCGGGGTTCTCCCCCTTCAGGAATGCCTGCAGCATACACTGTGCCCGTAGTCTGCACTACCAGCGATTCAATACCGACTGGTATCATACAGGAACAGCCCTTTGCCAGGGTAAAGGTTTTTTCCGTTCGGCTTTCAGGATCTGTGTAGCTAAAAGAACTCTCTCCTGTCAACTGAAGGGCAAGTTCCACGCTCTGCCTGCTGTCGAAAACATGTCTGCCAGCATCCATACGATATAACTCAAAATCCTGCGCCGGTGTATGGTAGACAAACTGCTGTGGCTTTTCCTGAAAAGGATGTGTTTTGTGCTTAGGGCTATAGTGAAATCTGACAATACGTAACAGCTCATCTGCGTCTACATGTTTGGTAGTCAGCCCCCCACGGAGCACGTTGTCAGAGTTTGCCATCAGCTCGATACCAACGCCTGAAACATACGCATGGAGTTCTCCGGCCGGTTGATAAAGGGCTTCTCCGGGCTCAAGATTAATAAGCTGCAGATACAGCGGAGCAAGTACTGAAGGATCCTCAGGGTACAGCGAAATAAACCGTTTAACAAGCTCTATCTCCTGTGAATCCTCGTGCAGTGAAGCTAAACTGTTCCGGATTAACTGCATGCAGGCTGCCCTACGGCTACCTGATATAGTGAGAACACTGGTTAAGAGATGGCGGTAGGCTTGGGCTTCACTGACCTGCTCGTTTTCAAAATACGTTCCGAACAGCAGTCGATAGACATCGGGTAAGTATCTCCCGAACAGATTAATAATCTCGCTCACCTGTCTGAAACCGCACATAGCCGTAAAAGGTGTAACAGCACAGAGTATCTCGGGTTTATGATTCGTATCTCGATAATTCCTCAGGGGGGAATCAATGGGTATACCCGCTGACTCCTCTCTGGAAAACCCATCCTCGGCCTGCTCACGGGTCGGGTGGCACTGAATGGATAAAGGAGAAGCCACAGCAAGCACTTTAAAGAGAAAAGGGAGCTCTGAATCCTGGAAGATCCCCGGTTTCCCGCCAGCATGCTGCATCAGGTACTCGGCAAGCGGGTATCGCTTTCCGTCCTTGCACACAACCTGTGCCATTCCCTTAGGATGGGTACCAAGCCACAATTCCGCCCACGGTTGTTCACCGTCACTGTCGTGATAACCAAGTAAGTTTTGCAGCCAGCTCGTATGTCCCCAGCTGTATGTCTGAATAAAAGGCTGTAGTAATTCAATGTCCATACTCAGCAGTCTACTGTGAGAATGTCAGATGGTCAATTAAGTTAATGCAACTGTAGCCGTTGAGACGAAACTTGTCATTTTTTCCATAACTCGTTATAACTAGAGGCGTGGAAGGGGCGGAACCGATAAAGGTTCTGCGTACAATTTCAGTAAATACGAACACAAGGAGTTGAGTATATGAATTATTCTCCACTACAGACCGCCCGCTATCAGTACAAGCCGAAGCTGCCAAGCATACTGCGTGCCAGCATAGCTTCAATCACACCGGAGTACGGACAGGCCATGGAGCCAGCCTCAGATAAAAAGGCCCTTAAAGACCTCTTTCCGCATACGTACGGGTTGCAGCAGGTCAAATTTAATCAAGGAAAGGATCAGGGTACAAGTAAGCAGATAACCGTAGGAGTTGTGCTCTCAGGAGGACAGGCTCCAGGCGGACATAACGTCATTACTGGATTATATGATGCCTTGAGGGCTGCTAACCCGGCTTCAACATTACTGGGATTTCTCAACGGTCCTTCAGGAATCCTGGAAGATGAGGTTGTTGAGATAACTGACCAGATGGCCGATGAGTATCGCAATACCGGTGGGTTTGACATCATTGGTTCAGGGAGAACAAAAATTGAGACCGAGCAGCAGTTTGCTGTCTGCGAAGAGGTCTGCAAAAAACGGGATATCAGTGCAATTGTCATTATCGGGGGCGATGACTCCAATACAAACGCAGCGGTCCTCGCAGAGTACTTTCAGAAGACCGGCGCTGGCATTTCAGTGATTGGAGTTCCCAAAACCATTGATGGTGATTTGAAAAATGATGCCATCGAGATATCCTTCGGATTTGACACAGCGACAAAGACCTACGCCGAACTCATCGGAAATATTGAACGAGATACAAACTCGGCTAAGAAATATTGGCACTTTATTAAGCTCATGGGCCGCAGCGCCTCTCATATCGCACTCGAAGCTGCCTTGCAGACACAGCCAACAGTCGCCTTAATATCCGAAGAGGTTGCAGCCAACAAGACAACCCTCAAAGAAATTGTCGATGATCTAGCCGAGAAAGTTGTCTACCGAAGCAAGCAAGGTGAGGACTTTGGTGTAGTTCTGGTGCCAGAGGGACTTATCGAGTTCATCCCTGAAATGAAATCTCTGATAAGCGAGCTAAACAGTCTTCTAGCCAAGGAGGCAGCTTCATATCAGAAACTTGAAACCTTTGACCAGCAGAGCACATGGGTAGCTGCTAAACTCTCTTCTGAATCGGCGAATGCCTTTACCACCCTGCCTGACAACATTAAGCAGCAACTCTTGATGGACCGCGATCCTCACGGAAACGTACAAGTATCCCGGATTGAAACCGAGAAACTGCTTATCGAACTCGTTGATGCCCGATTGAAGGAACTCAAAGCGGAGGGATCATTTTCCGGGAAGTTCAGTGCACATAGCCACTTCTTCGGGTACGAGGGTCGCTGTGCCTTTCCCTCGAATTTTGACGCTGACTACTGCTACTCACTGGGATACAACGCATATCTTCTTATTTCCTGCGGACTGACTGGATACATTTCATCTGTAACCAATCTCTCCAAGCCTGCCGACCAGTGGGAAGCCGGCGGGATACCCATTACTTCAATGATGAATATTGAACAACGTCATGGGGAAGACAAACCGGTGATCAAGAAGGCGCTGGTCGAACTCGATGGGAAACCGTTTAAGACGTTTGCCGCCAAGCGCGAGACCTGGTACAAGCAAACCTCTTACACCTACCC
>JBNJDX010000052.1:0-14037 GCA_051745285.1 Spirochaetota bacterium
GGGAGAACCTGAATTATATGGAGGAATATAATGAAAATAAAGAACAGAATTGGAATTGCAATTGTGACAGCCCTTGTCCTGACAGCGGCTTTCGGCTGCTCACTGCTGACAAATGAGTCTGGTACAGTACGTATGCAGCTAACCGATGCACCCCTAACAGATGCATCCAATGTAGAAGGCGTCTACATAACAATAGAATCGATCGCTTATCACACAGATGATCAATGGATTGAGGCTGTAACCTTTGATGAGCCTGAGCCAATTAACTTGCTCGACTTAACCGGCGGTACAGTAGAACATTTGGCAAACGTTGAGCTTCCAGCCGGAACTATTGATCAGATTCGTTTTCACCTCAGTGCTACTGAGGACGGCAGGATAGCCCCGGAACAGCCGGGAAGCTATATCAGTTTCATCGACGGTGAGACAATCACGACCGAAGCGTTGTTCGTTCCAAGCGGTGCACAGACCGGGTATAAAGCCACCGGATCATTTAATGTGCCTGCTAATGGCCAGGTAACGATTACTGCCGATTTTGACGTACGAAAGTCAGTGCGGGTGACAGCACGAGGTACCGGAGACGAGAGGTATCTGCTCAAACCGACAATCAGACTGGTAGTCAACGATCAGGCCGGTGAGATCAGTGGAGATTTTATCGACAACGGCAGCGGAGCCTATGACTCCTATATTGTTTTTGCCTACGATGCCGGAAGTTATGATGGAACCGTGGAAGAGGATAGCGAAGCTCCGTTTGCAAACGCAGTAAGCAGTGCCAAGGTTGAGGATGGCAGGTATATCCTACCGTTTATCGCTGAAGGTGAGTATGATCTCATAGTAGCTGGCTTTTCAGATGAATCTGGGTACGAAGTTATTGAAGCTCCTGCCTACGAATCAGTCACCGTTGACAGTCAAACACAGATCACCGCTGACCTGGAGGTTACTTCCCAGTCTTCTAGTCTCTAGTCTCTTACCGAAATATCATGGGGCAGGGCGCCTTTTAGGCATCCTGCCCCTGTTTGTGTACTGTAGAAATATTTCGGTCTGTAAGTCAGCCTTTTGGTATGGTACCATGGGATTATGGTATGCGGTTGTCAAATATTTAGTTATATTTAAGACAGATAGAAAACAGGAGGGGAATTGATATGAAGAAAAACATGGGTAATGTAGACAGAGTTATTCGAGTCATTCTGGGGGTACTGATTGTCATCTTTTTTGCAGCAGGAGAACTAACCGGTACTGCTGCAGTGGTGCTGGGGATTGTTGCCGCCGTATTGCTTATTACCAGCGTTGTGGGAACTTGCCCGCTCTATGTACCCTTTCGTATTTCGACACTGAAACAAAAGAACGAGAAAGACAACCAGTAGTTGCGCAAACACCCCTGCCGTTGCGGTAGGGGCTTACAGGTATACGAGTTATTTGATTCCAAGTTCTTGTCTCGAAAGGTAATATTAGCCTTCTGCCGTATTGACCGGCAGTGGCAAAGTGTGGTATTACTTAGCCAGTCCGATTATATTCCCCTTTGCGGGCGGCGGACTTCTGATGGGTACCCGAGCTTGAGCACTGCAGCATGAATCATGTCATAAACCTGTTCTTGAACAGCGTGTCTTATTGGAATAGATCAACATAACGAGGAAATTAGTGGAAACATTTGAACAATTAGGGTTGTCGGAGCATTCGCTTCACGCCCTGAAAACGCGGGGATTTGAAGAGCCAACCGACATTCAACGGCGGTGTATCCCCCTTGTCCTAAAACGGGACAAAGACCTGCTGGGGCAGGCACAAACAGGTACTGGAAAGACAGCCGCCTTCGGGCTTCCAATCTTAGATACCATCAATTCGAAAAAGCGGGCTGTCCAGGCCCTGATTCTCACGCCGACGAGAGAACTTGCTATTCAGGTAGCAGAAGAGATCAACTCGTTCACCGACGGAAGAGCCGTTCGTATTGCTGCCATGTATGGTGGTCAGTCGATCGGCATGCAGATTCAGCAACTTAAACGCGGGTGCTCAATCGTCGTGGGAACTCCCGGAAGAATTATTGACCATATCCAGCGCGGAACGCTCGTACTCGACTCAATTGAGACCTTTGTACTTGATGAGGCCGATGAGATGCTGAATATGGGATTCATCGATGAGGTGGAGACCATCATGCAGGCACTGCCGGCTGATAAGATGACCCTGCTGTTTTCTGCCACCATGCCGAAGGCCATAGCCACACTTGCCAAAAAATATATGCGGGAGCGAGAAGAAATCGTTGTCCCGAGAAAAGAGATGACCAGCAGTCTCACCGAGCAGATATACATTGAGGTGCGCGAAAGTGACAAGCTTGAGGCTTTGCGCAGGATCATTGATGTTGAAGAGGAGTTCTATGGACTGATCTTCTGTCGGACGAAAAATGGGTGTGACGAACTGGCCAAACGCCTGAGCAGCATCGGCTACGGTGCCGAGGCACTGCACGGTGACCTCACGCAAAGTCAGCGCGAGAAGGTCCTTCAGCAGTTCCGTGACGGGAAGGTCACCATGCTTGCAGCTACTGATGTAGCAGCCAGGGGTATCGACATACAGAATCTCACTCACGTCATCAACTATTCGCTTCCCCAGAATCCTGAAAGTTATATCCATCGTATCGGGAGAACCGGAAGAGCTGGAAACCAGGGGACAGCCGTGACCTTTGTGACCCCGGCTGAGTACCGGAAGATCCAGTATATTAAGAAAGCTGCCAATGCTGATATCAATCAGAAACAATTGCCCGGTATTGATGAGCTGCTGACAGTAAAGCGCGAAAAAATTCTTTCGGAGATACGCCAGTCAGTGGAAGAACATAAACCGGATGATTTCTTTACGTTGGCCGAACAGCTTCAGCAGCAGCATGAGGCGACCACTATTATTGCCGGACTGTTGAGATCTCAGTATGGACAGCAGCTAGACCGCAGTCAATACAGTGAGATCGGGACGAGAATGAGAGGATCTGAGGGGCCCAATATACAGAAGTCCACCCGCTTATTCATTGCAAAGGGCAAGAAGCACGGAATGAACCGCGGCAGCATAGCCGATTATATCACCAAAGTCTCCAAGGTGCCCGGATCAAACTTGCAAAAAATTGAGGTCTTCCCTGAGTATTCGTTTGTTTCAGTCCCGTTTCGGGATGCTGAGAAGATCATCAAAGCCTTTCAGCGCAGCAAACCGGGGAAAAAACCGGTGGTCAGCCGGGCAAAGACTGACAATACACGGGGCTGACTTCCCCCGGCGGTATGGACACCGGCTGTCTTCGTGATATACTAGGCTGAAGGTGCTAGGCAGCGATGATAAAACTCTTTAAACCTACGATTAAACGCAAGGATATGGACTCAGTTCTTCAGACACTTGTCGATGAGGCTCCCGGACCCGGAGAGATAAACCGGGAGCTTGGACGTCAGTTGGCAGGGGAGTTTGGGGCTGACTCCGCCCTGGTGCTGCGCTCCTACATCAGAGCGCTTGTCCTGGCGCTGAAAACACTCGAATTGGAACGCGGGGCGCGCGTTGCCGTATCAACGCTTTCACCGGCCTGCTATCTGTACGCAGTCACATCAGCAGGGTATCAGCCTGTGTTCTATGATGTTGACCCGAAAAGCGGATGCATGCAGCCTGAGTCCATATCTGCCTCCCAGGAGGAGAGCCCGGAAGCAGTTCTACTGCATGAGCCGCTTGGCAATCTTCCTGATTTTGAAGGCTTTCGGGGACTTTCGCTGCCTATTATCGAGGATGTCTCTCAAAGCATGCACAGCAGTGAAGACGGTTATGCGGCAGGCAGTTTGGGGACCCTTGTGGTGCTGTCGTTTGAGGATGATTCCCTGCTGTGTTCAGGCGGAGGAGCGGCGGTAGTCGTGCGCGAGAAAAAGTTAGCCGCCTCCTTACAGAAAGCCTCCAAAGATCAGCTGCTCTACGATCTGCTACCTGATATCAACAGCTCCTTCGTGAAAAACCAGCTGGGCATGCTTGATTCCCATATCGAGAAACGCAGAGAGTTTGCCCAGATTTGCCTGCGGGCGGTGATGAAAACCCGCCATCAAGTGCTCAATATCCGCACACGGGAGGGAGCCTCCTATAACGGATACTCCCTGGCCCTGCTCCTTGATTCCAAAGTGAAAGAGGTTGTCAAGTACGCCAACAGGTACAAAATTGAGACGAAGATGCCCTTCAGTGAATGTGCCCTGCAGGTAAGCGGGGAGGACCTGCAATCTTTTCCCAATAGCATTCCCTTTATTCTTCGTGCTATACTGTTCCCGCTGTATCCACTGTTGTCACAGGAACAGCTGAGAACGCTGGTAAAGGTGCTTTCCACCCTGCCGTAGCCTGACGCAAGGAGTACTGATTGAAGACGATTAAGCATGTCCTGCTAGTTGTAAATATGCATAAAAAAGACGCACCACGCCTGAGCAGCGAGATCCGTGCCTATCTTGAGGCAAGAGAAATCAACGTAGAACTTATTGAACTGCGCGGCAAAAGCAGCATACCGAATATTGGAACAACCGACCTGGCTATCAGTCTCGGTGGAGACGGAACAGTCCTGTTCTGTGCACGGATGCTGCATGACAAAGGGATTCCGATCCTGGCTGTGAACCTGGGAACTTTCGGTTTTATCACCGAGGTGTCCATTGATGAGTGGCAGGAGGCCTTTGAGAAGTTCTGCTGTGGAGAGACGGTGCTCAGCTACCGGTTGATGTATCGGCTAGCCGTACAAAGAGGTGATCGGACTGTCTATAGTGCCCATGGACTCAACGAGGTTGTTGTCAGTGCTGTCGGCATCTCCAATGTCGTAAACCTGAATCTGCATCTAAACGAGACACTACTGGGCACCTTCAGAGCTGATGGTATCATCATTGCCACTCCCACAGGTTCGACTGCCTATAGCCTGGCCGCCGGAGGACCCATAGTAGATTCTGAAATGGAAGCGCTCATTGTTACCCCGGTTTGCCCGTTTACCCTTTCAAATCGACCGATCGTAGTCTCTGGTGAGGATGTAATAACGATCGAGGTACTCTCCCACCAGCGGACCCGGTTGAATCTCACCGCTGACGGGCAGGAGATGTTCGAGTTGGAGGAGGGCGACCATATTGTCGTAGAGCGTTCCCGGAGCCGGGCAATGCTCGCCTTGTCTAATAAACGAAACTTCTATGAGGTTGTTCGCTCCAAACTCCACTGGTCAGGGGGGGTACATGCTTGAACGCTTGTGGATAACGAATTTTGCCATCATCGCTGAGTTGACTATCGAGTTTTCACCCGGATTCTGTATTCTCACTGGAGAGACAGGGGCCGGTAAGTCGATTCTCATCGGCGCCTTGGGACTGCTCCTCGGGGAGAAGGGGGATGTGTCGAACATCCGTACCGGGGCCGATGAGGCCTCTGTTGCTGCCCTGGTGAGTGTGCATTCCCAAGAGGCCTCGACATGGCTTGCCGATCAGGGAATAGAAGACGACGATGGGGCGGTACTGATCAGGCGGACCCTCAAAGCTGCGGGCAGGGGCACTATCACCATTCAGAATGTTCCCGTTACACGCGGGATGCTGCGGGAATTTTCCCTGCTGCTGTTCAATATCCATGGCCAGCATGACCACCAGACTCTGCTGCAACCTGCCTCGCAACTGAAACTGCTTGACCGCTACGCGCATCTTGAAGGGGATGTGCGCAGCTTCTCTCAGCTGTTTGCTTCCTATGTGGAAGCCCGAAAAGAGGTAGAGCGCCTGCAGGCAGCCCAGGAACATCAAGAGCGCGAGCAGGAGCTGCTCCAGTTTGCCGTTGATGAAATCGATTCTGCCAGGCTTACGCCGGGAGAGGACGAGGAGATTGCCGGCGAACTCCAGCGGCTCTCTCAGCACGAGCGACTCTCTGAGACTATTGAGACTGTCCGTCAGTCCCTGCACCCCCAGTCAGGAGCCACTGCAGGCATTCGAGAAGGGGCGAAGGAGTTAGAGAGTGCTGCCGGAATAGACAATTCACTCGGGGAGCTCAGTGAACGCCTCTCCAGTGCACGGTATGAGCTTGAAGATATCTTTGAGGAGATTCGCAGGTATCATGATCAGCTTGAGTATTCGCCTCAGCGGCTGGATGAACTCAACCAGCGCCAGCAGGTTATACGATCGCTCAAAAAGAAATATGGGGCCTCAATCGAGGATGTGCTCGTCTATCGTGATGAGGCTGCCGATAAGCTTGAAGCCATAGAGCATAGTGAGGAGACCCTCCAGCAGGCTCAGCAGAAGGTGAGCACCTTGTCAAAAGAGGTTGAGGCTGCCTCCCGTCGGCTCTCAGAGAAACGAGGCGAGGTTGCGGCTGTCCTCGAACCGCAAGTACAAGAGCACATAGCCAAGCTTGGCATGCCCAATGCGGAGTTTCGAGTGCAGATTGAGCCCAAAACTGATGCGGCGGGGAAGACCACCTGTTCGTCAAACGGCATAGATACAGTCAACCTGCTCCTTTCAGCAAATTTAGGGGAGCCGCTAAAACCTATTAGCAGCGTGGCCTCAGGCGGTGAACTTTCAAGAATTATGCTGGCGCTCAAAAGTGTCTGTTCCGAGACAGAACAGACTGAGACCCTGATCTTCGATGAGATAGATGCGGGTATCGGGGGAACGGTGGCTGTGGCAGTAGGTCAGCATCTCAAAGAGCTGGCTGCCAGCAGACAGGTACTGTGCATTACCCACCTGGCTTCAGTGGCTGCGAAGGCCGATGCTCACCTGGTGGTAGAGAAACACGAAAGCGATCAGCGTACAGAAACCTCGGTGTACTCAGTCAGCGGAGAGGAGCGTGTCGCAGAACTGGCGAGAATGCTCTCGGGTACTGATTTCGAGGAAAAAGCCCTGGAACACGCTCGTATGCTTATTGAGCGCTGAAATCGTCAACTGCAAGACCGGCGTCAGAGGCGAGGGACAGTAATTCCTGAAAAGCCTCCAGCTCTCCCTCACGCACCTGGGTGATATAGGAATAGATACAATTTTGCAGTGCCGTAATATCCGGGGAGAACCCTGTCTTTCTAGCCAGATACAACATATTTCGTATGTAGCTTACCCGCTGCTCATCAAGCCGCAGGCACAAGGCGTATGCATTATGGTTCATATACGCTGAAAACAGATCGCAGGTGCTCTGCCTGATTCCCTCATCGGCCTTGTACTGAATGAAATGCAGCAGCTGCTCAGCCAGCGGCAGTTTATCCTGATCAACGTACGGGATATCCTGGCGAAAGAGCGAGTGAAGGGTCCTCAGGCAGGTTCCCATGTTGGTTATGTAAAACTCATCATGGGGTCTGGAGGTTCCATGCTTGTGAAGCAATGCATAGTTTCCGATATCCCGGCTGATGCGCTCCAGATCATTATCAGCTACCCGGGAGAGCGAATCATCTATCCAGCGGTACATGTGGTCGATCATGCGCTCAGGTAAATCCCACGTCTGTACGATATCTCCGGGAGTCTTTTTGCTTTCCTGGTCGTACACATGAAGGATAATACCCTCTTCGTGATCGGTCACATACGAAACATGACAGGCTTTACGCCTGGCAAGAGGAGTATCAGTAATCGTGAGATCAAATTCTGTTTTCTCTTCGGTGCGTAATTGCTCTAACTCATACAATCCGTAGCGCTGCTGGTACGACTCTTCCTGGGCAAACAGGCGGTTGAGCACAAAGAACGAGACTGCTTCAAGCCCCCGTTTGAGAGGGGGCAGTACGGTGATAAGGATATCTTTACCGGTACCGATCCCGCTTATGTTGCTTTTGGCTTTTTGCAATCCGCCAGCTAGGACTGCCAGCAGATCTTCATCAGTGAAATCCTGATAGAGAAATACAGCCTGCAGGGCATATCGCATATTCTGAACGGGCTCAAGACCAGACAGCTCAGCAAAAAACCAGCCGCAGGAGGTGAACATATACATGCGATAGCGCTGTCCCTCAAGCAGCGCGAGCAGAGTGCTGCGTTCTTCTTTGGAAGCCTCCGGGAGCATTCGGGCAGCAAAATCCTCCGGAGTCTCCCTCCCTGAGACCACACTCCGGTAGTCAAGCAGCAGCTCGTCAGGGCTCTGCTGAACAGGCAACTGAGCAATATGTTGCTCATACAGCGAAATCAGGCGAGTGCTGAGATCCTTAAAGGTTTTCCGCAGGGGACGGCGCCATTTCTGATTCCAGCCCTCCTGTCCTCCAGTCGAACATCCGCAATCTTTGTACCAGCGCGATACTCCGTGAAAGCAGCTCCAGGAAGATCCGTGGCTGCCTTCCCCTTTGCGGAGCTTGGCCCGCAGCTGGGGGGGATGGGCTTCCAGGTAAGTCCCATAGTTAGACAGCTCAAACTCATCTTTTGTCTCAATTTTCTTTACGAGGGCAGCAAGACACATATCTCCAAACGGTTCATGGTGTCCAAAAATCTCCCCGTCGGTGGCTGAGTGAAGTAGTGTGGGGTGTTCCTTCTGTTGAATACCCTGCAGATGGCGATACAACTCGTCTGCATCCCGCAGATAATGCTCAAAGCTGATTCCCTGAGCGAGGGCTGGGTTATAAAAAAAGACAGCAAGAGAGCCTTTTTTCCCCTCAAGGATGTAGGGCTGGGTGTAGGGAGCCGGCTGACCGTCTAGCTGCTGCCAATGGCCCGGCTTGCTTTCAACTGCCTCTGCCTGCCAGGGAGAGAGAATGATAAACGAAATACCCTGCTCGATGAGCAGATCTGCTACCGTCATATTCACCGCCGTTTCCGGCAGCCAGATTCCCTCAGCCTGGCGTCCAAAATGAAACGAGAAATCTTCAAGTCCCCAGACAATCTGTCTCTTCGCATCCTGGGGAGAATCGAGAGGAAGAATGGTGTGGTTGAAACTCTGGGCAATCGCATTTCCGTGGCCCAGTCGCCGTACGCTCGCCTCATCAGCGGCAATGATACGTTCATAGGTTGAACGATCATGTTCTGCAAGCCAATGGAGCAGCGTGGGACCAAAGTTGAACGAGAGATACTCATAGTTGTTCGAAATAGAAGCTACCCGCCCGTCATGGGTCAGGTAGCGCGAGTAGGCATTCGCGGCATAGCACTCTTTAGTGATTCGTTCATTCCAGTCTCTGCTCGGATAGGCCGATTCTTGTTTGGGTATAATTCCTGTATCGGGAGCCTCGCGGGGAGGCTGATAAAAATGTCCATGTAGTATTAGGGTGGTTTTCATGCCCTCAGTATAGAGACTATAGAGCATGCCGTCCACATATTGTGTTGACTAAAGTTTACCTTTTTCCTACGATACGATTATGGCTCGACAGTGAACAGCTTCTTGCCGGGCACATCAGGAGATAAAACATATGGCTGCTGCTTGGTTTGGATCACTTACCCTGAAAGAACTTCGATTGCTTGCCGAGAAAGAGGGCATAAAACACATCAAAGAGTATGATTTTTCGGAACTCGTCGAAGTGCTTGAGGAAGTTTTTGAAGAAAAGCATGCTGAGTTACTGCAAAATAATGATGTCATGCTGCTCAAAGGAAAGAAATACGATATTTTTCGTGAGCGTCCCTTCTGTAACGTTGATGAAACCTATGAACTTCCTGATCTGTATGCTGATACAAAGGTTCGTCTGCTTCTTCGGGACCCCTACTGGGCCTTTGCCTACTGGGATATTCACCAGCTGGACCTGTTGAAGGTTCGTGAGACAAACCCCTCGTTGGAGCTTTTCCTGCGGGTGTATGAGCTGTTCAACCCGGAAGACCCCGTCGATCAGGCACTCAGCAGCTTTGAGATACCAGTACAGGAAGTTGATACGAGCTGGTATATCAATCTGCCCAATCCAAATCGCGTGTATCGGGTTGATCTGTTCTGTGACTGCATGAAAGACAGCGGTGAGATATTTCTGATGGCCCGCTCCAACGCCGTGGAGAGCCCCGGAGGATACTGGCTAGACCACGCTGATGAATTACGCAGCAGTCCACAGGAACTTGAACTGTTCCTTGCCGGTTTGTCCGATCCCTCTGGAAGTGTCACTGATAATCCGCTTGTGGAAAAAATCCTGGAAGAGGCCGCAATTCACCCTCACAATGTTAACGAACGAAAAGGATACTAATATGGCTTTGGGTTCCGTTGGTTTAGTTTTGCATGCACATCTTCCCTTTGTTCGACACCCTGAGTATGAGCGGTTTCTGGAAGAAGACTGGCTCTACGAGGCAATTTCAGAAACCTATTTACCCCTGCTGCGGGTACTGCATAAACTCAGGAGGGAGGGCGTGTCCTATCAGATAACCCTCTCCCTCTCCCCGACACTCTGCGCTATGCTTGCTGACAAACTGCTTCAAAACCGCTATAAGGATCACCTGCAGCGCCTTATCGAGCTTGGGCAGAAGGAGCTTGAGCGTACCAAAGATATTCCCCGGGAACACGAGCTGGCTGCCTTCTATCTGCAGCGGTATCAGCAGAATTATGATGATTTTACCAATGTATACCGTGATAATCTCTTGCAGGGGTTTCGCAGCCTTGAGGAAAGTGGCCATGTAGTCATCCTCACCACCGCAGCCACACACGCTTTTCTGCCGCTGTATAAAGAGACCCCCGAAGCAGTACAGGCACAGGTGGAACTGGCTCTCATGTCCCATGTCGCCCATTTCAGAAAAAAACCAAGAGGATTCTGGCTCCCTGAGTGCGGGTACTATCCCGGACTGGAGAAGGTATTAAAATACAACAATATTGACTACTTCTACGGGGCCACCCACAGTATAAATCTGGCCAAAGAGAAGGCCGAGCGGGGTGTATTTGCCCCTGCAGCCTGCCCGAACGGAGTGCATGTCTTTGCCCGTGACTTCGGTCTCTCCCAGCTGGTGTGGTCAGCCGACCACGGATATCCTGTAGACGGTTCCTACCGGGATTTCTATCGCGATATCGGGTACGATTTGGATATCGAGTATGTCAGACCCTATATCCATGAACCTGATGTACGTGTGTTCACCGGGTACAAATATTGGGCAATTACCGATATCCAGACCGATAACAAGCAGTACTATGATCGAGAGAAGGCTTTGGAGCGGGTCCAGGAACATGCTGGAAACTTTATCTATAACATCAAGAAAAAGGCTGAACGTCTCGAAGGCGTGCTCGATCGTGAACCCCACTTTTCGCTTCCTTTTGATGCGGAGCTCTTCGGCCATTGGTGGTTTGAGGGTATAGAGTGGCTTGAGGCAGTCCTGCGGGGAATCTCCGAGGACCCCGATATTGAGCTGATGCAGGAAGAGGAGTATCTCGATAAACACCCGAAGAATCAGGAGATTCATCCCTCATTGTCTAGTTGGGGCAGTGAAGGGTATGCCTCGGTCTTTCTCGATGGATCGAATGACTGGATATACCGGCATGTGCATCGGGCCATTGACCGTATGATTGAGCTCGTGAAGAGATTTCCCGACCAGACCTCTCTCAAAGAGCGCTTTCTCCAGCATGCGGTAAGAGAAGTGCTGCTTGCCATGGCATCAGACTGGCCGTTTATCATCAGCAACGGTACAAGCGTCGTGTATGCAGAACGGCGGATGAAAGAACATATCTACAATTTTAATCTCGTCTATGAAAACATGTGCCGCAACTCGGTTGACACCGAATGGCTCACCCGGACAGAGAAGCGCACCAATATCTTCCCGGATATTGACTACCGTGTGTTCAGCGACGACTTCTAGCATTTCTCTTTGCAATCTGCGACAATAATTTCTTCTCTTTCGGTACCTTAGCTCCCATAATACCCACTAAAGTTAACCTCTGTTAAGTAGTTTTTAGACATCCCTGCCATATTGCGGATAAAAGGGTTTTCAGGTTGCTTGACTTGGTAAGTGGATAAGTTATCATTGTAAGTGGTAAGAAGTGGTAAAAGATACCAGATTAGACCATGTAAATGGCAAACAGGTGGGCGTTCGTGTTAAGCGGTGAATATCGGAACATGTTAGATGACAAGGGAAGGCTACTCATTCCTTCCCGGCTGAGAAATTCTCTAGCCGGAAATGTTCTGTACATCACACGCGGTGTTGAGAAATGCCTCTGGCTGATGCTTCCCGATGAGTGGAATAAACTCTCCGAGCGCATCATGGGCGGTCCCTGGACCATGTTTGATGCGAAAACACGGCTGTTGCAGCGTAGAATCATCGCTCCGGCCCAGGAGTGTGAGATAGACAAATCGGGCCGTATCAATATTCCGCCCACCCTGCGGGATGCTGTAGGACTGCATCTCAAGCATGAGGCAGTCATCCTCGGCATTAATACCTTTATCGAATTATGGAGTGTAGACGAGTACGAGCAGTACCTCGAACAGAGCGAGAAAGAATTTGCAGAGGCTTCACAGTCGCTCAGTGAAGCGCTTTTTTCAACCAAGGAGAGATCGTAATGCACACCGGTGCAGCCGAAATAACCCATAAACCCGTCATGAAGCAGGAAGTTCTTGCCTTTATGCTGCCCGTCGTAGAAGAGGGTGGCCTGCTTATTGACTGCACCTGCGGTGAGGGCGGGCACAGCGAGGCGCTGCTCGAAGCATCTCCACACCTGCAGGTTATCGGCCTCGACCGCGATCAGGACATATTAGAGCGTGCACGCCAGCGGCTGGAACCCTATCAGAGTCGAGTCACGCTGGTAAATACCTGGTTTGATACCTTTCTCTCGCAATATTCCGATTCACAAGTAAGACCTCTTGGAATTCTCTTTGATTTTGGTATCTCTGTGTATCATTATGAGGCCTCCCAGCGGGGATTCAGCTTTCGCAGGGATGAACCGCTTGATATGCGTCTTGATGCTGATGAGAGCCTGTCAGCCTCCGATATCGTAAACTCCTATCCCCAGGAACGTCTAGCGGACGTGATTTATCAGTATGGGGAGGAACGCTATTCGCGCCGGATATCAGCGGCAATCTGCAGCTATCGAAAACAGCAGACGATCACCAGCTCCAGGGAGCTGGCTGACATCATATTTCATGCGGTTCCAAAAGGATACCGCCACGGACGAATTCACCCGGCTACCAGAACCTTTCAGGCTTTGCGTATTGAGGTGAACGGAGAGCTTGACCGGATTGAACGTGCTATCGTGAGAAGCATAGAACTGCTTCCAGCAGGAGGGAGAGTCGCGGCAATCAGCTTTCACTCGCTGGAAGACAGGATCATCAAACAGACATTCAAGCGGTTGGCAAAAGGCTGCAGCTGTCCTCCTGAACAGCCTCAGTGCACCTGCAGCGGCGAGCCTACCGTCTCAATCCTGACGAAAAAACCTCTGACTGCCTCCCGGGAGGAGGTCGAGCGTAATGCTCCCTCCCGGAGTGCAAAGCTTCGCTGTGTGCAAAAGCTGGGGGCCTCGTGATATGGAGCGTGGCACCCGCAGGTTGCGCTGGCTGGTGGTGCTGGTCCTGATTGTTGTACCGGTTGCCGTGTATATACCGGTACATCAGGCGGCTTTGCACCGCGAACTGGCCTTTGAGATTACACAGCTCGAGCGTGAGATACAGCAGCTCGAGGAGCAGATACGGATGCTGAATGTTGAGGTTGCCGAGCTAGAAAGCCCTGACAGGCTCATCGACATAGTCGAGCATTACACCGATGTGAAGAAGGCCGACGAAGAGAACCTGGTTGTCGTTACCGAAGAGGAGAGCGCGAATGATTGAAAGCAGATTATTTTCACTCAGCGAAATCATCACGCTCACTGGCGGAACGCTTTTGTCCCGGGAGACTCCACGTTCGCTGGCCAATACCAGTGTGAGCTCAGTGGCAGTTGACTCCCGCAACGTGGTAGCAGGAACTCTGTTTGTCGCGCTGCCCGGAGAACATACGGACGGACACTGTTTTCTCGCTGATGCACGCACTCGGGGAGCAAGTATTTTGCTCGTTGAAAAGGGGCAACAGTGGCGCTATTATCAGCAGCACCTTCCAGGCTGCTCAGCAGTAGCTGTGGGCAGTACACTGTTTGCGCTGCAGGAGCTTGCCAAGGCATGGGTCTCCCGTTTTCCCAGTTTGCAGAAACTGGCAGTAACCGGGAGTTCAGGAAAGACCACTACCAAAGAAATGCTCAGCTCCATACTGAGCCAGATGGGCCCGACAGCAAAGAATCCGG
>JBNJDX010000053.1:0-13394 GCA_051745285.1 Spirochaetota bacterium
CTCGACAGCTATAATGCTAACAATGACGAGGTAAAGGCGCTAACACGTTCTCTGCTTACTGAGATGAAACAACTTTCCAAGTCAAATCCTCTTTTTACTGAGGAAATGCGTCTGAATATGGTCAATATCGACGAACCGGGTAAAATTGCAGACTTCATTACCTCAATTATGAACATTGATCGTACTCAGCAGCAGCAGATTCTGGAGACCCTTGATGTCCGCGACCGGATGGAGCAGGTGCTTGTCTTCATTAAGAAAGAAGAAGACCTGATGAAGCTGCAGCAGAAAATTCAGAATCGGATCAACAAAAAAATTGAGAAGAGCCAGCGTGAATATTTCCTGCGTGAAGAGCTCAAGGCCATACAGCAGGAGCTAGGACTCGCTGATGATCCCAAAACCAAGTCATACGAGCATTTCAAAGAGCTCATTGAGACTCTTCCGATGAATGAAGAGGCCTATGAGCAGGCTAAACGTGAACTGGACAAGTTCCAGTTTCTGGATGCCAACTCGGCAGAATCTTCGGTTACCAGAAACTATCTTGAGACACTCACCTCCCTCCCGTGGGAAAAACCACAGCTGGAGGATATCGACTTGGCGAAAGCGAGAAAGGTTCTTGACAGTGACCATTACGGTCTTGATGATATCAAGGAGCGCATTATTGAGTATCTGGCTGTCCGAAAACTTCGGAAGGACACAAAAGGGTCAATTATCTGCCTTGTCGGCGCTCCGGGCGTCGGAAAAACCTCAGTGGGCAAGTCTTTTGCCAGAGCACTGGATAAAGATTTTTTCCGTTTCTCCGTGGGAGGCATGCGTGACGAGGCAGAGATCAAGGGGCACAGACGTACCTATGTCGGCGCTATGCCCGGTAAAATAATTCAGGGCCTGAAAATCGTGAAAAGCAAGAGCCCCGTGTTCATGATCGACGAGGTAGACAAAATGGGAATCTCCTATCAGGGCGACCCATCCTCGGCTCTGCTTGAAGTGCTGGATCCGGAACAGAATCACGCCTTCCGAGATCATTTTCTTGATGTACCGTTTGATCTGTCACAGGTGCTGTTTGTGGTCACTGCAAACACCATCGACACCATCCCCAGTGCCCTGCTTGACCGTATGGAAGTTATTCGGCTCTCAGGTTATATTGCTCAGGAAAAGATAGCCATTGCAAAGAAATACCTCATTCCCAAGGGGCTTGCTTCCAATGGGATTGATAAAAAGGACGTTAAGCTCCCAAAGAAATCCTTGCTGAAGATTGCAGATGAATATGCCAGGGAAGCCGGGGTGCGTAACTACGAAAAATCGCTGAATAAGATATTCCGTAAAGTTGCCAAGCAGATTGTCTCCCAGGAAGTCGAACTTCCCCTCTCTGTAACTGAAGACCTCGTTGAAACCTATCTCGGAAAGCCGGTCTTCCGCGAGGATGAAATTAAAAAAGCCGATCGGGCCGGTATGGCTCTGGGACTCGCGTGGACTAACTATGGCGGAGACACACTCCTTATCGAGGCGGTACAGATTGCCGGGAAAGGCAATATCAAGCTCACCGGTCAGATGGGTGAAGTGATGCAGGAATCAGCAGGAATTGCCTATTCCTATGTCCGCCATATTGCCAAGCAGTATGGGGTAAATACTACCTTCTTTGATAAACATTTCATTCACCTACATATCCCTGAAGGAGCTACCCCGAAAGACGGCCCTTCAGCCGGCATAACGATGGCAACAACCCTGCTTTCACTTGCGATGAAGAAGAAGATTCGGGCAAAGACAGCTATGACCGGGGAGCTCTCACTGACAGGCAAAGTGCTGCCTGTGGGTGGATTGAAAGAAAAAATCATCGCTGCACGAAGAAATCGGATTAAAACGATTATCATCCCTTCGCAGAACAAGAGGGATCTCGATGAAATACCCGAGCACATCAAGAGTGGAATCACATTTCACCCCGTAGAGCGTTTTGAAGAGGTTGTGGACATCATCTTTAATCTCAAACGGGAATAAGGGAGGGGACGAGTGGAACTGCTAGCTCCTGCCGGAAACCTTGAAAAACTCTACTATGCCTACACCTATGGTGCCGATGCCGCCTACATCGGCATCGATGGTTTTTCGCTGCGGGCTAGGGCAGATAATGTATCAGCCGACCAGTGGAAAAACATGGAGCAGATAAAAGGGGATAAAAAACTCTATGGTGCTCTAAATATCTTCTTTCATCAGGAAGATCTCAAGCGGCTGGAAGATGCTCTGCCGGCAATTGCCCGCTATCCATTTGACGCCCTTATTGTCAGCGACCTGGGAGTGGTTGACCTGCTTAAAAAACACTTTCCCACCACTGCCCTTCATTTGAGCACACAGGCAAACTGCATCAATGCACCTGCTGCGCGCATGTATCGTGACATGGGCTTTTCCCGGGTAGTACTCGGCCGCGAGACTCCCCTATCGGATATCGCCGAAATAAAAGAGGCCGTTCCGGAATTGGAAATTGAGGCCTTTGCTCATGGTGCCATGTGCATTGCGTATTCAGGCAGATGCTTTCTCAGTCGCTATCTATCGGATCGCAGTGCCAACCAGGGCGACTGCTCTCACTCCTGCCGCTGGCACTATCGCCTCCATAATCTTGAGATGGCCCTAGAAGAGGAAAAACGGCCGGGAGAGTATTTCCCTGTCTATGAGGGAGACGGTTTTACTTCCATCCTTTCTTCAAAAGATATGTGCATGATTGATTATCTGCAGGAGTTGCAGCAGGCAGGTGTGGATTCTGTAAAAATAGAGGGACGCATGAAGTCAATCTACTACACGGCAGTGACCGTCAGGGCTTACCGGAAAGCGCTCGATGCTCTTGACAGCGGAGGGGGACCGGAGAGTTGGAACGGATATCGGAATGAACTGTTTAAGGTCAGCAGACGTGAATACTCAACCGGTTTTTACTTCGGTACAGAAGAGATCGAAGCTTCGACTGAGAAAAGCTACAGCAGAGAGTATCTCTTTCTCGGATCTGTCGGCAGGAAGGTGGGAGATAATACATTCGAGCTGATTGTAAAAAACCAAATACGCTCAGGTGAGGAAATTGAATATATCGGGCCCGAGGTACTCTATCTACCTGACAGCAGTTTCCAGTTGTTTGACGAATCCGGACAGAAAGTAGAAAAGGTCGACCATGGAAAACCATGTACGATCCATTCAAAACAGCCGCTTAAGCCCGGCTATATTCTCCGCAAGAAGCATTCCGAAGTGCACACAGAAGGCCTTTCGCCGCGCTAACTTACTGTGTACGGAAAAGTACACGCTGAAAGACATCCACCACCTGTTGATCCATCTTTCCCTCATCACACTCGACCTGAAGAACTTCAATTGCCCGGTCAGGCGGATAGGCCTGTCGATACGGCCGGTTTGTGGTAAGGGCATCATAGGCATCAACTACCGCCATAATGCGGGCATAGATAGACACTTCCTCACCCTTGAGCCCATCGGGGTATGAAGAGCCGTCCAGTCGCTCATGATGGTGGCGAATAACATCCAAAGCAATTCCCAGGTTATCCTTCAGCGGGAGACAGATGGTATAGCCGAGCACAGGGTGCCGTTTCATCTCCTCCATCTCCTCTTCTGTCAATTTACCCGGCTTATTGAGAATTCTCTCTGAGACTCCTATCTTGCCCACGTCGTGAAGCAGGCCCCCTGTCTTCAGCGCATTGAGTCCATCCACATCGAGTTCCATTTCCCTGCCGACATCTTCAGCCATTTGAGCAACGCGGGAAGCATGCCCCTGAGTATAATGATCCTTTGCGTTAACAGCATTGGCAAGCGAATAGAGGACATTCTCAAAACTTGTCAGACGCTGATTAAGAAGGTTTACGTTGAGCAGTGATTTCGTACGGGCAATCAGTTCCTCGGGAATAGGCGGCTTGGTGAGAAAATCGTCAGCCCCTGCCTCTATTCCCTGCACTTTAGACTGACGGTCCTCCAATGCGGTGATCATGACTACGGGAACCAATCGGGTTGAGGGATCTTTCTTAATCCTTCTGCATACCTCATACCCATCCATGCCGGGCATAAGCACATCCAGCAAAACAAGATTTACTTTGTGATTACGGACAATCGTCACTGCCTCTTCACCCGTAGTTGCAGTAATGACTTCATACCCCAGAGGCTCAAGCTGCGCCGTCAGCAGCAGCTGATTAGCCCGTTCATCATCAACGACAAGTACCTTGGGTATACGGCTTCGATAATAGGTCTCTTTAGCTTCAAAAAAGTGTATTGCGTTCTTGCCCCGATGCTGCGCCTGTATGAGTGATTCCTGTGCAGTTCGAAGTAATTCCTCAGGTTCTTTGGCATTAAGGGGAAAAAACGATAGACCGATGCTGACTGTCAGCAACCCGTCAAAGTCCCGCTCCACGGCTGAACGAATGCGCTCTGCCGCGATTCCAGCACTTTCACTCTGTGCGCCGTCAAGAATAACGGCAAAAATATCACCGTAACACCGGGCACAAAAATCACTGTCGCGAATGGAGGACTGTATGATATCGGCAACCCGTCTCAGAACTTTATCGCCCTCCACCGTACCATACCGCTTGTTATACAGGGAGAAAAAATCAATATTAATAACACCGACAGTAAACGAATTATCAGTGCGCTCCGCCTTCTTTACTTCCCGGCTGAGAATCATGGAGAAAATACCGTATGTATATAGACCTGTCAGCGCGTCACGGTAATAAGCCCCGGTCACGCGATTGTAGGATGCAATCAACTCGTCAATCATCTATTTCCCCTTCGTGTGTTGAGAAAGACTATCACACTATGGGGGGGTTATCAACAGATAATGTGCATGAGCACGACAGGTAGCAATCACATGTTTCGGCTGTCATACGCCCAGTGCAGAAGGGCTTGCCTCTGCCTGGGGCGACAGGAGAAATCTCCTGTCTGGCAGTGCTTTTTCAATTGGGCCACATGCCGTTTCATTGCCTTCCAACGTGAAATCTGCCGCTCATCATCAGGACATCTCCGCCCCATATAATAGCGGCAGTACCACTGGAACCAACCACGAGGATCTTCGTGATATATCCAGCCTTTTTTCCGCCAGTAGGATAACGGTTTGGAGGCATCCACACCAAAGAAATTTTTTTCCGGATCTTTTTTCTCAGGGGACAGCACAGCATGCTCAAACCAGGAGGAAGGAAACTCCTCCCGGCAATCAGTCATGTATTTACCCCCGAACACGCCGGCTGCCAACATCTCGGCGGGCGTCAATTCAGGGTTAAATGATTCATCAGAGAACACACCCACCGGGGCTATGCGCCAATACACATAACCCTGCTGCATGGTGTCATTCACTACAACCTGAACAGGTTCAACCATACTACTTGAGATACACTACTCGTTACCTGCCCGAACCAGAAGCACAGGCACAGAGCCGCCTCTGAGGACTTTGTCAGTCACACTGCCAAAAGCCCATCTGCTCAAACCGGAACGGCCGTGAGTGGACATTGCAACCAGGTCACAGCCGCACTCCTGTTCAGCATTGATGATCTCTTCGGCGGGGTTGTTACCAACAACGATATGGTTTTTCACCTCCACACCGCTTTCCTGCAGAGCTTTTGACGCCCGTGCGAGATACATACTGGACTCCTGCTTCATGTTATCAATCTCTTCGGCTGTATAGGGAACAATAACTGTTCCGACTCCACCGCTATGAACATCAAGCTGATGAGTCAATGTGGTAATTACATGGAACAGAACTACGGTAACCTCGGTCCCTGGCGACAAATTGGTGATGAATGTATTCACATACGTCAAAGCCGCTTCACCGAGGCTTGAGCCGTCAAGCGGAACCAAAATACGTTCAGCCATGGCACACCTCCCTCTTCGTAGTTCTATGATACTACCGCAGGGCACTCAAAATCAAGCACAGAGCCCTGCGGTATCTATTAAGCGTTCTTAGTCTTCCTGCTTTTCGGATTGCACACTGGGAAGTACAGCATTCAGCAGAATTCCAACGAACGTAGCAAGAGCCACTCCTCCTAGTTCGAAGGTGAGCGTACCGGTAAGTGGGAAGCTGATCATTCCTCCGCCAATACCAATGACCAGCACTACCGAAGAAATGGTCAAGTTGCGTTTGTTGGAATAATCAACACCGCTCTCAACGACTGTCCGTATTCCGGCACTGGCAATAATACCAAAAAGCATCATTGATATTCCCCCCATAACGGGTGTGGGAATCGTTTGGATAACCGCCCCTACTTTTTGAATAAAGGAAATGACAACTGCAATTACGGCTGCTCCACCGATAACCCATATGCTGTACACCCGCGTAATGGCCAGAACCCCAATATTTTCTCCGTACGTTGTATTCGGCGGCCCACCAAAAAAGGAAGCAAAGGCTGTTGCTACGCCGTCACCGGCGAGAGTGCGATGGATCCCCGGATTTTTGTAGAAGTCTTTACCGACAACTTTGCTGATTACCATCGTGTCGCCTAAATGCTCGGCAATGGTCGCCAGGGAAACAAGCAGGAAGGTCACAATTGGCACCAAAGAGAATTTGGGCAGCGAAAATGCCGGTAACCCGAACCAGGCAGCTTCGTTGACTACCGTGAAATCAATCAAAGCAAAAGCAGGGAAGAAAGCACCAGCAATAAGTGTAAACAGATACCCACCGATGATAGCAATAAGGATGGGGATCACAGTGAAAAAACCTCTTAGCACTATACTGGAGATAATCGCAATAGCTAATGTCACCGCAGCGATTGTCACATGGGCTAAGCTGTATCCGTTAGCAGCGTCGCTCAACGGATACATGGCCATACTCATAGCCGTTGGTGCAAGGTTAAGACCGATTACCATGATGACACTGCCGATTACAACTGACGGAAGAAGTTTATCCAGCCAGGCTACGCCAAATTGGCGAATCACCAGTGCTATAAGTACGTAAAATACACCTACTGAGAGAGCTCCCCCCATGGCATACTCAACCCCGTACGAGGCGCTGATGGCAATCAGCGGGACAATAAAGGCAAACGATGAACCGAGATAGGTCGGTACCATGCGTTTGGTTAACATAATGTAGAGCAGCGTTCCAATACCAGAGGTAAACAGCGCAACCGCCGGGTTGAGCCCTGTGAGCATCGGAACAAGTACGGTAGCTCCAAACATGGCAAAGACATGCTGGAAGCTAAGCGGAATCCAGGTTTTCAAGTCGGGCCGCAACCCAACATCGATCACACGTTGTGACATAATCCCCCCTTACAACTTCGGCTAGTGCTGGACATAAAAAGAGAAGCCGCGACATTCTTAATGATAGATGTCGGGCTTCTCTTTTTCGGGGTACAGCTTGCACGAGTTACAGTTTTCTTTCATGTAAACTCATGTTCTACACAATCATTCGGGAAAAGTCAATAAAGTTGGACACATTGTGTACTGTAGAGCCATTAAGCTTTTTCAAATGTCGTCGAAGAGCAGACCGGGCACTTGGGCAGCGACTGGTCATCAGCATGTAAATCGACCTCTTTATAGCACTCAGTGCAATAATAGGAACCACTCCCGGGGTTCTCCCCTGTCTCAAACATACAGACTACCTCTCTACTATGTATTTTCTGCTTACAGTATACATGAACATTTTCATATGTACAGAAAAAGCTGCCTTTACGGCAGCCTTTTCGGGTTCTTCCAGCAACTCTATGACTGTGATCTACTGGATCTGATCCTCCTGAACCTCTTCATCTCCGGATTCTTCGGGGGACTCGTCGCTGGCCTCTATTTCCTGGTCTTCCTGAGTTTCTTCAATTATCTCAACATCCTCACTGCCGGGCATATCTTCAGCATCAGAAGCCTCTTGCTCCTCATACTCGAAAGAAGCAGGCAACTCTTGAACATCCTTCAGTCGTAAGTCAACCTCAAAGCCCCGCTCGTCCAGAATCTTGAGAATCTGCTCTACACTGAGGTCCTCAAGCGTCCGGGCAACCGACGAAGAATCAGAGGCGCTGACTTGAACCATTTCCCCCTGACCCTCAGAGGCACGCTCCTCCTCGGGGGCTGAGCTTATAACCGGTATGGTATCTACACCATCTGCCTGACTCTGACCGGCATCTCGAAACACCATGAAATTCACGGCAAACAACAGCACCAGCGCTGCAGCCGCACCCATCAAAACGGGCGCCGGGATGTAAAATCTTCTTTTAAAAAACCGCGTAGGTTCTTCTGTGATTACATGCTTTTTGAGGTAATTCCACACTCTGCTCTGCTGCTCAGAGAACTCTTCGTCCTGAATCCTCGCTGCTTGAATATCCTCTTCGAGCAGCTCAAGCTGGTCATATCTCTGACGGCAGGTACTGCAGTGCAAAAGATGCTCTTCAACCTGCGTTTTCCACGGCTCTCCGAGCTCTCCATCAATATAAGCTGATATTGTCTTATCATCTAGACACATGTTTATTCCCCTCCTGCCCAAGCAAACTCTCGAGCTGCTGTCTTGCTCGATGAACTCTCACCTTCACATTACTTTCTGAAATGTTAAGTACAGTCGCTATCTCTTTGTAGTTCAAATCACTGTACTCTTTCAAAACCAACACAGCTCTGAGCTTCTCCGGAAGCTTTTGTATCGTCTCACGAACAAGATCGCAAGCCTCCTGTTCTAAAACCTCGTCTTCACCATTCTTAAAAGCAACCTTAGGCTGCTTTTTAATCTTCTCAACCGCCGTCTGTTCGCGACTCTTGCGCTTGACGTGGTTAATCGCCAAATTCTTTGTCACCCTGATAAGCCAATACTTAGCCTCGTCAAGGGACGGAAACGAAATATTTCGGTTATAAAACCGTATAAAGGCTTCCTGGCACACATCCTCGGAAGCATCCATGTTGTAGGTAACATGGTAAGCAACACGCATGAGCACTGGGAAAATCTCCTTGTACACTAGCTGGAACGATTCATAACCGCTGCTTCTTATTTCCATAATCTTAACAACACACCTACCATTAAGTTACACAATTTTCTTCCACTCTGTGCCGGAAGATGTGTCTCTAATCTCAATTCCACGCTCTTTCAGTATAGCACGAATCTCGTCTGCCCTGGCAAAATTTTTGGATGCCCGGGCCTCTTCTCTCTCCCGAATAAGTTGCATGGATTCCTCATCAAGCTCTTCAGGACCGCTTAGCTGAATCTTATCAAGTCCTAAACCTAGAACCGTGTCAAAATCATACAGCAATCCGAGCTTCTGAGCAGCCGAAAGATCTTTATCTTTCACTGCTTTCCAGAGAACTGCAAGCGCCTGAGGTGTATTCAAATCTCGAGCTAACGCCGCAGAAAACTCTTCACGAACTTTGTTTGGCATATCCTCAGAGGCCACTTGATCGCCGGCTTCTGTTAGAAACTCCTTCACCTTGTTTGAAAGATTCAAACGGGCTGTGCGCGCCCCTTCAAGCGCTTCAAAAGAAAACTGCAGCTGGGACCGATAGTGTCCGCCAAGACAGAAATACCGGAAATCAAGAGGATGGAACCCTTTCTTTTCGAGAAACGAAAGGGTCAGGAATTCTCCTTTCGACTTTGACATCTTGCCGGTTTCGTCCAATAAAAACTCACCATGAAGCCAGTACTTAACCCAGGGGCTTTTTCCAGTTGCAGCCTCAGATTGGGCAATTTCGTTGGTGTGGTGCACTGGAATATGATCAGTCCCACCACAGTGAATATCAAACTGCTCACCAAGGTACTTCATGCTCATCGCACTGCACTCCAGATGCCAGCCCGGATATCCCTTCCCCCAGGGAGAATCCCAAACCATACTCTGATTCTCAAATTTCGACTTGGTGAACCACAGAGCAAAATCCTTTGGGTTGCGTTTGTTTGGATCGACTTCAATTCTGGCTCCTGATTGAAGCTCCTCCAAGTTAAGCTGGGCAAGTCTGCCGTAATCCTTAAACGTATCGATACTGAAATAGACGTTCCCGCCTGCCTGGTAGGTGTGTCCCCTTGCCTCCAGGCGCTTGATCAAATCGATCATATCCTGAATGTGATCAGTCGCTCTACAGGCCACCGAGGGCTGTTTTATGTGCAACTTGTCGGTATCGGTGAAGAACGATGTTGTGTAGTAGTCAGCAATTTCATAGACACTTCTCCCCGTTTCCCGGGAGGATTTAACCATCTTGTCCTCGCCCTCATCGTTATCACTTACCAAGTGTCCGACATCGGTAACATTCATTACATGCGTAACTGTATAGTTGAAATACTCCAATACACGACGAAGAATATCCTCAAAGATATAGGTCCGCAGGTTACCGATGTGAGCATGGTTATAGACAGTCGGCCCGCAGGCATACATCTTCACTTCACTGTCATACAGCGGTATGAATTCCTGCACCGCCCGCGCCATTGTATTGTACAGTTGTATGCCCATACATCCTCCACCTAGGGTCCCGCATCATGCTACGGTAGATACACATTGCTCATTTCCATCGAATCAACTACAATGTTCCTGTTTAATGTAAGAGATACGGGTGAAAAAATCAACATGAAGGCCAATATAGAGACAGACAAACCGCTGAGACAGTACACAACAATAAAAACCGGTGGGCCAGCAGAATTTTTCTCCACACCGGAAGATGTAGAAGAACTTCAGGAATTACTCAAGTGGGCGGCAGAGCATCAACACAATGTTACCCCCATTGGAGGCGGTTCCAATGTGCTTATCGCAGAAGAGGGACTGAAAGGGCTGGTAATAGACAGCAGAAAACTCAAGCGGATAACTCAGAGGGGAAGACTGTTAACAGCAGCCACCGGTAATGCACTGGAAAAGACGGTCACAACTGCAGCCGAACACGGGGCGTCCGGCCTTGAATACTTTTCAGGCCTGCCAGGTACTGTAGGAGGGGCTGTGTATGGTAACGCTGGTTGCTTTGGGCATGAGATTTCTCAGTGCCTCGCCTGGGTTGATTACCTTGAAAGCGACGGGAGCTTCCATCGGATCTTTCATGATGAAATGGAATTTGGATACCGGGACTCGCCGTTCAAACACCGCAGGTGGTTTATTACCGAAGTGTGTTTCGAATTAATACCAACCATGCCATTATCGGTGAGCGAAGCAGCAAAACGATTTCGACAGCGCCGACGGGATATGGGGCAGTACAGGAATCCCTCGATGGGGTCGATATTCAAAAATCCAACGGATCCCAAAACAGGAGCCCAACTCTCCGCGGGTAGCCTTATTGAAGATTCAGGACTTCTTGGCAGGGAAAAAGGTGGTGCACAGATTGCAAGTTACCACGGAAATTTCATTATTAATCCCGCAGGAAAGGCCTCATCAAGTGACATTTACGCTCTTATCCTGTATATTCAGGATGTCATACGGAAAAACCATGGAATCAACTTGGAGCTAGAAATACAGCTTCTTGGTTCTTTCTAGCCCGGTTTCTTCCAAGGGGCTTCGTCCACTCTCACTCAGCACACCAAAAGGGGGAATTGATCAATGAGCAATCAACTCCGGCACTACGTCGAATATCATGAAAAAATGACTCCCCAGGACCGGCAGGAGTATTTCAATGAACTCCCTTTCTCTGATCTTGTTGAACAATGGGAAGAGCTTTCCGATGACGAAGCCCTGCTGGTGTTTATTGACCTTCCGCTGCAATTGAAAACCGATCTGATCCCTGAACTCTCCCACCAACAACAGGAACAGATTCTGCTGAGACTTACCGAGCAGAGCAAAAAAAATCTCTTTAAAATGATGGAGCCTGACGACCTTGTCGATATCATGCAGACAGTTGGCAAGGAAGTTCGTGACTCTGTCTGGAAGAACCTCAGCGACAGTGCCCGCCGGGAGATGGTCTTTCTGCTCAGGTATGATGAAGATGATGCAGCCGGTTTGATGACCCCTCGTTTTCTTGCAGTCCAGGCATCCATTACCGTCAGACAGGCAATATATTTTATCCGGAAAAACAGTAAAAAGGTCGAGTACCTGTTCAGCGTCTACGTCATAGACAAGCTTCAGCGTCTCACTGGAGTGGTCTCCATGCGTGATCTTTTGGCAGCTGAGGATAACCAGACAATCAAGGATATCATGGAAGAGAATGTCGATTTTGCCTACGATGATACCGACCAGGAGGAAGTTGCCAGGATTATGGAGACAAACGACATTGCCTCGCTTCCTGTAGTCAGCCATGATCACGTCCTGATTGGTATTGTTACCTTTGATGATATTATTGACGTCATCCGGGAAGAGCAGACAGAGGACATCTACCGTATGGGAGCTATGTCCAGCAGCCAGGACCCCTATGTAAGAAACTCTATTCTGGGCCTGGTAAAAATGCGCGTTCCCTGGTTGATTCTTCTGCTCCTATTCGGAACGATCTCTGCCAATGTTCTCCATTACTACGAACCACTCATGATTGGGGCAACCTTCCTCGTGATTTTTATGCCTGTTATTGTACAGACCGGCGGAAATACAGGAAATCAGGCCTCCGCTCTCATGATCCGCGGGCTGGCAACCGGAGAAATACAGTTTCGTGAGGTTTGGAAAATTGCGATAAAGGAGATTCTAATCGGCGCCCTCATGGGACTTATCACCGGTATCGTCATCATTTTGCGCAGCATTTTCCTCCCGCCTGGGATAGGCGTCTATGAGGGGTTAGTCGTAGGCCTCTCGCTCATGATTGTAGTGCTCATTTCAAATCTTGTAGGCATCTTTGCCCCGCTGGGAATTGCACGTCTTGGAAAAGATCCCACAGTTATGTCAGCACCTCTCATTGCCACCCTTATCGATGTTGCCGGGTATGCTATTTATTTTGAGACTGCCAGACTGCTCCTGAACTTATAGGCTTTGCAGTTTCAAGAGAGCCACACTCTTCCGGTGTTTTCTAGATACATTCATCTGTACTGTCTCTGAGAAAGTTATCTGTATCCCTGCTGAGAGCTCCGGTCTACTTTCACTACGCCCCCACTCAATCGAAAACCTACATTCGGTTGAGCCGACTTTTGCTGATATATCAACATCAGCCTCCGTTTGCCACCTGTTCATATCCCAGAGAAGCCTCCTGCCAGCTTTGAGTTCCAGCGCTCCTGCTGCTATCTGCAAGTCCCCCTCATACTGGAATCTGCGTTCAACCTTGCCCCCAGCCTGACGGTTATCGATACATTGACTGGTGAACAGCATATGCCCTCTTTGAAACTTCCAGCGGACTGCAGTAAATATGGTCCTTTCTGCATGATGGAAGGAACCCCAGAAACCGATTCTCTGGTACACAGCAAAGATATCCACACCTGTGCTGAACACGATATTCCCTGCTGCTGTGACTGCTTCTTTGAGCTGCTGCCAACGGGCAGCACCCGGATACATCTGTTTGTCGATATACGTTCTACGGATCCCCGCTGTATACCGGCCGAAGGAACCTCTCACGTGAATCTGCGAAAAGGAGGAAGTCGGCAACGTAGGAAACCACCT
>JBNJDX010000054.1:0-13368 GCA_051745285.1 Spirochaetota bacterium
CAGATTGCACAACTGAGAGAGTCCAAGGTCGTTGTAGCCGGAGCCGGAGGGCTTGGTGGGTACGTACTGGAAATGCTTTCTCGGGCGGGAGTGGGGCATTTGGTTGTCATTGATGGGGACAAGTTCACCAGCTCTAATCTGAACAGGCAGCTACTGGCCACTGAACATACCATCGGCAAAAACAAGGCCCTCATAGCCAAAGATCGAATCGGAGAGATCAACTCTGACCTAGAGGTCACCGCCATTCCAGAGCGCTTTACCCAGCTGACAGCCGGGCACGTTATCTCCGGGGCGGATGTGGTTGTAGATTGCCTTGATTCTGTGGAATCAAGAAGAATCCTAAAACAACACAGCAGTGAGCAAAACATACCATTTATCCACGGTGCGGTAGACAGCTGGCAGGGACAGGTGACTACCATACTTCCAGGTGACAAAACCTTTGAACTGCTCTATCCGCATGATCTTGAGACCCTTGCAGTGCAGGGGAATGGGCCTTTTCTTCCGGCCATGATTGCATCGGTACAGGCAGCAGAGTGTATTAAACTGCTTTGTGATGTTGGTGAGCTGCTTACCAACAGGGTGCTTCGAATTGACGCACGTACCTTTGATATCACGATTATTGAAACTTCGCAGCTTACATAAGTGTTATATTCTACTCATAACATTGTTCTTTCATATCAAAGAACATTTATTTTGAGTTGCAGCAGAGTCTGTGCTAAGATTCAGTCATATTAGAGAAACTTCCGAGCCGAATCACCTGTGGGAGAGCACTCCTATGGTGACCGGCCGCCGGGACTACCGGAAACGGTAGAGAAGCACTGCTTCTGTATGCCTCCTTTGGCATACTCCTCCCGTGTTTGGAAAGGAAGGTTGTACATGGTTTCCTGGAAAAAAACCGTCTCTTTGGTGCTGCTTCTTTATCTGTTACCACAGGTAGCCTTCGGCGCGGCGGTTGAAGTTGTCGTTAACGGGGAACACTGGAGCTCTTTCAATACTTCCCAGCTCAAATCCCTTTCTTATCCCATACCTGAATCATTACACAGTCGCATCATAAATCCCTCTGAGAGTGAGAAAGCTGACAGAACGGAAGGGATAAGCCTTCAAGAGCTGCTGCCGCTTTTTGCTGACGCCTGGCGATTGGAGGTTGGTGGAGAGAAAGTTGTCCTCATGGAGGATAGCCAACTCTCTGAGCAACTTGCAACACTGTTCTATCGGCTGGAAGATACACAGCTCACGTTGCATGTGACCGGTGAGGTACTAGCCGAACCTGCAGCTACTGTATGGGTCAGTTGGGAGGGCACAGACGAGCTAAAAGCTGAAATACAGCGTTTTGCTCAGCTGCATAATGCCGATATAGAAGTTTTAGAGGTTCCAAATATTTCTGCAAAGCTCAGGCAGACACACAAGGCTGGGGGAGAAGTCCCTGACGTGGTTATGGTGCAGTCTGACTACATCTATGAACTTTCAGGAGGCGGGATGCTCCAGCCCCTGGATTATTTGGATGTCGACCAGTACGGTCCGAAGGGATTAAAAGCCTTTACACTGAACACCCGCCAGTGGGCAGTTCCGTTTTACCTCGATACGCAACTGATGATCGCCCGGGAGGATATTCTTTCAGAGGCCGGCTGGAGACTGCAGGATGTAAAAACTCTTTCCGACTTTGAGCAACTGCTTATCAGTGTAAAACAGCACAGCGAAGCTGCTCCAGCCTCCTGGAATGTCTATTCAGCCTATTGGCTGCTGCCGTTCCAATTCGGCTTCGGGAAAGCATACTTGGTGGAACCAGATAAGTCAGTTGTCGTCAATGACAAGGCCTCCCTGGAGGCTGTAACCTACCTGCTCTCGCTGATGGAGAGCGACCTGCTAGTCCCCTTTGAGCGTGATGCGATGTTCAGCAAGTTTGTATCCGGACAGTGCGCACTCATGCTCTCCTCCTCGTATATGCTCCCAGAGCTTGAGCGGCTGGAGATTCCCTTCTCTGTAGCCCCGTTTCCGGTCAATGAATCCACTGGCAGCGCTGTTGCTCCCCTGCTGGATTATAAGGGGCTGGCTATACCAAAAAAGAGTCGCAACCCGATTGTGGCAAAACGATTAATTGACTATCTAGGGGGGATAGGCATACAGCAGCGTTTTCCCAAAGCGGTCCACAAGCTGCCTTCTCACAAAGAGGTAACTCTAACGGATTCGCCTTATCATGAAGTACTGACAACCAGTGTTGAACGGGGGACTACTATTGTTCCGGACGTTGGATACGCCGTGTACAAGAATATTATGTGGAAACTACTGAGAACTATTATTACCGGAGAGCTGAGTGCACGGGAAGGACTGGATAAAGCTCAACAACTTATTTCTGCACAGCTCTCCGATGTGTTTGAAGATTTTCAGACAAAAGGAGATACAAAAGATGAAGATGGTGACACTGATGAAGATGCTGCTGCTAGCAGCGGTGGGGGTTTCTTTACTTGGCTGCGCAACCTCTGGAACTGATGCACTCAGCGGTGCCTCCGCCCGGCAGGGTGGGGGCTGGCAACTGACAGTAGCAGGAGAACATACCATCCGCTTTACCGAGGAGGATTATGAAGAGCTCTCCTCTCAGGCGGAGCAGATTTCTCTTTCACGCAGGGGAACAGAGTATGTGTATGAGGGGGTCCCCCTCATACACATACTAGCACTCGTGGACGGTGGAGGTGATACCCAGTTCGATGAGGAACTCTGGAAGGAAGGCTACGATATAACCCTGACTGCGGCTGACGGGTACTCAGTAACCTTCAACACCAACGAAATATCCTACGAAGATATCTACATTAGTACTCTTGAAAACGGCCAGGCTGTTTCCCCGCGTATTGTGGGGAAAGATCTTTCATCGAAGTATCAGGTAGAATCTTTAGAGCGCATAGAGTGCGATCTGGGAATACAGCAGGCAGATGATGCTTTTACCCTCACAGTAGAGGTGAATGACCAGCAGATGAGTTTTACCAGGGCCGAGCTTGAGCAGTCGCCCTACTATGTGGAAGGGTCTGGCGGCTATACAACCTCAGCTGGAACCTACTACGAGCATCGATACGGGGGAGTCGCTGCGGCTGATTTCCTCTCTTCGTTTCTCTCCCTGACAGAAGACAGCACGGTGACTGTTACGGCTGCAGACGGCTACGAGATGAGTTACAGCGGTGAAGACCTGCTGGACACCCGTGATGGCTTATGGATATTTGCCTTCCGGCAGGATGGCGAGTATTTACCACTTGATCCGGGATATGTTCGGACCATACAGATTTCACAGGGCGGAGAAGTCCCCAATATTGACGGACACAGCTCAGCAAGGATGGTGGAAAAGATCTCCGTAGCCGGAGAGCCGCTGAGGGAGTTTACCCTGCGCATTTCCGGAAAAACCGACAGCGTGCTTGACCGGGCAACCGTGCAGTCGGGCATCAACTGCTCAGCCCACAAAAAGAGCGTCACCTATTACAACAAAAAGACGGGAGAAGAGGAGGTGTACACCGGTATACCGCTGTATCTGCTGCTGGCCTACGGTGATGATAAACAGTATAAACCGCACAAGCAGACTGACAAGTCAATCCTCTCCTATGACAAGGAAGCGGCTCTTTCCGGCTATGATGTGAGAATTACCGCCTCAGACGGGTATGCAGTTACACTTGATTCCAGAGAATTACACGCTAACGAAGATGTTATTCTGGCAATGTATCAAGAGGGCGAGGAACTCTCTGGTGACAACTGGCCGCTGAAACTGGTATGGGATAAAGATGCAGAACGTGTCCCTGAGGGGGTCAAGGCCGTGCGTGCTGTGGAACATATCGAGTTGATATTTTAGCGGAATGCGTAGAATAAAGCGATCTTCGGTACTGCTTATGATGGTCCCATTGGCTGGGGTCATGGCAATTGCAGCAGTCATTCCTGCCTTTGATGCGCTGCGTTCATCCCTGCTGCAAGGTGATACGTGGGTGGGTCTGGACAATTTCAGGCGGATAACCGGAGATCGTGCATTTCTCTACAGCCTGAACGTAACTGCGCTGTGGATGAGTGTCACCATCAGTGTGACAACGGTAGTAAGTATACTGCTAGCAAGAAGACTCAGAAGACAAAAAGGACGCTCTGTGCTCTACAGTATGCTCTTTATCCCGCTCGGTATTCCTATCTATATTGCTGTTCCCGTATGGCGGGCCTTCCTGCACGGGGACGGGGGGAATTCGCTCTTTTCCTCTCTGACGGGAGTAGAAGTAAATTTGCTTACTGACCCGGCAGCAGCATTTTTAGGTGCTGCTGCGGTCAGTATCTGGATGAGTATCCCCATCACGGTTTTTGTGATCTATTCGCAGCTAAAACAGGTGAGTCAAGAGCAGATTGATATTGCCCGGTTGGAGAGCTCCCGCAGCGCCACCATCTTCTCGTGCGTTGAGTTCCCTGTTATCCGCTCGTCTGTGATGATTATGATTGCTCTTAACGGTATTAAGGCCATGAAGGAGTTCACGCTCATACACCTGATGACAGATGGAGGAGTGCCCTTAGTCTCTGGAATTACCGAACGGTATATGGTGGGATCAACCACTACGCTGAGTGTTTTTCTCTATGATCTGTTTCGAGGACTGAACAGCTACGGAATTACGGCAGCCTTTGCAGTTCTCATGGGACTGCTGGTTGCAGTGGCTATGGGGTTCTGGTTCTTCAGCCGGATGCATCAGGGGTATCTGCTGCGGGCCTTCTTAGCCATAGTCTTTGCTTTGTATGTGCTGTTGCGCCGAGACAGTATCGTCGAGGCCGCAATAGCAGTAGTTCTCGTAGTTGTAGTGAGACGGGAGCGGGTCTTTCGGTGGGTTCTTTTCGGGAGTCTCGGGTTCACTGGAGTGCGGCTGCTGCAAAGAGGGTTCCTGGAGGGGTTCTCACCTCTGGTGCCGCTCATACTGTTTGTCCTTGTTTTGACGGGTCGGCGCGAATATCACGAGGCCCCGTTGTATAAGGAGTGGTTTGTTAAGGCAGGGACTCCTGTGGCAACTTGGCTGCTGACAGCCTCCAGTATCATGATTGTCTACTATCTCCTTTGGCTGAGTTTTTCGGGGGTTCGTTCCTGTTATGTGGGAAGCATCCTGCCGCCCTATGCCACCTTCGATGCCTATAAAGAGCTCTTTGTAGACGAAGGGTTTATCCGGTATCTGGCAAATAGCGCGCTGCTCGGGTTCTCAACAGCTCTAGCTGTCCCGCTGATAGCCCTGCCGGCTGCCTGGGCAGCTGCCGGTATGCGTAAGCGGCGCTCTGATGCATTGGTTTCAGCTGTCCAGGTTCTCAACGTTTCTAGCGGTATGCACTCCCTGATTCCGCTGTTTGCCGTTTTTGCCGCCCTGTCGCTTACAAACACCCATTCGGCGCTTGTCCTTGTCTACTGCGCACACGCTCTCCCCTTTTCTTTGCTGATTATGCGAAACCACGTGGAAAAGCGCTCACGTGTTCTGCAGGAAGCAGCTATGCTGGATGGTGCGAGTACAGCAGCCTACCTTCGGCATATTTTTCTTCCAGTCAGTTTCCCGATGATCAAAACAACCATGATATTTGCCTGGCTGGGGGCCTGGAACGGGTTTATTGCACCTCTGATTCTGCTCTCCGATGAGGCCAAATACCCAATCAGTCTTAAGTTATACACCTATGTGGGATCCATCGGCTCAGGGGCGCCCCAATGGCATCTGTTTGCGGCCGCCTCGGTGGTAAATCTACTTATTATCAGGGCTATCGGGGGCAGACAGCTGGGACTGAAGCAGTTGGATCAGCCACCGCCGAGGAAGAACATGATTTGAATTTCATCGCCTTGCTGTACCGTGTAGGAGTGATACTTTCTGGCCGGAACAAACTGGTCGTTCACAAAGACAGCGAGAACCGGGCGTTTGCGGCTAAAGGTGGCGATACAATCTTGTATACTGGCTTCTTCTCTGTCCAGTAGGGTTGGATGCCCGTTTATTGTAACATGAATTCCTCTACCGGCCATGGTTGTCTCCTCTATGTTGTAGCCTTGGAATAGCATACGGCCTCTATAGCGGGTGTGTCAACGTCTGGATTGGATGGTATGCCCTGCAAGTTTTGCTGTCTGGGTAGACCATTTTGATTCCAAAACTGTATAGCTGATGATAGGATAGGTCTTACACATGAACAAGGAGAATGACCATGGGTGCAGATAAACAGGTCGGCTATGATGTTGTGATCATTGGGTCGGGGACAGCTGGAGTTACCGCAGCCGGTATCCTCAGTGGGGCAGGTAAGCGAATTGCCGTTATTGACAAACGCCCTTTCGGGGGAACCTGCGCGCTGCGGGGATGCCAGCCGAAGAAATATCTCGTGACCGCAGCTCACCTGGCAGCCCAGACACAGGCTCTGCAGGGGAGAGGCCTCACTGCCTCGAGGGTCGAATGGGAACAGCTGCAGCAGTTCAAGAACTCCTTTACCGACCCCTTTCCCGAAGCTGCAGAAACATCTTTACAGGATAAGGGTATCGACACATATCACGGAACAGCGACGTTTACAGCTCCAAAGGTAATTAAGCTCGAGGAAAGCGGCCTTAACATAACTGCCGAGCAGGTGCTCATTGCATCCGGGAGTTATTCGAGAGCGCTGCCGCTTGAGGGCTCTGAGTTCCTTCTTACCAGTGATGACTTTCTGGAACTTGAACACCTGCCAAAACGATTGATTTTTATCGGCGGGGGATACATTTCCCTAGAATTTGCCTTTATAGCAGGGTTGTGTGGCAGTGAGGTCACCGTATTGCAGAAAGGCCCCGAGATGCTTCCTGCTTTTCCACGCTCAATTGTTAATCCTGTTTGTAAAGAGGCTGCGGATTGGAACATTTCCATGGTAACCGGGGTGGATGTGAGGAGCATACGCAAAGACGGAACCGGGTACATTGTTGAAACCGGTAACAAGGGAGAGTTCTCAGGTGATTTTGTGATGTCGGCTATCGGTCGTGTACCCGATATTGAGCAGCTGAATCTGTCTGCTGCCGGAGTGGACTATTCCAAAGGGGGGATTCTCACAGACCGGTATATGCAGACGTCAGCTGAGGGTGTATACGCTGCCGGTGACTGTGTTGCCTCAAAGCTGCTCTCTCCGATTAGTGACATGGAGGGGACAGCCGCTGCTGAAAACATGCTCAACCCGCAGAGTAACGCTGTTGACTATGATCTCATACCCTCGGTAGTCTTTACCCATCCGCAGATGGCTAGTATCGGCATGAGCAGCGAACAGGCGAAGGGTTCAACACGAAAGCTGAAAACAGAGCGGGGCAGTGGAGGCAGCTGGCCAAATTACAAGCGGCTGAATACAGAACAAGTGTACTATGAAGTGCTTATTGATACCGACACAGACCAGATTGCAGGTGCCCATCTTGTCAGTCCATACGCCGGTGAATTGATCAATCTGTTTGCACTTGCCATGCGAAATGCTCTACCAGCTTCCGCTATAAAATCTCTCCCCTGGGCGTACCCAACCTATACTTCCGATGTGAAATATATGGTTTAACTTGATTCAACTGGGAGGAACTATGAGACAACCACATACCTACGCATTGTATGTATTCGACCTTGGAGGAGTGCTGCTTGATGGAATAAATGTGTGCGAAAGGATTCAGGGCATACTCGGAGAGGAGTTTGGTGATCATTATCACCGGTATATCGATGCGCTCATGGCAGGCAGTATGGAAAATGAGACCTTTTGGAAGCTCTTCAGGGAGAAAACCGGGAAGCAGGTGAGAGAAGATTATCTGGATAGCTGCTTTAAGCCTATCCTAAACCCGGAGACTGCACAGGTAATCAAGCACCTGAGAAATCAGGGCAGCCGGGTGGTCTACGGGTCGAACACCTTCGCCAGCCATTTTACTATAATGCAGGAAATGGGTGTTCTAGATCTCTTTGACGGCGGATATGCTTCTCACAGCCTCGGAATTGAGAAACCTAGAATTGGCTTTTACCAGGCGATCCTGCACGCTGAAGGTGTAGAGGGCAAAGATGTCTTTTTCTGTGATGACCGGATGGAAAATATCGAGGGTGCACGGAGCTGCGGCATAGATGCTGTCTTGTTTACTGATGCCCGCTCACTCGGTGAGTATATCGGGGTGCAGCTGGATTAGAAAGCGTTGAATTTGCACCTTGTTCGTGATACGTTCTCTTTTTAACTACTCTCTCGGGGGATACAAAGCGACATGAAAGTTATGCGATCCTACATCTATGCCCATTTTTTCAAGCGGTTGCTTGATGTGGTGTTTTCCCTGCTTCTGTTAATCTGTATGTCCCCCTTACTTGTGCTGATCACCCTGTTGATTAAGATCAACATCGGCGGCCGAGCCCTGACATCTTCTGAGCTGGTCGGTGAGGATGGTGGGCTCTTTGCAATGTATATGTTCCAAACAGGTAGAGAGGGAGAGCCCGGTGAGTCTTTCGGGCGAGCTCTACGCACTTCTGGACTGCATGAACTGCCCATGCTCTTTAACATTGTTATGGGACAGATGAGTTTTATTGGTCCAAGGCCGCTGCCGCGGGAGGATATGCTGTTTATGAATTCTCAGCAGGCTCTCCGGTTCAAGGTGAAACCGGGGCTCACCGGGTGGGCGCGCGTGAACGGAGGGAGAAACCTAGACTGGGAGGAGAGTCTCACCTACGACCAGCACTATGTCGCCTCCTTGAGTTTTCGGATGGATGTGAGCACCCTCCTGATGACATTGGCCTCGGGAGTGAAACAGGAGACAGTCAGCACAGGAGAAGAGGGGCACACAGAAAGGTACGGGGAGTATCTGCTCAGAACGGGGAACATTGACGAGGATATCTATCGGCAGACCCTCGAGCACAATACAGATGCCCAGGATCCCGCATGACCGAGGGGGAGTCGATCGTTTTACACGCAGGCCCGTCTGCGTTATGATAGTGACGGGCAACTGATAGTAATACAGTAATTAGCAACAGGGGGAACTATGAAATATCGCACCTTTCCACGCTCAGAGGAGAAGCTGTCCATTCTTGGATTCGGCTGTATGCGACTGCCGCAGAACTCCGATTCTTACAAGGATATCAACTGGCAGCTGTCTAAGCAGATGATTCGTTCAGCAATCGACCGTGGCGTAAACTATATCGATACTGCTTATCCATATCACGGCGGGCAGAGTGAACCGCTTGTCGCTGATGCTTTACAGGATGGATATCGCCAGAAAGTGCAGCTGGCAACTAAATTGCCGACCTGGCTGATAAAAAGCCGGGAAGACATGGACAGGTACCTCAATGAGCAGCTGGAAAAGCTGCAGACTGACTATATTGATTATTATCTGATTCACACACTCACCAAGGGGTTTTGGAAGAAGCTGACAGAGCACGATGTGTTTGATTTTATGGATAAAGCGGTAGCCGATGGTCGTGTTCGAAATATCGGATTTTCATTCCATGATGATTATGAGACCTTCACAGAAATAGTTGACAGCTACGACTGGGATTTTTGTCAGATTCAGTACAATTATCTTGATGTTGATGAACAGGCCGGCGAGAAGGGACTTGCCTACGCCTACGATAGGGGGTTGGGTGTTATTGTCATGGAGCCGCTTCGCGGGGGAAGCCTTACCGCTGCTGTACCAGAAGAGGTGCAAGCTCTATGGGAACGTGCGCCCATCCAGCGATCTCCCGCCGAATGGGCACTTCGCTGGGTCTGGAATGACCCTCGGGTCTCTGTCGTGCTCAGCGGCATGAGTTCTCAGCAGCAGGTGGATGAAAATATCGCAGTTGCACAGACGGCTGAAGCAGAGGCTCTCAGCGATGAGGAGCTTCGCCTCATTGAACAGGTTCGACAAGTATATCGCAGCAAGATAGAGGTGCCGTGTACTAGCTGTGGTTACTGTATGCCTTGTCCGCACGGGGTGGATATCCCTGAGGCCTTCAGATATTACAACGAGGCCCTGATGTTCGCCGATGTTGACAGCTATCGAAACGAGTATCAGCAGAATAAGAAAAATCACCTGGCAACGTTGTGTGTCGCCTGCGGGGAGTGTGAACCGAAGTGCCCGCAGCATATCGAGATTATCTCTTCACTGGAGAAGGTCTCAAAGGTGTTATGCTGATAGGAGAATACCTGATTTGAGTTGCTATCCTGGCCTCTTTCGTGTATTCTCTTAAGGTATGAACAGTGAAGAAGATCGCCGCATACTAGAAAGTTATTTTCCTCTGATACGGTTTCTAGCCCAGCAAATGCCGGATACTGAATTTGTTTTGCATGATGTGAGTCAGCTTGAAAGTTCTATTATCGCCATTGAGAACAATCACATCAGCGGGCGGACAGTAGGGGGCTCGGCTACAGATCTGGTGCTGAGAATTATCCAGAGCAGAGAATATGAGAGCCAGGATTTTACCGCTGTGTATAAAAGCATGTCTGAGAATGGACGTTTTCTCAACTCCGGGACGTTTTTTATCAAAAACGGGCAGCGGCTGATCGGGATTCTCTGTCTCAATACAGACCTCACCCCCATGCATTCCCTTGCCAAGGTAGTCGATGATCTGTTTGCCTCCCGCAATCAGACTGAGCCTAATGGTGCTGAGTACGTTCAGCAGTTTGATGAGAAACTCAGCTCTTCGGTCACCGATATACCCGTAGAGACAACTCTTGAGATTATTCGTGAAAAAAATCTTTCTGTGCAGCACCTGACGCAGGAGGAGAGACTGACGGTTATTGATGAGCTGAACCGACGGGGTATTTTTCTTCTCAAAGGCGCTATAGCCAGTGTTTCCCGGGCATTACAGATATCTGAAGCCAGTACTTACCGGTATTTGCGGCAGGTAAAGCAGACCTGGTAAAAGGTAAAAAATTTTTTGACACCGTAATAATAATATTGTATCATGATAATAATTTATAACAGGAGTAGGCCATGAAGAAGATTGTGTATACAGATAAGGCTCCAGAGGCTGTGGGACCTTACTCTCAGGCTGTGGCCAGTAACGGGCTGCTATGTATCTCTGGACAGTTGCCTATTGACCCGCAGACCGGTTCGTTTGTCTCAGACGATGTTGTTGATCAGGTAAGACAGTGCCTTGCAAATCTACAGGCGATTCTTACGGCCGGGGGCAGTACGGTTGATAACGTACTGAAGACTACCATCTATCTCAAAAGGATAGAGGACTTTGGACTTGTCAATGAAGAGTACGCCAAGGTGTTCGGGCAGTCACTGCCGGCGCGGGCGGCTTTTGAAGTAGCCAATCTCCCCAAAGGAGCATTGGTTGAGATTGAAGCTCTGGCAGCTGTGTAAAGGGGGATGTGTTGGATATCAAAGACAAGATGAATTACAAGTTTAAGGACCTTGAGGGAGGACTCTTTTCGAAGGTCACGAAGGCTGATGTCGGTGAAGGAGCCGGAAAGTTGCTAGAGCAGGGTGTGGATATCATGGCCTGGGCTGATCCCTTCTTTCCTGATCCATCTATCCCGGCCTCGGTAAAGCAGGTAATGGTTGAAGCCCTTCAGGAGGGGTTTCCTGCGCATTACTCAATGCCGATTGGATTAAGAGAGCTGCGTGTTGCCATAGCCGAAAAAGTTTCAGCCTCAACCGGTCTTCCGATTGATCCAAGTCGTAATGTTATTGTAACTCCAGGGTCTGATTCAGGTCTTCTCTATGCCATGATGCCATTCATCGAAGAGGGTGATGAAGTCCTAGTACATGATCCGAGTTATCCGAGTAATTTCCTGAACCCCAAACTGCTCGGAGGGGTTACCGTTCCGATTCCGCTGTATCGGGAAGATAATTATCAGTTTCGGCTCGAAGAACTTGAAAAGCGGGTAACTCCCCGGACGAAAATGCTGGTCCTCTGTCATCCGAACAATCCGACGACCACGGTATTCCGTAAGGACAATCTGCAGATGCTAGCTGATTTTATTATCAAGCATGATTTGATCCTGGTGTGTGATCAGGCCTTTGAGGATCACATTTATGACGGAATTGAGTTTATATCTCCGGCAACCCTGCCGGGTATGTGGGAGCGCACACTCACTGTCTGCTCCATCTCGAAGGGGATTGGTCTCAGTGGATTCCGGATCGGATATATATATGCCGATGACCATATCATGGATGTACTCTACGGCGGGGCTGTGAATGTACTTGGCGCAGCTGCCACGGTGACCTCGCTTGGGGCAGTGACTGCGATCCGTGATACTGATCACCTGCAGAAAAACTATAAAAAACTCGAAAAACGGCGCCGTATGGCTTATGATGTCCTAAAGGATACTCCCGGTGTGTCAATGAGTTTGTCTGAAAGTGGAATCCTTGCCTGGCTGGATGTCAGCAGGCTCGGCACCTCCGAGGAGGTTGCTGCCTACATATTGGAACATGCGAAGATTCTGGTCAATGAAGGGGTTCCCTACGGATCTCAAGGTGAAGGCTTTATCAGGATTGTTATTGCCTGCTTCATGGATGATACCAAGGCTGAAAACGCCCTGAAGCGTATTCAGCACGCTTTGAAAAAACTTGCGAAAGAAAAAGGAGTCGAAGATGTCTGAAAAAGGGGAAGTGCTTGAGTTTAAAGGCGGAATGAAAATGTCGTTCATTCCATTGTTGGTGTTCTTTGTATTTTGTATCCTTCTGTTCCTTGTGTATCTGTCCTACGACATGCATGCGCTGGCAATGGGAGGCTTCCTGGGACTGCTCATCGGTGCGCCGTTTGCCAAGAATTATAAGCTCTATTGGAACAGTGCCATTAAGGGAATTGCCAGTCCTAATTCTGTTACCATCGTGTTGATTCTCTTTATCATCGGTATGTTCTCCCAGATGATGAAAGACAGCAGTGCCTCTGAGGGGTTTGTCTGGTTTGCTAACTCTATCGGGCTAGAAGGCGGAATGTATGTAGCTTTCACGTTCTTTTCAGCCTGTGTGATTGCAACGGCCACCGGCTCTTCTATCGGTACCATGTTTGCTGCCTTTCCGATCTTCTTCCAGGCAGGGGTTGTCCTTGGTGCCAATCCGGCTCTGCTTGCAGGAGCGATCACATCCGGTTGTATCTTCGGTGATAACCTTGCACCCATCTCTGATACGACTATTGCCTCTTCCTCTACGCAGACCTATCGCGACGGAGAGACTACAGCAGATATTGCTGGCGTTGTTGCTAGTAGGTTTAAGTATTCAATAGTTGCCGCCGTAGCGGCCCTGATTCTGTTTGCCATCTTTGGCGGCAGCGGAGGTACGGTAGCCTCAGATGTCGGATCCATTGGTGACCCGGTGAGACTGGTGATGCTTATTCCGGTCGCCCTTTTGCTTATCGTGGCCATAAAAACTCGGGATCTGTTTAAGGCCATCACTGTGGGACTGCTCACAGGAATAATAACAGGGCTGGTGAGCGGGATCTTTACTATGGACAGCCTGTTTGC
>JBNJDX010000055.1:0-12977 GCA_051745285.1 Spirochaetota bacterium
TCGCCTGACTCGTCAAGTATAGGGGAAAGGTAAACGGCACCTTTTGAACGGGGGTGGTCCAGTTTGTCTCTGACCAGCGTGAGGAAGGACTTGTAGTGATTCTCAGGAAGACTTTTTCCCATCAGGAAATTGGCGCTGATCTCGATATGCTCGAACTCGTCGTTTATTGCCACCATCTTTTTGAAACTCTCTTCTACCAGTTGGGCGGTGATCGGTTTGCCGATCTGATCGAGAGTTCTCTGGTCTGCCGACTCCAGTCCCAGGTTTACATAGATCTTGCAGCCCATCGAATTAAGCTCTTTGAAAAACCTCCGGTCCTTGCCCAGAAACGAATCAACACTGCCGAAGAGCATCACCGAGCAGCCGTGCATATAGGACCTGCTCAGGTTGAGCTCTTCGATAGCATACCTGGCACTCCAAAGCAGTTTTGAGTCTTCGGCGTTGAGGGCGTCGTGATTTCCAAGAAACACTGCATTATAATTGGACAGTTCCGGACCAAAGTGATCCCGCAGAGCATACACCTGCTCTTTTATGCGTTCTTCGGAGAAATCACGGAAAGGGCGGTTGTTTTTCACCGTACAGAATTCGCATTTATACAGACAGCCCTCAGAAATAAACAGCGGTATGATCCGATACTCCACATGACGGGTCTCCGGCGGAAGGACCGAAACTCGGTCCCCACCGATTTCAAAGAGCTCCTGTGCCCTCCTGTCGAGTTTCTCCGGCGTGTTGCTTCGGATTTTTTCTATGAGCTCTTTGATGGGACCATGCATCTGCTCTGCCCTGACCTCTTCTAACCTATTCAGCGCCTTAACGACCAGTGTGTACCAGTTGTGCAGCAGATACTGCACCGACTGGTTCCCAAATGGATCCGTTGCTAAAAGGGAGTTGCTGCGGTAGGGCAGTTGAGGGAGATAGAATTCACCGGTGGCTTTATATACTTCGTTGTAGGGACTGGGAATCTTAAACTGAATAGGTGCGGCAAGCGCCTTTCCGCCGAATGATTCGTAACTGCCGCGGTAGGCTCCTCCAGAATAGAAGACCCAGTCCCCTCCCGCGGTTCTCCGCAGCCGGTCAGAGCTTCCCGGCCACTGGCCGTCCTTTCCCCGGCACTCCATAATCTCTCCGTTGAGGTTGAAGCGGAAGATCGCCTCATCTGTCTCGAGCTCGTGATAGAGCCCGTAAACCTGAGGATGACGGGATTTGCGATACTCGTTGAGCCCCTCTTTGTTCACATGGAGGGTGATTGATTCGTGTACTAGCGACAGCCTGGTATCCGCAGCAAGCATAATTTCTCTCCCCTCCTAATCCAGAAGGTCCTCTTCGAAGGGATAGTTTGAAAGCAGCTCAGTACCGTTTTCAGTGATCAGCAGCTGTTCTTCCAGTTTTACCCCTTCTCGACCTCCCTCTTCGCCAGTATACGTCTCCACGCAGATAGTCATATTGGGTTCGAGAACTCCATCGTATCCTGCATCGGGGAAGTCAGCCCGATGGTAGAGATAGGGATACTCTCCGGTCATGCCCACACCGTGGGCCGAGAGGTAGTAGCGGTTGGCAAAATACTTGTCGGGAATGGTCCAGGCCCTCTCAGCGTATTCTCTGAAGCTCACCCCGGGACCTAGTATTCCGATATTGTGCTGTATCTGTTCGTAGGCAGTCTGGTAGATCCGTTTCTGTTCGTCACTCGGCATATCCGGTCCCGAATGGAAGGTACGAGAGAAGTCAGTATAGTAACCATGACAGCCGACCACATCGGTATCGAAACCGATGAGCTCATTCTCCCCAATGACTTTGCTAGAGGATTCCTGAAACCAGGGGTTGGTCCGGGCTCCGGAGCTTAACAGTCGGGTCTCCACATAATCGCCGTTCATGGCGATGATCTGCTGGTGCAAAACCGACCAGAGTTCATTCTCAGTTATCCCCGGTCGGATGTTTTCACGAAGCACCCCGACCGCGGTTTCAGTGGCCTGCAGGGAGGCCATAATACACTTCAGTTCCTCATCGGATTTAATGCTGCGGGCCATCTCCACCGGCTCCTGGGCGTCTACCACCCGTACGCCGAGTTTTGCCAGTTCAATCGCCACCCCAGCGTTCATCCGCTCTATGCCCACAGTCAGCGGTATGGGATTGTCTCCCCGTTTTTCACCGCTCCGGGAACTGTGCCCTAGAGTCTCACGGATAGTCTCCAGCATGTTTTTTGCCCATTGAGCCTCTTTAGCAGCAATGGCCGGCCCGGCAGCGACGAAACTCGCAGTTGTCGCCGGCCTGACCTCGTCGACGGTCTCAAATCCATCCGCCAGGTGCATGCACCCGGTGAACTCGTACAGGATAGTTTTATGCTCAGTCAGCAGCAGATAGCGGGAAGGAGTGTTTCGGGCGGAGAAAACCTGCATATTCCGTGTTCCGGTAGCATATCGAATGTTGACCGGATCCGAGAGAATCAGGGCTGCAATTTCGCTCTTTCTCATCTGCTGTCTAATCCTCTCCAGACGATAGCGCCGGACTGAGGACAGATCAATCCCGGCGCTCTCCGGGGCTGCCTCGTGCAGCCCCAGTCCGGAGAGGTCACCCTGATCGTAATGTTCTGAATGCCATTCAATCAGTGACATACAACGCCTATTCGAACCAGCTCTCTACAAGCTCACTGTTATCTTCAATCCATGCAGTGGCGCCTGCTTCGGGGCTGTCGGCTTCGTTGATTGCTGCCATCAGACTACCGAGACTCTGATCGTCCATTTTCCAGTTCTGCATCCATTCAAGCACCTGGGGATTTGTCTCCTTGAAGCTCTCGTGAGCGACAAAGTAGATGCTCTCATCCTGTCCATAGATGTTTTTAGGATCGTCTAGAAACTTCAAATCTATCTCGGCGAAGATCCAGTGCGGTTTCCAAAGGGTAACCACAACGTCTTCCTGGTCTGCAACTGCCTTTTGCAAAGTAGCGACCATAACCGGGCCGGAGGAGGATACAAGTTCCATGTCCAGTCCGTACTCCTCGTGAGCCTCTTGGGTGAGTTTCATCAGAGAAGAGCCTGAGTCGATACCAACAATCTGGGGCTGGCCATCCTGCTCAAAATTCTCTTTGTGCCCGTTCAGCTCTTCAATGCTGTCAATCTCAACGTAGGTAGGTACGGCAAGTCCCAGCTGGGTGCCTTCGTACCACGGCCCGTATTCGTCCAGACTATCCTTGTATTCATCCCAGAGGGGTTTGTCCGTTACCGGCATCCAGGACTCGAAATGGACATCCAAATCGCCCTCGGAAACACCGGTCCAAACCGGTGATTTATCGCCGGTGATAATTTCAACTTCATAGCCTCTTTCTTCCAAGAGAACCTTCCACATATTGGTGACGGCTATGTTCTCCGCCCAGTTAAAAAGGCCGAACGTCAGGGACTTGTTCTCCTGTTGCTGCGCTTCTTCGGCTTCTCCATTCTCGGCCGACTCACCGCTGCAGGCGACAAACAGGACAGAAAGTATCATCAGTATACTTCCTAGGATTAACAGATTCTTTTTCATGTTTTTCATATTTCCTCCTATGAAATAATGCATGAGCTGTTCGCCAAGGATAGATATACGTCTCCCGATCACGAACAACCCTGTTTAATATATTAGGGTATTAAGCAAAAATTATGAGTTTTCCCGTTATTTCATGTAATGAATTATTTTGAAAAATAGTTGTGGGAAAAAAAGATAGATTGTCAGGTTCCTATATAAACTCATGGTTTGTACCATAGCTTAGATAAAAAATAGTTACAAGACTAAACACCTGTTTCTATCGTTTTTTTTAAAAAAGGAGTTTATTAATCAGCTATGTCGGCATCGTAGCCTATTTTACGGACGACTGAGCGAATGTTTTCGAGGATTTCTGTTTGTTTCTCTTCGTCGGGCTGTGAAACAGTAACTTCAACCTGAGAGAGCCCCGAGTTTACCCGAATATCCTCCACTCCATCCATCTTTCGACCGACCTTTTCAATGGTGTAGGCGCAAGATGCACATGTGGCTCCTTTCAAATGTAAATATCTCTTCATTTTCATACTGGAAAGGTACTAAAAATCATCACAACAGAAAAGTGAAAAGGAGCAGAAGTCCTTTGCATCACCATTGAGCTTGTTCCTGATGGGCCGACTTATTGTTCTTTTTCAGTTTAGCCCAAGCCTGGAAAAAGACAGGGGGACACACTGAACAGAACCTCCGCGAACAAACTAGCTAGGGCGCTTTTATTAGCGCCCTAGCTAGTTTAAGTGCTCTATGCCGCACTATGAGAACTCTGGTACATTTCCAGAGTGTCCTTTCCGCTATCCCTCAGAACAGACCAATGGCACCTCTGACAAAAAAATAGGCTATTGTACCGGTGACTGCCAGTTTGACTAGAATTGCCGCCATAGTCCCGCTGAAGACCCCCAGGGCAGCCTTCAAAGGACGGGAGTCTTCCCGACGCCAGATAATCTCCGCCGCCAAAGCGCCGACAAAAGCCCCTATGATGGTACCAAAAGGCGGGAAAAAGAAGGTTCCAACCAGCATCCCCACGATACTTCCGCGCACACCAGCCTTACCGGCGCCTGCCTTATGAGAGTAAGTCACCGGCAATATGGAGTCAGACAGGGCCGCAGCAATCGCCGCTGCCGCGAGTACCAGCAGAAGCCAGAGGGGAAACAGCTCCCACGAGCCGGCCAGGGAGATCAGAATAAGCGAGAAAAACGCCACCGGTGGCCCGGGCAGGATCGGAATGATACAGCCGATAAGCCCGGCTACAAGCAGCACCGTGCCGAGGATCGTCATAAGAATAGAAAAAGCCATACGTGATTGTTCCATACCCTCGAGTATCATTCAAGAGAGATCAAGCCACCAAGTCGAATATGCGCAGTACCTAAAGACATCCCCCTTGGAGTTTTCCGCACACGCAGGAAAACTCTACTTCCAGAAAACTGGAGTTGGAGTTCTTGTTCCCTCTCGAAATCCTTCCGTATTCGTTCTGCCAGCTCCTAACATCTCCTCATGCTGATATGGAAATACCTGAGCCCCTCGTTCCAACTGGTTTTGCTGTTTGCTATTGATTTGGAACATACATGTATCCGAGAACCCGTGATAAGAGCATTCCCTAGATTTTCCGAACACAATTCAGTATCCTCACGTATAACTTGAAGTTAATGAGTGATCGATTTGTTTTGTTTTGTTTTTGAGAAAGTTGGAGGTGTGTATGGCTTATTATCTAATGAAAGTGGGAATATCGGCAATCGTTATAGTTATGATAAGTGAGGCCGCAAAAAGAAGTTCCCTCTTTGGCGCTATTATCGCGTCATTACCGCTCACCTCCCTGCTAGCAATCCTCTGGATGCATTATGAGCAGGTCAAAATCGAAAAAATTATTAACCTCTCCAAGTCAGTTTTCTGGCTGGTGCTGCCGTCACTGGCATTTTTCTTGCTGTTTCCTGCTTTACTGAATCGTGGGCTGCACTTTTGGGGAAGCTTTAGCATCTCGGCAGCAACAACGATCGTATTGTATTTCTTACTTGTATGGGCCTTAAAATTCTTCAACATGTCGATGGGTTGAACTCTAACAAGTGTTTTGAAAGAAGCCACACATATTCAGAAATTGATCCAACGTATTCCAGCGTCAAATTCTTCTAGCGATGTTGGAAAACACTAACACATATGCATACCTAAAATGCCTCTCTGGCTGTATGAGAGCCACACGGGAACCCTCAATCGCTGTACCAGCACGACCGAGGATTCCCTGGACTGATTATTCTCAGTGAAAAACGGGTATAATAATACCCTCTCAGGCAGGTTCTGCACTCAAATCCTGCTCGTTAAACGCTTTCCGGTCAAATGCACCGAGGGAGTTCCCCACAACAACTGAAGCGGTCATGTCACCGGCGACGTTGGTTGCAGTACGGAACATATCGACTAGGAAGTCCACTCCGGCAACCAGCCCGACAGCTTCAACAGGGAGTCCGACCGTGGTGAGGGTGATCACAGTAAAGGCAGTCGCCCCCATAGGAACTGCTGCACTGCCGATACTCGCGATCACAGAGACCCCGACGATCAGCACGTACTGGACTGCTGTCAGATCTATACCAAAGGCGTTGGCAGCGAAAACTGAGACCATGGCCGGAAAGATGCCACCGCAGGCATCCATATTCATGACTGCACCGATCGGACCGACGAAATTGGCAACCCGGGGCTTCACTTTCAGCCGTTCTGTCATAGTCGTGATCGTCATCGTCAGCGAACCAAGGCTCGATCTACTGGTGAACGCCAGAAGCAAGGCAGGGCTCGCCGCACGATAGAACCGAAGGGGATTGATGCGTACAGCTCCGGCAAGCAGGCTACCGTAAACCAGTGAGAGCTGAAGGAAGCAGGCGAAAATGATTGCGAGGACAAAGATCCCTAAAGGAGCGAGGGCTGCTATCCCGCTGTTCGAAAGCCAGTAGGCAGTGAGCCCTAGAACTCCGTAGGGAGTAAGGCGAATAATAATCTTTGTGAGCATGAGCACGATCTGGAGAAAACTCTCCAGAAGCTGTTCGAAAGGTTTAGTTGTCTCCTTGTTCTTCCCCTTGACCATAATTGCTGCCACTCCGACAAATAGGGAGAAAACGACTATGGGAATCATGTTTGTTTCAGCTGCATCCTGTACCGGATTGGACGGGATGAAATCTCGAAACCGGGAAAGCAGGTCACCAACTGTACTTGGGTCCCGTTCAGCCAGGCTTTCTGCTCCGGCGCCGACGCCAACTGAGAAGAGAGTCCCTACCACCAGTCCGATAATTCCCGCCACAACAGCCGTCGAAAGAAACAGACCAATGGTCCTTCCCCCCATCTGCTTGAGCTCCTGGGTGTTGCTGAGTCTCAGCAGACCGGCAATGATGCTCGTGGGAACCAACGGAATAATGAGCATTCGCAGCAGATCGATATACCCGTAGCCTACCAGAGAGACCCAGCGGCGGATCTCTCCAGCGACAGCATCGTCAGTGAAGGCATAGACTGTCAGTCCAAAGCCGACACCCAGAACGAGTGCCGAAGCGACTCTGATAGTGAAAGGCACATGCCAGACTTTTCGCAGCATAACGAGAAATGCCAGCAATAGCACGAATCCAATAAGAGCAAGTAATACTGTACCGTTCATCTCTAACGCTCCTCTACATTTATTGTTCACTATCTTTATGAACATTATGAACTTTAATAGGAAGCGCCAATTATGTCAAGTTTCTTCAGTGTTTTTGTGAAGGAAAAGGTGGCGGGAAAGCTGATTCACTGTCTCGCCTCTTCAGAGCGTATCCGCAGAGGTAGTGACAATTTTTAGCGAGTAGCGTAGACATTCCCATTTACATAAACATGGGGGTGCCACCACAGCACCCCCGAGACCAGAGTCGATCAACCAATACATACGGCAAGAACACGGTTGTAACAAACTACCAGTTTTCCCGCCGTAATCGTCAATTATAAGCCAAGATCACGCTTCATCCTGTTGTACTCTTCCCCTGAGATCTCTCCTTTGGCAAAACGTCTGTTCAAGATATCCAGAGAATCTTCCCTGTCTATTGGAACCGCTCTATGGCCTGGTTCTCTTTGGTTTCTGACAAACAAGTAGACCCCAAAAGCCACAAGCAGTAGTACTAATATCATCATAACAATTCCTCCATATCCAAATAGTTCAAAACAACCATACTGACTAAACCAGCTACTCATATGCTCACCTCTTTACCCTTTTCGTTGTAGCTCAAACTGGGTTCCCCAAAACATCCATCTTCCTATGTATGTACCGTTCCCAGGTGTTTATACTGGTTCGTATCCTGCATCCTTGATAGCAGCTCGTATCTTCTCAACTGCTTCGTTTCCGTCTGAACTCCGGGTCACGACAACCTCGTTATGTTCAAGCGAAACTACCGCATCTTCAACTGAATCAACTGATTTCACTGCCGTTTCAACTGCCATCTTGCAGTGATTACATGTCATCCCATTAACCTTAATCTTCATAGATGCATCTCCTTCGCTGGGTATTCCAGCCTCTTGTGTTGTTTGCTCAGCCTCAAAGTCCTTCATCTTAAAGTGCTTGAGACTCAATGAATTGGTTACGACTGATACTGAGCTGAAGGCCATAGCAGCCCCCGCTATAATCGGATTGAGCAACCCTACAGCAGCAAAGGGGATGCCTACCGAATTGTAGAAGAAAGCCCAGAACAGATTCTGCCGGATCTTTTTCATCGTCTTCTTTGAGAGCTTAATCGCAGCTGCAATCTCACGGAGATCACCACGCATGAGCGTAATATCGGCTGACTCCATCGCGATATCGGAGCCCTCTCCCATCGCTATTCCCGTATCAGCGGTAGCCAGCGCCGGGGCATCATTGATACCATCCCCCACCATCGCAACTGTATACCCGGCATTCTGGAGTTCTGTAACCTTATCCGCCTTGCCCTCAGGAAGCACTTCCGAGAGAACGCAATCGGGATCAATACCGGCAGCCGCTCCGATCGCCGTCGCAGTCCGGTGGTTATCCCCAGTGATCATAAAGACCTTTGCCCCCAGATCCTTAAGCAAACGTACCCCTTGTTTAGAGTGTTCTTTTATCGTATCTGATATGGCAATGAGCGCCTGAGGACTGCTTCGATCTGAGAGTATGACGACCGTATACCCCTGATGCTCAAACTCAGCCTTCTTTTGAGCATACTCACTGAAATCTACACCCTGTTCACGGAGGAATCCCTCAGTGCCGACTATATATTCAGTACCGTCAACAGCTCCGGCTATTCCTCTTCCCGGTACTGCCGAGAAGTTTTCAGTCTGGCTGACCGTGAGTCCCTGTTCCTCAGCTGCTTCAACGATCGCCCTGGACAGGGGATGCTCAGAACCGTATTCAAGACTGGCAGCGATCTGCAATAATGCCTGCTCATCCATCTTGTCATGCAAGGGAATAATTTTCTGCATTTTGGGCTTGCCCAGAGTTATCGTACCGGTCTTATCAAGCACAACTGCCGTGATCTTTTCTGCTGCCTGCAGGACCTCTCCGTTTTTGATCAGGATGCCCCGCTGTGCACCTTTACCCGTACCGACCATGATTGCCGTCGGCGTGGCAAGTCCCAGAGCACAGGGACAAGCTATGACCAGTACCGCCACAGCAGATATGATAGCCTGGGGGAGAGAACCAATGACCAGCCACCAGATAAGCAGCGTAACTACCGCAATACCAAGTACAACCGGAACAAAGACCGCTGCAACCTTGTCGGCAACCTTCTGGATCGGGGCCTTTGAACCCTGAGCCTCTTCGACAACGGAGATAATACGGGCGAGAACCGAGTCCTTACCGACATACTCCGCGGTAATCCTGATGGAACCGTAGCTGTTGACTGTACCGCTGACCACACTGTCTCCGGTCTGCTTTTCGACCGGCATGCTCTCCCCGGTAATCATACTCTCATCAACGGCAGTACGTCCTTCGAGCACCGAACCGTCAACCGGCATTCTGTCCCCAGGCCTGATAAGTACAATATCACCAGGCACGATATCACTGATCGGCACCTCGATAATCTCACCATCCCGCTCCAGACGGGCAGTCTTCGGCTGCAGGCCCATCAGCTTCTGGATGGCCTCAGAGGTCTGCCCCTTAGCCTTCTCCTCGAAGTACTTGCCGAGTACCACCAGAGTGATGATGATTGCTGAGGCTTCAAAGTAGAGACCTGTTGATGCTATACCGATTTCCTGGGCAATAAAGCCGTTGAACACACTGAACAAGTAGGCAGCTGTCGTTCCAAGCGCCACAAGCAAGTCCATACCGGGATTGCGGGCAAGCAGGCTCTTCCAGGCCCCTTTATAGAAGCGAAGTCCGATATAGAACTGGACCGGAGTAGCCAGTATGAGCTGCAGCAGTGGATCATGCAGGAACATGAGCTGCCTGATATTAAAAACAGCGGCGAACATCGCCATAACCAGTGGGAAACTCAATACTGCAGATATCAGGATATGCCATTTGAGCCTGACTAGTTTCCGTTTCCGTTTCGCCGCAGTATCACTTAGTTCTTCTTCAGAAGCGACAGCAGCAGAATAGCCGGCTTTCTCAACACTCTGTATGATCTGCTCGATATCGGTAAAATTCGGGTCATAGCTTACAGTAGCCTTTTCAGTTGCCAGATTTACCGATGCCATGTCAATGCCGTCCTGCTTTTTGACACCTTTCTCGACGTGAGCTACACAAGAAGCACACGTCATTCCTTTTATATCTAACTGGATTATTTCCATACCTGCTCCTATTTCGTCATCTTCTTGATGGTTTGAAGCAATTCATCAACCACCTCGTCCTGTCCTTCATGAATCTGTCGGACTACACAACTTTTCATGTGTGCCTCAAGAAGCTGATTCTTTACCCCATTCATGGCCGATTCAACACTCATAAACTGGTGCAGTATGTCATCGCAATAGACATCCTGCTCTATCATCTTTGCAATCCCGCGTATTTGCCCTTCAATTCGATGCATCCGCCCAACCATCTGCTGCTTGGTCTCGTAGGAGTGATGGGCTTTTCTTACGTGATTCTGTTCACTACTCATATAGTATACCCCCCTATGGTATATATAGGTATAACAATGTTCACCAAAATTGTCAACATTAAAATGATATCTCTCTCTATGTTGCCAATGTGTTCAGCTACCGACGGTAATCGGATGTGGATATTCTACTGATAAAATTGCTGACCGGGTGCTCTTTCATATCCTTAATATGATCGTACTGCGCCACCACCCCGGATTCTATGACAGCACAACGGTGCGCAAGCAGTTCCGCCTCATGAAAGTCATGACTTACCATAACGGTTGTAATACGGTATTGATCAAGAATTTCTCTGACAAAAGCAAGCATATTGGCTTTTATCTCAGCATCCAGATTATTGAACGGCTCATCCATCAAAAGGAGTTGGGGCCTTGGAGCCAATGCCCGTGCAATAGCTATCCGCTGCTGCTGACCTCCGGAGAGCTCATGAGGATAGCGGTTTCCGTATCCGGCCATACCCACGAGCTCAAGCATATGAGCGCTACGCTCTTTGCGCTCATTTCGCGAAACCCCGTACCCGATATTCTCAGCAGCACTCAGATGGGGAAAGAGCGCAAAATCCTGAAACACAAAGCCGATCCTCCGTTTTTCAGGGACCATGGAGTACCCTTTTTCAGCCAGAATCTGTTCCCCTCTGACCACCCTCCCATGATCAGGATCGATAAAACCCGCGATAATCCGCAACAACGTAGTCTTCCCGCATCCGCTTTGCCCCAGCAGAGCTACGGTCTCACCTGAGAACACATGCATATCAAGCGAATCAAGAACCGGATACGCAAGTCCGGGAAAACTCTTTGTTATTGCTTGTAGATGTAAATCACTCATAACGCTCTCTTCCTTCTTTTCATACGGGTTACAGCCAGTACAATCGAGGGTATGGCAGCAATAGCAACCAATGTCAGTGAATAGGGGGCCGCGGAGGCAATCATCTCGTTTGTGGCGTGGTAGTAAGCCTTCACAGCAAGCGTCTCGAAATTGAACGGGCGCAGTATCAGCGTCATCGGCAACTCTTTTACCAGGTCGATAAACACCAACAGCCCCCCAGTCAGCAGAGGAATACGCAGTAGAGGCAGATTGACCTGCAACAGCGTTGCAAAAGGAGACTTCCCCAGAGACAGTGAAGCTTCAGCTACTTCGCCCCCTACCCGCAGATAGTGTGATTCAAGGGGCTTGTAAGCTACCGCCAAGTAACGGAGTACAAAGGCAAACAGAAGGTTTACAAACCCCATCTGGACCAGCAGTGTCCGGGCGGCCTCAAGTGAAACCAACCCGGAATCCCTCAGCAGGTGGAGGAATCCGTTCGAGAACATTAACAATGCGAGGGAGAGTACCGCCCCGGGTATGGCATAACCAAGGTTGCTCAGCCGCGTCAGCGTCTGCAGGTACGTCCTCGAAAACAGCATGGAGGCATGATTTAACAGCAGTGCACATACAATAATCAGCAGTGAGGCAACTGAACCGACTGCAACCGTGTTGATAAACACCCGCCGGAACTCCCCTCCAAACACAAGCGCTGAACCGGAACTCCAGTAGATATAGAGAGCCACAGGGATCACAAATCCAAACAGTACAGGGAACAGCAGCAGCCCCACGCGTCCAGCCAGGGGCCATCCGGCAAGCTTGACCAACGGGGCAGTCCCTGTGCCTGCAGAACTTCCATGATAGGACTTCCGCCCCCTAGAATGCTTTTCCACAGCCAGGGAGCCGAAGGTGAACAACAGAAGAAGACCTGCCAACTTCAAAGCCAATGAAGTATCGCGCAGCGTAAACCAGGCCCTGAAGATACCCGTGGTAAAGTTTTCAACGCCGTAATACTGTACCGCCCCATACTCAGAGAACGTCTCCATGAGTACCAGGCTGATACCCGCAACAATCGCCGGCCGGGCGGATGGCAAAGCCACGCTCCAGAATGCCCGCCTCGGCGATGCCCCCAGAATTCGGGCAGCCTCTATTGACGATCGAGGCTGCAGCTGAAAACTCGAACGTACCGTGGCATACACATAGGGATAGAGGGCCAGTGACATCACAACAATGAGTCCTCCCATATTCATAAAGGGGATCGCGGGAAGTGAGACAGAAAACAGTGAGGAGGCAACCCGGGAAAGGATCCCGCCGGTCTCAAAAAAACCGGCGTAGGCATAGGCCATGATATAAGCTGGTACCGCCAGCGGGAGATAGAGCAGTATCTCAAAGAACATCTTTCCCCGAAACGTATACCTGGACATGATCCAGGCGCTGCTGATACCAAGCAACCCGCTCCCAAAGGCTGTTCCCAGTCCAAGAATCAGGGTTTGCCACAGGTAGCGCGGCAGAAGAAACTTGAGCACATGGGCCCAGTTTTCCTGCCCCCGTACTACAGCTGCCCCGGGTATATACAGGAGGGGGACTGAGAGCAAGAGAAAAACCGCAATGATCAAAAGCGCCCAGATTGGACGCTT
>JBNJDX010000056.1:0-12920 GCA_051745285.1 Spirochaetota bacterium
GAGGACTACATCAGAGGCATGAATCGCTATATACCGTGTAGTATCGATATTCAATGCGGTGCCGATTGCCGCCATGTTCGGTGTACCGCCGGTGTAGCAGCCGACAAGCATCCCGGCTACCTTCCAGGCATCTTCACCCAGATAGCCGCGCATAATAAAAAATGTCGCTATTGAACCGATTATTACAGCGACCAGGGCGCCTACAAACGATTTTATCACCAGGGAAGTCTGAGACCTCCAGTTGGCAAGGTGCATTGAGAAAAAGATCAGCGGCAAGGCGATGGGAATTGTCAGCGTAGTCATGTAGTCCTGAATGGTAAGTATATTTTCGGGGAAGATCCCTGCATTTCCCAGAATGATGCCGGTTGCATAACAGATGACGACTGCGCCGATAGCATCAAGCAGCGCATGCTTTGAACACATCCAGAGAACGAGCACGGGAAATCCAAGAAAAAACAGTATCCAAAAGAGTGTAGCAACCATCGGTACAGCCTCCCCCAAGAACTCCTGACGCACAGCAGAGCTCACATAGTACCGGCATATTACCACAAAAGGCAACCATCGCGCAAAGAAAACCTACTCGGAGAGGTTTGTAGAAGGTGCGGAGTCCTAAGAACATGGTGAGAGACAGCTACAAGTCCAGCTCGTACTCTGCGATTTTGTTGATCAGTGTTCTGCGGGTGATACCAAGTTCCTCTGAAGCCCTCGTGCGGTTTCCTTCCCACCTGTGGAGTGCTCGGATAATAGCCTGTTTCTCAAGCTCTTTGAGCGTATACGGATGGCCGCTCTCCTCTGGAGCAAACACACGGTCACCAGGCCTGGAAGGCTCGGACTCTGTCCTCTGACGGTCGTGAAAGACAACCCCGCGCAGTTCGAGATCCTCCGGTTGCAGTTCCTGATCCTCAGCAAAAATGACCGCCCGTTCAAGTACGTTCTCAAGTTCTCGCACATTGCCCGGAAAGCTGTACTGCTTGAGCATCTCAAGGGCATCCTCTGAGAGGCCTGATATTGATAGACCCATCTGCCGGTTAAGGTTGCGTAAGATTCGAGCCGAAAGAACTACAATATCCTCTATTCGCTCGCGGAGAGGTGGAATCTCGATACGTACAACGTTCAGACGATAGAATAAATCTTCGCGAAACGTTCCTTCACGCACCTGATCTTCAAGTTTCTTATTGGTGGCGGCAATAATTCTGGCGTTGATAGGAATAGGCTGGGTTCCGCCAAGACGAGTGATTTTCCGATCCTGAAGCACACGGAGCAGCTTAACCTGCAGTGCCGGCGGCATGTCCCCAATCTCATCCAGGAAGAGGGTTCCGCCGGCGGCCAGCTCAAACATGCCGTTTTTCCGGTTTGCCGCCCCGGTGAACGCCCCTTTCTCATATCCGAACAATTCACTTTCCAACAACTGCTCAGGAACCCCGCCGATATTGATTGCAACAAACGGACCTTCAGCAAGCAGGGAACGCTGGTGTATTCTCCTGGCGACGACCTCCTTACCGGTGCCGCTCTCGCCGGTAATCAACACCGTAGCCGGAGAGTTGGCTATGCGGCCAATGACATCTCGTATTTTCACCATACTGGGAGAAGTGCCGATGAAACTCTCATCGTCATCATCTGAGCGCCCCAGGTGTTCTGATTCAACCAGGTTTTTCAACCGCTGATTCTCAATAAGCTTCGAGAGGCGCAGAGTCACCTCTTCAGGATCAAATGGCTTGACAATATAATCCTGAGCACCCTCTTTCAACGCGGTGACGGCATCCCGGATCTCACCGTGGGCTGACATCATGATAATCGGCATGCGAAACCCCTCATGCCGTATCCACTGGATGAGTTCCAGCCCGTCTATACCGGGCATCTTCAGGTCAACCAGACAGGCGTCGTACAAACACTCGCGCAGCATGCGCTGAGCAGAAAGGCCGTTTTCCGCCCCATCGCTCTCTATATCATCGAGCTGGAGATATCTGCCCATCAGCTCTCTGATATTCTTCTCATCGTCAACGATTAACACTCTCATGTTTTGGCGCTCCTTGGCAGTTCCACACTGGCTATGGTACCACCTCCGCTACGCGAGTGCATCCGGATATTCCCTCCGGCAGCCAGAATGAATCGCCTGGTTATCGCCAGCCCGATACCTGATCCTTTGGCCTTTGTGGTGAAAAAGGGATCAAATAGTTGCTTCTCCCCTCCCTCCGGCAGGCCTTTTCCCCGGTCCAAGACTCTGACTACGATGTACTCTTTCTCAGGAGTGACTTCAATGCTGACATCGGCAGACCCGTCTTCTTTCTCACTGCAGCTTTCGAGAGCATTGTTTATCAGATTCTCGAACACGGAACGGGCTCTCTCAGGGTCTATTTCAACAAAGGTCTGCCCCTCTTTAGTTTTCCGGCAGGGAATTTCAACATCAAACTTTGAAACTAGTTCCCGGATAAATTGTTCGAGATCAAGCTGCTTTGGCTCCCCGAGCGGATTTCTCAGGAAATCTCCTATCCGCTTTGTCAACACATTCAGCCGCCTTACTTCCTGTTCAATGACCTCAACATCCTTGTAATGTTCTGGTGGAATGGTCTTTTTCAGCACAGCGGATTGAAGCGAAATAGCACTCAGCGGGTTTTTTATCTCGTGGGCAAGCGTTCGGGCGGCCTCTCCCATGCTCACCAGGTTTTCCTGCTGAGCAAGCTTTTCTCTATACTGCCTGTTACGAGTGTAAATCCTGAAGACCAGCACAAAGGCTCCCACCATCAGGACAATCAAAAATGAGACCAGAGCCCATCCCCAAATGAGGCGAGCATGATAATCACTGCCATCGAAAGAGATGTACAGCAGCTCTGCAAAGGGAAGCTCAAACTGTTCCAGCGGCTTTTCAAGTGGTTCAGGATCGATGCGGGCGGCAGTCAACGATATTTTTGCCCGCCGTACGTATTCAATCGTCTTTGACGTCCGGTTGTACTGCGCTTGCTTGCCACCCTCAAGGTTATATGAACTCACATCAAGGGTCTTCGGTACATCACCGATACCGACAACCTGCTCGCCTGAGTAGGTGTACACAGCCAGCCCGCGAACTGAACCGTTCTCTGAAAGCATCTGCTCAGCTTCTGCGTTATCCTGCTGGATGCGGAACAGAAAATCGGTGAGCGCATGCTCAGCCTCGTACTGTAGAAGTACATTCTCCCGCGCATTTGTCACGCTGACTAGCAGGGCAGCCAGGACAGCGACAAGCAGCAGCAGAAAACCTGCCCCCCCGAGAATTAACATTTCATCCTTATCCAGTTTTGAGAATTTCTTACGCATTTACCCGTCCTTGCTGTATAACAAGTACCCAGCACATACTATGCCAGCTCATGGCGCAACCTGCGGGGATCAAAAGGGCAACAGCCTCCTGCCAGGTGAGAATTTTCCGCAGGGGGAATAAAAGGTGTGTTATTTTTTCACGGTTAACGTAGAAGGGAGTTGGGCGCACGCACCAACCCCTTCAACATCCGGTCAGTGAAATACGAATGTAGCACGCGTTCCTATTGGACCCTGACGTTTAGGTCAAACGGATATAGTCTCGAACCCGGTCAAGTATATTCAACACCTCTTCTTGACTTGACGGTTTTCTGTCCTCAGGGTCAACAAAGAATTCAAAGGGTTTGACTTCAAGCACTTGAGAAAACTTCTCCAGTGTCTTTACGGAAGGAAAACTCCTGCCGACCTCAATTTCCCCAACAAATCCCGCAGAAATCTCGCACAATTCTGCTAATTTTGCCTGTGACAGTCCTTTCGACTTACGAAACCGTTTCAGATTACCAATAAAAACTTTCTGTAGTTCAGGTACATATTTACTCATACACTCACTATACTACAGGAACTGGTAAAAGTGTAGTGTCTTTTTATCGATTTTCGATATTACCACTCGCTATCAGCTTATGCGCTATATCAACATGACATGAGGTTTTTTGCGCTATCATCATACACAGTAATAATTAAACATTTGACTTTATCAGTCTATTATTCAAAAAATACATACGACGCCATATATTTTAGAGTAAGCTGCCGCCGCCATCCACGCGGAGAATCTCGCCGGTCACAAAGGGTGCGTTCATAAGAAATGAAACCGCCCGTGCAACATCAGCTGCCTCTCCGGTCCGCTTCAGCGGCAGCTTCCGGGCCTGCTTGGCAAAGTATGCATCATCAACTCCCGGCCTGGGTACAACCGGTCCCGGAGCCACCGCATTCACCCGCAGTGCAGGGGCCAGCTCACGAGCAAGGGATCTGGTAAGCGCTTCAAGAGCCCCTTTGGAAGCATAGTAGGCTGAAAAGCAGGAAGATGGCCGCTGCAGCTTTGCATCGGTGATAAACACGATGCTGCCGCTGGCATCTTGAGCTCTCTTCTCACAGGAGCGTACCAGCTCCTGTGTCAGCATATAGGGGGCTACTGTGTTAACAGCGAACTCCCTGTGTAACTGACAGGAGGAGGTATCAAGGAAACTCTCTCTATCAAATCTGGCCGCACTGCAGACCAGACCGGTAACAGGAAATTGAAAAGCCTGCTCTGCAGCAGCAAAGAAAGCCTGAAAATCCCCCGTTTGTTCCAGGTTAAGCTGCAGGGCCTTTGCCCGCCCCCCGCCATGCTCTATGGCAGCCACTGTGGCTTTTGCCTCCTGTTCGGAGTGTAAATACTGAATAACAACAGCGTAGCCATCCTCAGCAAGCTTCTGGGCAATAGCTTTCCCAACACGGACAGCGCCTCCGGTTACAATAACAGTCTCTTTCATTCCTCCATCGTACAGTGGAACGACCTCCGAGGACAAGAGAGAAACCATATATCCCAAAAACAGGTTTCTTACGAGTATACCACCACTGAGATAGTGTGTTATTCTGTATCATCGAGGAGATTGCTGTGAGCAAAGGTACTATCTATCGGATTCTGGTGGTAATAAGCTGCTTTGCTGTCCTGGCTATGCCGGTAGCTGCCGGGCAGCAGCGCATCTATCCGACTGATTCACAAGAATACAGAATATTGCTGCTCCTGCAGACAATCGCACCTGCTGAATCGTTGTCGTCCTCCGGACCCTGGAGCCAGAGTGAACTCATCGGGATGCTCTCGAAGATTGATGTTTCCAGACTGGATGCTGATTCTGCAGCCGTCTATGAGAGCCTTTCAGACAAGCTCCGTGAAAAAGACGCGCAAACAACTTCTATCTCGTTTTCTTCTCAGATAACCGGTGAACTGTATGCCCACACCAACACCGGAGATTTTTTTGACTCGGATGAGAACTGGGTCCAAGATTATACACACAGATCATCTCTTTTTGACGGTGATCTCTCACTCAATCTGGACGACCATTTCTTTGGCTTTCTCCGGTATAACGTGCGTCCCAACCGCTTTCATGCAGCTACAGGTGACTCCACCGGCTTTTTCGGGCCTAGCTGGTCAACAAATCTCATCCTGGATAACGGGCCTGAGTATATCAATTACACAAGCCCCTGGAGGGCATATCTCTCTGTTGGAGGTGAGAAGTGGAATGTTCAGTTCGGGCGTGACAGGCTCAAATGGGGCACGAGCTCGCTTGGGAACCTTATCATCAACGACCACATGGACTTCCATGAGCTTGTCAGACTGACGCTCTTTCCTGACCAATTTAAACTCACCTCTGCAGCGATGCTCTTTGACCACCCCGCGACATATACTACAGAAGATTCTGACAGTGAGAGTCCCAGTACCAATGATCCGATACAGTCCTTTGATCTGTTCATCGGTCACCGGCTGGAAATTCCCCTTGGAGAGCGCTTCCGGATAGCCTTATCAGAGGGCATGATGGTACGTGGTCCCTTTGTAAAATTCAGCTGGCTCAATCCGATGACTATCTTCCACAATTTTTACATGGCAGGAAACTCAAACTCAATCGCAGGAGTGCACCTGAGTGCCAGCTTTGCAAACCAGTGGTCGGCCTACGGGGAATTTGTGCTTGATGAGATGAAAACAGTAACCGAGGGAGAAACAAAACCGAACGCCTTCGGCTATTTGGCAGGGGTTCGCAAGGCGGGCTCAGTCTCTTCCAGTCATCTGTATCTGCTCCAGCTGGAAGCCGCCTATACTGATCCATATTTATATCTGCGTGACATTCGAGACGAACCAATCGATTTTATCGTGGGACAACGGCAACCGGTAGAGAATTCTCTTGTTTTGGCCGATGAGGACTTCCTCGGGTTTCCGCTGGGGCCGGACGCCCTGATACTCTCTATCCGGGGAGAGCTCGTCTCACTGGACTCCTGGCAGCTGAACTCGGAACTCACCTATCTGCTCAAAGGCTGTATTGACCAGACCTCCGAGTACCAAACAGGCGAGAGTGCCACCCAGCTGTCGACCCCGACAGCCACTGACCCGAATAATCCTGCAAAGGATGCCGTTGAGCACCGACTGATCTGGTCGGCAGACGGCTGGTATCCGCTGCAGAAACGGATATTGATTGGTCTTCATACTGCCTGGATCCACCGCTGGAATCCTGAGAACGAAACCTCTCACCCCTATACCCAGGATCTGCAGGGTTCATTTCGGATACGAGTACACCTCTAACCGAAGGTACCTTTATTCAGCCGGGCGGTTTGTTTGCAGCTGATCTACGAACCACTCCTGCACTGCTACCATCCTGCGCTGAAAGGCACTGGGAAGGTGCACACGGATAGTTAGAATTTTAATGACGGACTTCTGGTTGGGAGCTACAGCAAGCGAGTAGGCCAGCATTCCCTCGTCGGTAAACAGTACCGAGGTGTTGATATCCATGGCATCCTTCCGGACTGCCGGTATCAGCCCCCATACCCTCATATCGGTCTTGTTGGTAACCTGCTGGAAGATCTCTTCCCCGGAAGTACGGTACTGGTACTCATAGTAGTTCTTCCGGAAGCTGGTGTCACGCTGATAGATTATGAGGCGGTCCTGTCTGGGAAGCGTATCGACAACTGGATCTTCAAGTTCCTTGCGTCCGCCGATCCGGTCAGTCACGTGGGAGTCCTCGATTAGCAGTGCCGGTTTATTGCCTTTCCGATAGGATATGTAGGTAATACCTTCCTGGGTTGAAACTGAGCGCAGTGTATTGAATACATGAAGCTGCTGCTCATCATGAGAAAGGTTTGAAAAGTAATCTGGATATGGAATCAGCGTCAGACACTCAGTAAACAGGGTATTCTCATCAATAGTGGTCTGCGCTATGGTACGCTCCATGATAGTCTCTTCAGGCACATACATGAGGCGGTCTTCCTCGGAGCTGTCATTGGAGATCACCTCACCTTGTCGCAGCTGTTCTACCTGCCCTTCAGTGAGTCCAGGAATAACATCTGTGACACTCCGGGCTCCGAGATGCCAGAAAGCAGCCATCAAGACGATAACAAGCAGTAGTTTCTTCGTATGCAACACGTATTCCTCCAATTTGGTATGTGGTGTACATGTGATCAGTAGGCGTTCTTATTCACAAAGCCCTTGATAAAGGTCAGTAAAATGATTTTGATGTCAAAGCCTATGCTCCAGTTTCGAATATAATACAGGTCACTGTCAATACGTTTTTCGATGGAGGTGTCTCCTCGCAATCCGTTGATCTGGGCCCATCCGCTCATGCCGGAATTCATCTTGTGCCTGAGACGATAACCTGGTATTTCCTTGTTAAACTGCTGCACAAATTCCATCCGTTCTGGTCGGGGTCCTACAAGACTCATCTCCCCGCGCAGCACATTCCACAGCTGCGGAAGCTCATCCAGGCTTGTTTTCCGCAGAAATCCGCCAATAGCGGTAATACGGGGATCGTTTTTCTTCGTCCACTCAAGCCGGTTCGAGGAGGGAGCATGTTTCATAGTCCGAAATTTGAGCATCTTGAATGTTCTCTCATCTATCGTTACCCGCTCCTGCTTGAACAGTACCGGTCCCCGTGAACTTATCTTGATAATCACGGCAATAAGCAGAAAGACGGGACTGAGAACGACCAGCCCGAATACGGAACCAAAAAGATCCAAAGCTCGCTTTGCCATCCGGTCAAAGTTAGAAAACTTTACATGGTTCAAATGCACCACCGGAAGGCTGTAGTAATCGCTGATCGAATTCCCCAAAGTTGAAAGCTGCAGACTGGGGATGAACAGCACCTCTGCCAGTGTCTCCGAACATACATTCAGCTGATCCTGGGCTCGATTCTGATAACTCAGCGGGTAGCTGACAGCAATCACATCAGGTCTGAAGAAATCAAGAGCTTCCTCCAATGACTGATCACTCTGCTGGACATCCTCGATTTTTCCCTGATCACCGTCAATCTGCGCCAACACCCGCAGTCCAAGCTTGCCGTTATTGCGGATATGGCTGTAATACTCCTGCAAGTGTTCGCCGAACCCGACTAGCAGTACCCGCTTGACGTTCTTTCCCCTCGCCCGCAGACGAGCAACATAATGTGCTATCAAAACGCGCTCTGTGACCAATCCGATCAGGACAATAATTCCGTAGAGCCCGATACTCAGACGACTGATCCGTTCAGGGAAAAAGAAGTAGAAGATAAAAGCAGTAGCAACAACCGATTCAGCGGCAGAATACCCGACCCGCTGGACTTCCTGAATCCAGGTGTAGTTGCGCATACTGTGGTATAATCCGTTTCGATTGATAAAAAAGAGGGTTACTGCGGTAATAAGCACATCAAGCTTGAGAAAGAAAAACACCGGCGTTCCCCGCCCGCCGGGGATTACCTCAAAACGGAGAAAATAAGCCAGCATCCAGGAACCGAAAACAACCACTGCATCTGCACTGAATCGAGAAAGAAAATAGCCGTAATCCTTCCTGTTTTCCATAGAATCTCACCTTCCGAGCCTAATAGTATATGCTTATACCCACAGAGACAAGATGAGAGTCCTCCCACTGCCAGGACGCCTCATCGGGAGAATCACGCCACCATGAACTTGTGTAGGCATAGGATCCGGACAGACCGAGCGGAGCCTCGGGAAACCGGTAATTGGCCTTGAGCCCCCCCTGCAGGATCTTCTCGACTAGATGATTCGCGAAATCCTTGGGATCATATCCGTTCTCATTGTCCTTCCCGTAATCCATCGGCTCATCCAGCTGGGATCCCTCACCACCGTATTGATCAGCATGGCGGATGTAGGCAGCATGTCCCCGCAGGTACCAGTTAGGCGCCGGAGAGGAGTCAACAACGAGCTTAATCTCATCGGAGGACGGGGGCAGATAGTACCCGAGGGGCTCAAGTTTGTTGACGTATTGCATGATCAGGTCGCCCCGGATATCAGTTACATACTCTTCTTCGACTCCATCATATTCGGGATGATAAATATATGTCGGATAATTCTCCCGTTTATGTGTGTAGAAAAAGGGCTCCAGCCTGGTGTACTGCAAGCCTGCGGTGGTGAAAGCACCTCCCGGAATGTTGCCCCGTATCCCGGCCTGCATGCCGAATATGCTGCGCGGATCTTCAAACCACTCGAGGGGGTTGAGATTCTGCGTCTCATCCATTGAGAGGTTGCCGTAGACAGTGAACAGATCACCAAAGCTCCAGTCACCGCCTAATCCGGCGTACATATCATCATAATCGCCCAGCGTGTTCTGATAGACCGTTGTGATCATAAAGGGATTCAGGTAGCCAAGCTCCAGTCGGCGGGGCCACATCACCGTCTCGAACACGAAGAGGTTCAGATCCCAGGGGAGATTAAACTCAATCCGCTTGGTCGTCAGCATATTCTGGTACTTATCGTGCTCATCAGCTGTTTTCGGAGCAGTCATGGTACCGGTGAGAAAATGGTAGGTAAGCCAGTCAGAGAAATCGATTTTCCCTTCAATTGCATCAAATTCTCGTGCGTTGTCGGAGATGTTGAGATTACCGTATCCAGTGCCCCAGTCGCGCTTGAACATCCCCCAGCGCAGCTGGAACCGGTCATCAAGAAGCGACAAGGTTGCCTCGGGAGCCAACAAGAAATTTGCGGCAAATCCCTCCTGCACACCTTGCGTCTCATCATACATACCATCGGTGTTATAGAGGTATTGCCCCTCTCCGGTAGTAGAATAGTGATATCTCATCCATGCCAGGGGATTGAGGTGATCAAACCGTGCCCCCGCCTCCACATTAAAGGAGCTTACTTCTCCAATATCACCGCGAACATATACGCTGGCATCGTTTCGTGAATCATAGCTCTCAATAGAGGGGATCGGAGATGATAACAACAGTTTGGAGCGGGCTCCAATCTCAATAACTCCCTCTTCTGAAATGGCTGAGGAAGTTAACACACTCCCCCGTTGGGCAACAGTGGAAAAGTCATTCCCCGCAGGAGCAGAGAACCGGCTGAGATAGGCAGAGAGAATCTCTTTCTCTCTTTCGCTTATTTCCTGGGAGTCAATAGCCTGTTCAAGCCGGTCAGCTGTAAATGAGCGGGTATAGGGTTTTACTCCACTGAGGGGATCAATTATTCCGCGAATAGCTAAATTCTCCAGCACGGTATAGACCGGGTCCCCGACAGGGACGGTGTTGTAAGGTTGGGGTACTGCGCCTGCAACCCCTGCGGTTATTCCAATCAACACTGCCATACACAGCAAACGTTTCATCATAGCAAACACCCCTTATGCCCACATGTTAGTAAAAGAGTTCCAATGTCATAAGTATCTCGTATTCGATATCAAGGAGTCTGTCGATATCTCCTTGCATGTAACTATATACATCTTTCAGGTTAGCTCCGAGTGTCACATTAAAGGGATAGCTTTTATACTTGTCAAAAATCCACTGCCCTTCGACGCCGCCAGAAAAGCGTGTCTCAAACAACTCGTTCTGCGCATTTGAGGCGAATATTCCGATATCAAGGAAGGGAGAGACAAGCAACTCAGCAACCCCGTTAAAGTCCAGAAAGGTAAAAGTCAGATTGGTATTGAGAATACCTCCGTAGCGCCGGGCCTCATCACTGAGGGACTCGTTATTGTCCAGTATGCCTCTCATGTACTCACCAGGATGTGTCCCGCTGTCTTTCATAAAAGAGTATGGGTCCACTGAAGAGTAATAGGCCTGCAGCCTGGCCCCCAGGTTTATCATATCTCCCAGTACGGCAAACCCAGTTGCTGAGAGTTTCGTATAACTGGGAAAGGGATCTGGAGCACCACTAAACAGATATGCGAGGTCGTAACTAAGCGAATTGGAGAGCGAAAAGTGCAACCCTTTACGATAATTGTGATCCCAGTTAATCTTGCGACGTGAGAGCGAATTCGAGAAGGATAAGGTCGGATTAAGATCGGAAACACGGGGATCAACCGTAAATCTGGTGCTTGTCGAAAAAGTGGTGTCTAGCGGCAGACGGTAGGAATCGCTGATTTGAAAGTATATGCTGTTGAGTGTCGGGGGGATATTCATGTCAGTAAAATCCCTGTGGGAGAATGAATAGCTCGTACCCATGGAAAAGTCAAATTCGGTAAAGGGGAGACTAAGATCATGAAGTGTGGTATTCCCTGACAGCGTATATATCCAAGCCTCTTCATCATCAGGCTCCAGCTTTAGTCCAGCCCCAACAGTAATGGTATTCTCAATAAACGGCAGCCTCTTCCACGAGAAATTGAAATTGTAAGTTGGAATTCCCCAGTCTGACAGATCGTAAGCACTCTCCTGCCCCGCTGTTAAATCTGCACTCAAAGAGAAGTTTTTAGAGAACAAAGGCAGATCTTTTAGTAAGATTGAGGTGGAAAAACGGGCTCCGGAGAATCCCTGATCATCCTGATTCATCTGGAACTTTGTCTTCGTGTCCAGTGTGCTGCCGAACAGGGATATGTCATTCCAGATCATTTCATTAAAATACTCTTTGTTCTCCCAGGAATTGTTCTTTTGAGCAATGAAACTGGTTAATTTTAAATCCGAGAGAGTACCCAGCAGATTTGTATCAAACAGTTTAAGTCCGAACTTGAATCCGTAGTTCGAGTCATACTTCCCGTAGGGTATGGGCAACGTGGTCAGAGCATCATCAATATAAAAATCCACGACATATTCCGACTCAAAGCTCCCCTCTTCAATAGTGTAGGAAATCTCATCAAAGACCCGCATATTTACCAGCGTCTGCCGGCGGGCCTTTACATACTCCTCCAGGCCCTCGAAAGATTCGAACGTCTTATCTAAATCGAAGTCAAGCCGATCTCGAAGCAGTCTCTTGTTGGACATTCCCTTTACGGTAATTTCGACCCGCTCGATGGTCAGTACCGGCTCTTTCTGACTCTCTGCCTCCTGGGCTGCCAGTGGAAATCCAATTATCACGCAGAGAAGCAGCGACGAAACTATTTTTTTCAGCATTCTCCGTCCTTATTTATTTGCAAGTTTTTGTGCGGAACACAAGCTCCCTGCCATTACACACCCTGCAAGAAGTTCAAGCGGTGAATCCCCAGTGTAAAGGAAGTCACAGCACACGGTTTCACATGGTACAACATACACTCCCCTTTGTACACACAAAGGGGCAGATTCCCCCGCAGGCGAGTCAATATCTCTAAGCATAAACAGTGCAGCTAACAAATAGTTACTTAGCGGCACTCGCCCTGGGCCTGATCTTGAGCCCTCCCCTTATGTACAACAGTTCGGCGAACTGGTTTCACTTATCTCTATTATTTCTAAATCATGGAACAAATCCATAACTGAATCAGGAAAAGATATACTTCTCCCGCAGCATGACACCCCAAACGCAAACGGCGGGCGAGAGAAGATAGCCCTAAGTCAAAACAAAGCTCCAAGACAATCAGTTTTCATCCGACAGCGAATAGAAAATCAAACCAGATTCTTTCATGTGGCTGGGTTACTGATCTTTGTTCATCATTGGAATATGTACATACCTCGCTGCTCGATTGGCAGAGGGTAGCAAAACAGCTGTAAAATCGGTATTCTTGGGCATGTGAAGCCAGCCTTCACACAGGAGCACACGCACATGAAATTCTTTGCACAGAC
>JBNJDX010000057.1:0-12875 GCA_051745285.1 Spirochaetota bacterium
TTGGAAGGGAAGACAACGTTTCACGATCGTCTTATGGGGGATGTAAGCCGAAAAAACAGCGACATCAGTCCCGATCCGGTGCTCCTCAAGTCAGACGGATATCCAACGTATCACCTGGCAAATGTGATCGATGATCATCTGATGAACATCACTCACATCATGCGTGCCCAGGAGTGGATTCCCTCAGGAGCGATGCATGTACTGCTCTATGAAGCCTTCGGCTGGGAGCCGCCTGAGTACTGTCACCTGCCCATGGTTATGGGAAAAGATGGCCAGAAACTTTCCAAGCGGCATGGTTCAACTGCCGTACGTGATTTCAGAGAACAGGGGTATCTTCCTGAGGCTATTTTAAACTATATCAGTCTGCTTGGTTGGTCATATGATGATAAAACTGAATTCTTCACGAAAGAGGAGCTAGAGGAAATCTTTACCCTCGACAAAATAAACAAAGCCCCCGGGGTCTTCGATTACAAGAAGCTTGTATGGTTTAACGGACAGTATATCAGGAAAAAGCAGCCTGATGAGCTTGCTGAACTGCTGATTCCCTACTTAGTGCGAGATGGTGTTATCTCAGAGCCTCCCACTGCACAGCAACAGCAGATTGTGGAGAGCATGATTCCACTGATCCAGGAACGGTTAAAGCTTCTCAGTGACGTGAGTGAAATGACACGCTTCCTGTTTCAGGAGGTTCCGACCCCCGCTGCAAGTGAGCTGGTTCCCAAAAAGCTCAGTGCACCGGAAACTCTGAAGGTATTACAGGAGGCGCGGAAGCTCCTCTCCTCGTTCGATGAGAAAGATGATGAGCAGCTTGAAGAGGAATTCCGGACTACCTCTGAGCGACTGGGAGTGAAACTTGGTGCTATGCTTGCTCCCATCCGTGCAGCAGTAACTGGAAGCAATGTCTCTCCCCCGTTGTTCGGCTCTTTGCGACTGCTTGGGAAAGACAAGAGTCTTGATCGTATTGATCGGGCAATAGAACAGATGAAACATGAGGAAGAGTAAATGGAAACAGTGACAATGGAAAAGCTGGTCTCTCTGTGCAAACGGCGAGGCTTTCTATATCAATCAAGTGAAATCTACGGCGGTCTTGCAGGGGCTTGGGATTACGGCCCGCTCGGTGTATCCCTGAAAAACAGAATCCGCGACTTCTGGTGGCGAGAGATGACCCAGCTTCATGATAATATTGTGGGCCTTGATGCAGCAATTATGATGCACCCGAAAGTCTGGGAGGCTTCGGGCCACGTCTCGAATTTTACCGATCCACTGGTGGACTGTCGTCAGTGTCGCAGTCGGTTCCGGGCTGATCATGTTGATTTAGATGCCCCCTGTCCGGTATGCGGCGGCAAGGGGACCTTTACCGAGCCGCGCGATTTTAACCTGATGTTCTCCACGAACCTCGGGGCCGTAAAAGATGAGTCAAGTATCGTCTACCTCCGGCCGGAGACCGCCCAGGGGATTTTTGTTAACTTCAAGAATGTTGTACAGACAAGCAGGGTAAAACTGCCTTTCGGTATTGCTCAGGTCGGTAAAGCATTTCGTAACGAGGTTACTACGAAAAATTTTATTTTTAGGACCTGTGAGTTTGAACAGATGGAGATGCAGTTCTTTGTCAAACCCGGGGAAGACGAAAAGTGGTTTGAGTACTGGAAGGACTCTCGGATCCACTACTACGAAAAGTTGGGAATCAGAAGCGATAAGCTCAGATTCCACCGCCACGGCAGTGATGAACTAGCTCACTATGCCAAGGATGCCTTTGACATTGAATTTTTATTTCCAATGGGTTGGCAGGAGCTTGAAGGGATACATTCGCGGACCGATTTCGACTTGAGTCGCCATCAGGAATTTTCGGGTAAGGATATGCAGTATCTTGATCCGCAGGACAACTCCCGGTATATACCGTATGTTATTGAGACATCGGCCGGATTGACGCGATCTGTACTGATGGTGCTTGCAGATGCCTATGAGGAGCAGCAGCTGAGCGAGAAGGATTCACGGGTTGTGCTGCATTTTCATCCGAAGGTAGCTCCGATTACCGTCGCTGTGCTTCCTCTGGTGAAAAAAGATGGCATTGCTGAGAAAGCTCAAAAGATCGAAAAGGAGCTCAGAGAAGATTTTTCTACCTTCTACGATCAGTCCGGTGCCATTGGCAGACGGTATCGGCGTATGGACGAAGCCGGAACTCCGTTTTGTGTAACGATCGATTATGAGAGCAAGGAAGACGAGACAGTGACACTGCGCTTCAGGGATTCGATGGAGCAGGTTCGTGTTCCAGTAAGTGAACTCTCAGAGCGAATCAGAACAGAGATAAAGAACTACAAGCGGGCGTAGGGAGAAGCAGATACATATGAACAGAGCATTAGAAGTTCTACAGGAACGGGGATTTATTCAGCAGTGTACTGACATGGAGACTTTGAGCAACCTGATGGATGAACGGCCGGTTACCTTCTATGTCGGAGTGGATCCAACGGGTAAAAGCCTTCACATCGGTCATATGGTGCCGTTTTTTGCCATGCATCATATGCAGGAGGCAGGGCACCATCCCATAGCACTCGTTGGTGGGGGAACCTCCATGATTGGAGACCCTTCCGGGAAGACGGAGATGCGCCAGATGCTCACAAGAAAGCAGATTGAGTCCCACTCATTGACCATAAAGCGTCAGCTTGGCAGCGTTGTGGATTTTAGTCCGGACCGTAGGGAAGGACGGGCGAAAATGGTTGATAACTACGACTGGCTCAGCGGATTAAACTATATAGAGTTCCTTCGCGACATCGGGCGGCACTTCTCCGTTAACCGCATGCTGACCTTCGAATCCTACCGGCAACGGTTGGAACGCGGGCTGTCATTCATCGAATTTAATTATCAGCTGCTGCAGGCCTACGATTTTCTGACTCTCTACCGGGAAGAGGGCTGCCGCCTGCAGATGGGCGGAGATGATCAGTGGGGCAATATTGTAGCCGGAGTGGAGCTGATTCGCCGGGTTGAGCGACAGGAGAGCTTCGGACTGACGTTCCCGCTGGTAACCCGTTCTGACGGCAAGAAAATGGGGAAAAGCGAGAAGGGAGCAGTGTTCCTGGATCCTGAAATGTTCTCACCCTATGATTTTTTTCAGTATTGGAGAAATGTTGCCGACGCGGATGTCATACGGTTTCTAAAGATGTTCACCTTCTTGCCCATTGAGCAAATAGAGGAACTGGCTAAACTCAAGGATGCCGAAATTAACCGGGCCAAAGAGGTCCTTGCCTTCGAACAGACGAAAATTACGCATGGAGAGCAGGAAGCCCTCCATGCGCTGGAGGCTTCGAAAGCTGCATTCTCTTCAGTATCGAAGCAGGGCGGGGCTGCTGATCGAACTTCAATTCCCGCTGTGACTGTCTCATCGAATGAACTGCAACAGGGGATTAATGTGATGGATCTGTTTTCGATGACTGATCTGTGTAAAACAAAGAGTGATGCCCGGCGTCTTGTACAGCAGGGCGGGGCATATGTGAATGAGAAGAAAATATCTGGAATAGAAGCAGTGGTGGATTCTTCCTGGCTGGAAGATGACGAACTGCTGCTGCGTGCTGGTAAAAAACGCTATTTCAGAGTTGTTGCAGACTAGCGGCAGCACGGAAAGTGCTGTCGGTAACTGGGAGTAAAAAGAAGAATGAGAAGAAAACTTATATGTGTGGCACTTGCGCTATTGGTTGCTTCGGGACTGTTGTTCGGACGAGGTAAACAAGAACAAGCTCCTGAAACCACTCCTGAACAACAGGTTCCGTCCCAACAGGAGGAGGCTGAACAGAAAGACTCAGGTGAGCAATCTGAGGCAGATGAAAAGCAGGAGGGTTTGCCTGAAGATCTGACAGTTAGCCTGGCTGTATTCAAAGGACCTACTGGTTTTGGATATGTACAACTCATTGAGGATGGAGACAATTTTGTTGATGGTATAACCATCACAACAGATGTACTGCCTTCTCCCAATGAGGCAGTAGCGCGACTTATATCAGGAGAAATAGATGTTGCTGCTCTCCCTGTGAATTTAGCTGCCTCCCTCTACAATAAAGATGTGGATATTACTATGGCGGCGGTAACCGGGAAGGGTATGCTGTACTTGATGAGCTCTTCGGCGCAATCCGGCTCAGAACTGACAGATTTCGCTGGGAAGACAATTCATGTCCCCGGCGCTGGCTCCTCTCCTGATTTTGTGACCAAGTATGTGCTAGAAAACAGTGGACTGCAGATAGATGAGGACGTTGAGCTTGATTACTCTATCAATTCGGCTGCCCAGCTTGCCCAGATGGTTATTGCCGGAAAGGTAGAGCATGCAGTGCTTCCAGAACCGTTTGCCTCCATGACAGCCACAAAGAGTGAAAAAGTAAAGCGGGCAGTTGATTTACAGGAAGCTTGGTCGGATCTCTCCGGTCAGGGTAACTACCCGATGACTGCATTGGTCATGCGCTCCTCTTTTGTGGAGGATTATCCGGCAGCAGCCAGAGCGATGCGAATGGGGGTTCAGGACTCAATAGACTGGGTAAATGAGAATCCGGGAGAAGCAGCTTCGCTGATTGAGAAGTATGAGATCCTTTCTGCCGATCTGGCCGAGCCGGCAATTCCCAACTGCAGTCTTGAATACACTCCGGCTGCGGATGCTGTGGATGATGTTGAGGCCTATCTGAGTGTGTTAGCTTCCTTCGATCCGGATTCCATTGGAGGAGACCTTCCGGATGAAGCCTTCTATATGGAGAAATAGTGTAATCACCGCAGGAGCAGTTGTCGTTATGCTAGCTATCTGGCATATCGGCGCTCTCCTCATGAACGCAGAGATTATTCTTCCCAGACCCGGGGTAGTGGTCTCTGCGTTTATCACTTTCTTTTCCCAAGCCTCATCCTGGGCGGACATTACGGTATCTATTCTCCGTGCCCTGAGAAGTTTTATTCTCATTCTGGCTGCCGCGTTAGTGATCGGACTTGCCTCCGGGCAGATACCGGCAGTAAAAGCAATGGTAAAACCCCTACTGGCAGTCATCAAAGCAACCCCGGTCATGGCGATCATTCTGCTCGCCTTCATCTGGTTCCATTCGGGTACTGTACCGGTATTCGCTGCATTTCTCATGGGCTTCCCGGTACTCTATCAGAATATTCTGGTGGGGATGCAAAAGCGTGAACAGCAGCTGCTGGAGATGGGGCACGTCTATGGGCTAAAGACCGGACAGATGCTTCGGTATATCACAGTGCCCTCGCTGCTGCCGTACATTCTGGCCGGCGCTAAAGGGGCTCTGGGAATGACCTGGAAAGTGGTCATCGCAGCAGAGGTGCTTACCGTTCCGAAACAGGGAATAGGTTCAAGCATGCAGTACGCGCAGTTAAACCTGGAAACAGCTGAGGTTATGGCATGGACGCTGGTTGCCATCGTGTTGTCTGCCCTGAGCGATCTGCTCTTTGATGGTCTGGTATGGCTGTTTTCAGAGCGGAGAATGCGTTCCGGTCTCAAGGCGGCAGCATGATAGAACTCAACGGTGTATCCAAACAGTATCAAACCGCTGCGGGTGAACTGGAGGTCTTTGACAGCCTCTCCTTTGAGATTGCAGAGGGCGGTATCATTGCTCTGCTGGGTCCTTCAGGCTGCGGAAAAACTACGCTGCTGCACCTGCTTTCAGGAATGGAACAGGCTACCAGCGGGACCATCACGGGAGTTCCAATCAGTAAAAAGACAGGTCGGGCCAGTCTGAGTTACCTGTTTCAAGAACCTCGTTTGCTTCCCTGGTTAACCGTTTTCGAAAATATCGAACTTGTGTTAAAAAATCACCTCCCGGAACCGGAGAAACGGTATGACCGTACGCAAGAATTTATTGAGCTTGTAGGCTTGTCCCCTTTTGAGCGGTTTAAACCTGCCGAACTCTCAGGTGGAATGCGTCAGAGGGTGGCGGTTGCCAGAGCCTTTGCCTATCCATCCCAGATGATATTAATGGACGAGCCCTTTCAATCGCTGGATATGGATCTTCGTTTTCAGCTCATTGACGCATACAGCATGCTGTGGAAACGGGAACCGAGAACGACTGTTCTCGTCACCCATGACATTCAGGAAGCTCTGCTGTTGGCAGACAGAGTGCTAGTGCTTTCCCCGCGTCCTGCGAAAATTGTCACAGAGATCCCGGTAGCAATTGACCGTACGCAGCGAAAGCCCGGCAGCCGCGAACTGCTAGACCTTGCCGCCGAGTACTATAACAGAATCTACCGGAGTCGGAAGTAATACCTGCACCTGCTTTACCGAACAGGGAGGCTGAAAGATGCCCGATTGGCAATACAGCCGATTGTACGGCTGGAGGATTTAATAGGTGTCCCGTACATGGGTGATGGTCAATGAGTCAATCTCCTGCCTGCTAGGCGCCCGTTCACCTTCCAAGGTAATGGTTTGCTTCTCACCCGGCATCAGATGAAAGAAGTTATCAGAATATCTGCCTCTCCAGCCGGGGATATCCAGATGCACAAAAAGCGCCGGCTTGTCGGTTTCAAGTTCCAAAACAGCTTTGTTTTCTAGGAAGACTGTCGTAATGTTAGGCTTTTCGAGTCTGCACCGTTTAGGCAGCTCCAGCAGCAGTACAGACTCCAGCTGTCTCTCCTCCGTATCAGGGGTAAACCGAGCTTGGAGACACCAGGAGTGTCCCGGGTATAATGAGCGATCAACTGGTATTCGTCCGAGTAACGTAGAGGCCTCCCGGCCGAGCGTGCAGATTCGTGTATCGAGTACTGCACTGTTCCCGGAGAAGTGGTTTGCTGTGAGCGTGAGTTTCCCCTGCACAGGAGTGTAGGTGTCGTTGACTCCGTAGAGCTCGACCATCCCGTCTTCTGCCTCGAGGAAGGTGAGAATCTGAGGAGCGTAGAATCGCCTGGCTGCATAATGGAGAGCCTTCCATCTGTGGCCGTATTCAATAGAGGACCAGGAGGCCCCCGGCCACGTGTCGTTGAGCTGCCAGAAGAGCGTTCCCATACATTGAGGACGCCTGCTTCTCCAGTAGGTCACGGCAGTTTCGATTGCCATTGCCTGCTGCACCTGACTGAGATAGAGCATATCCTCGAACCGTCCGGGAAAGCGAAAATAGCGTGATATGGTCGAGATGATTATGGTATTTCCCCGATCGTTTCGCTGGTGGTGCTCCATGACCGGGCTGGTGATATTGAGCTGATCAGGAGGGCAGAAGGTCTCGATGAGCTCTTTTGACGGAAAGGACTGGAACCCGAATTCGGAGCAGAATCGCGGGGTAACCCGACGGTAGGAGGAAAAGGGCTCCCCCTCATGCCAGACACTCCAGTAGTGCATGTCGCCCTTGCTGTCATTGTGCCAGCAGTCAGAATAATCGCCCTCGCCGGCAGAGGGCGAGGATGGCCACCAGCACCTGTTCGGGTCCAGGTTCCTGACAGCTGTTCCAAGGATACCCTCATTGAGACGATCGTAGTCGATAAGGTAACGGTCCCGATGTTCCCGGGAGACCTCAAACCAGGTGAGAGCTCCCACATCTTCGTTGTTCCCGCACCATAGAGCAATACACGGATGATCCTTGAGACGCTTAATCTGATAATCGGCCTCTCGAGCTACCAGATCGAGAAACCACGTTTCAGCCGGGTACAGGGCACAGGAGAACATAAAATCCTGCCAGACAAGCAAGCCAAGACGGTCGCACAGGCGGTAGAACTCTTCCTTTTCATACAGTCCGCCGCCCCAGACACGGATCATGTTCATATGAGCCTGCAGGGCTGATTGCAGATAATATGCATACTCCTCATCAGAAAAGCGACCGGGGAGGGCATTCATGGGAATCCAGTTGGCTCCTTTGCAGAAGATCTCTCTCCCGTTCACTCTGAAGGTCATGGGAATTCCCAACTCATCGGGCTTGTTGACTACCTCCACCGTTCTGAAGCCGACCTGTTTACAGACCGTGTCACAGTCGGTTGCTACCTGCAATTCGTAAAGAGGCTGCTCCCCATACCCAACGGGCCACCAGAGCTCGGGGCGAACGACTGTCAGTACGCACCGGATTTCTTGAAACCCCGCACTCAACTGGAGTGTCTCGCTCCACCTGCTGCCGGCACAGGTAACTGTCAGCGAAGTTGTTACGTTACCCGGGCAATAGAGCTCAGTGATCACTTCCACGCTCCAGGAACTGCCATTGCGCCTCATATTGGTATGTACTGCCTCGATCCGCTCCCCGGGTGAGGCCTTGATAGACACCTTCCCATACACCCCTGCAGTCATGAGGCAGGGGCCCCAGTCCCAGCCAGCATGGCATTGGCATTTGCGTATGAGGTTCCTGTGCATTGACTGAATGGGGTAGGTCATATGGGGGATCTCATAGGGCAGCTGCTGTGCTCTCTGTTTGGCCTTCAGCTCTGCCGAAAAGAAATGTATCTGCACTCGATTGTCTCCGGGAACCAGCGCACCGGAAATATTAAATCGATATCGCACAAACATGTTCTCACACGCTCCGACAAACTTGTCGTTGAGCCGGATCTCAGCAATGGTATCGACCTCCTCCAACTCGAGATAGATATGAGGGGTCTGGAGCATCTCTGTTTCAACATGGAAATCTTTTTCGATAAGCCAGTCCTCCCGGCCAACCCACTGAACTGCTTGTTCCTGATCTCCATAGAACGGATCTGGGATTGTTCCGGCATGAACGAGAGCCGAAATGATATCACCGGGAATCTCCATTTCAGAGGTGGTTCCATCTACTGCTCTGACGAGTTTCCAAGTGCCGGAGAGGTCTATTGTGGTCATACATACTCCTGCGACTGCTGTAGAGGGCAACAGTAGTCGGCAAACGTATTGTATGCCGCTATCTCCAGGATGTGCAAGGAAAAGTTCTCAAAGAACGGAATTTGTGAAAAAACTGCAAAAAAAACTTGACAACCAGAGAGGGGCATGGGAGAATCTAGTTGGTTGGTAGAAAAATCAACTAACTAGGAAGTAAGAGACTATGAAACGGACAAAAATTATCAACAGAGCGAGAATTATGCGAGAGATCTGGGTGCGTCGGGAGACGAGTCGCATCGAGATAGCCCGGGTCTTAGGACTCGACAAATCCACTATTTCTCATACAGTGAACGATCTATTGGAGCAGGGAATCATCAGGGAAACTACAGAGGGCGACTCTGGTCCCCAGGGAGGCCGCAAACCCGTGCACATCAAGCTCAATAAACAGTACGGTTGCGTGCTCGGAGTTGAGTTCAGACCGGAATCCTATACTGCCGTTGCTGTTGATATGGAAGGGGAGATTCTTTTCTCCCGGATCAAGAAGATCCACTTCCGTGAGGAATCGCTCACTTCACTGCTGATGGAGACGCTCTCTGCTCTGGAGGTGGAGCTGAAGCTGGCTGGAATCAATCTGCTGGGTATCGGCGTGGGAATCTCGGGGGTTGTCAATGCGCAGGAGGGGATCATCAAATACTCAGCTCCCCTCGGTATCAATGCTGATTACGATTTCTTCCAAGAGGTCTCCGCCCGTTTTGATATACCGGTTTTTATCGACAACGATGCAAATGCATGTGTATGGGGGGAGCTTGCCTTTCACCGGCGCAAGGAGCTTCGGGATTTCATATTTCTTCTGCTGGAATTCCGTGATTTTGATCCAGAAAAGGATCCAGCCTGCAACCGCATCAGTGTCGGTATGGGCTTGGTCATCAACGGCAATGTCCACTACGGACACCAGTATTCAGCCGGTGAGTTCAGGAGTATCTACCGAAACGAGGATTCGGTCGGACAGTTTTCTCTTAATGAGCAGGAGCACCAGCGTGTACTCGAAGATGAGAGCATCCTTGAGCGATTCTTGCAGGAGCTGTGTGCTCATGTGGGGCTGATCGTCAATACCTTCAACTTAAGCCATGTCATCCTCGGCGGCGCCTTTGACCAGCTGGGCGACCATGTAAAGGACGTGCTTGAACAGGAGATCCGGAAGAACTGGCCTTATCCCTACCCGTATGAGGTAAAGCAGAACATATGGTACTCCTCCTTCGGAGACCAGGCTGTCGCCTATGGAGCGGCAGGTATGGTGCTCAATACGCTCTTCGGGGACTTGGAGGTTATGGAGGGAACTGCCCTTAATCGCAATGTGCGAAGTAACCTGGTTGTTTTCTAGCATATGTCACTCGTCGTTGTATCAGGTTGATATAAAAACATTTCTCGTACCAGAGAAAAATGGAGGAACCATGAAACGTTTTGGAGGAAAAATTGCCGTATTGTCACTGGCAATACTCGTGCTCTTCACTGCAGTCGTCGGGGCTCAGGGAGCGCAAGAAGAAGCTGTTCCCGGAAAGGTAGTCGTGAAAACGATGGCTTACGGGGACAATTCGAATCAGGAGGGAGTCAACTGGGTTCGTATCGTTAATGCATTTGAGAAAGCAAATCCTGACATCGACATAGATTATGAAATGCTGTATGACGAAGCCTACCACCAGAAGGTAGTCGCCCGGCTGGCAGCCGGGGATGTGCCCGATCTGGCCTACATGGGTGCGGACGCCCGCTGGGGAACGCCCTGGAAAGAAGCTGGACAGCAGGTCGACCATCGGCCGTTCATTGATGAAGACTACTATGATATGTCACTGATCCCCCCGATGGGACCGGACGGTGAAATTTACGAGATTCCGCTTGGGACAAGCAATATCACAACCGTGCTCTTTATGAACAAGAGACTGGTGAATGAACTGGGATTTGATACACCAGAGACGTATGCTGACCTTGTTGATATGGTCCCGGCAGCCCGGAAGGCGGGTATCGATGTAATCAGCATCGACGGAGCCGATGGCTGGGCATGGGGTTCCTGCCTGATGTCAGCAGTGATTGCCAGAATGTCAGGAGATCCTCAGTGGGTTTCAAAGGCTGTCGCCGGCGAGTACAGCTTCAATGATAAGGCGATGGTCGATTCCCTTAAATTCCTGGAACGGATGGTTCGTGATGGAGTGATTTCTTCGAAGTCAGTATTGGTGGACTACGGGGCGAATGTCTCCAACTTCAGTAACGAGAAGGCGTTGTTCATGGTCCAGGGGCAGTGGGTAGCCGGAGAGATCCAGCCCGATGTCGCTGACAATACTGTCATGCTCGCCTGGCCAAAACTGCCGGGTGAGAAGTCGGCAACTGCAGGTTCTGTAGCAGCAGCTATCCAGGTAGGATACGGCTTGACGAAGGAAGGCGCATCGGATCCGGCTGTTCGTGATGCGGCTCTCAAATTCATCCGCTACTTCTACAGCCACGAAGAGACTGAACAGCGGCTACGCGACGGAGCAATCGTAGCCCCAATACTGAAGGATTTTGAGGTACCGGCAGATCTTCCGTCAATTGTGAAGCAGAAAGTCGGTCTGGCGCAATCTGCGCTGAACACTGACGTCATTGATGCATTCCTCAGCGGGGATGCCAACGAGGCTCTCAATACCGGCATGCAAAAGATCGTCAGTGACCAGGCAACTGCACAAGAGATCGCCGACGAGGTCGAATCTCTGGTTCAGCGATAACCCCTGCACTCTGTGCATCTCCGGCATACGGGGGAGCAACTGCTCCCCCGTGCAGCCGGTCTAATTCATACAAGGAGCAGTGTGTGAAAAAACGTGATCTGCAAGCGCTTCCGGTCTTTGCCACACTGGTTGCCCCGGCTTTGCTCATCTATCTGTTCATCATCGCCTATCCCATAATTTATTCAGTCTGGCTGAGTTTTACCGACTTTAACCCTAACCGGGGCGGGCAGTGGAACTTCGTCGGGCTGCTGCAGTACGAAACGATGTTCTCTGATCCCAATTTCTGGCACGCGCTGAAGAACAACCTCATAGTTGTCGGCGTTTCGGTCTTTGGGCAGATCCCTATCGGGTTCGTATTGGCTTATATTATCTTTCGAAAGATGGTCAAAGCCTCCAACTTCTTTCAGACAGTCGTGTTTCTGCCTCATTTTCTCTCCACGATCGTTATCGGTATTCTCTGGAAGCGGTTGTTTCAGGCTGATGGACCGGTTTCCCGGTTGATTCAGTTAGTTACCGGGGATCCCTCGGCTCAGTTCGAAATGATGCTCCACCAGGACACGGTTATGTTTCCTATTGGGTTTGCACTGATCTGGATTTATACGGGGCTCTACATGATAATTTTTCTCGCCAACTTGCAGAAGATTAATGAAAACCTGATTGAGGTTGCTAAGATTGACGGCGCCACGGAGGCGCAGATATTCTTCAAGATCATCGTTCCCCTTTTATCAGGAACGATTCTTGTCGCGACGATTCTCGCTATTGCAGGTTCCCTGCGGGGGTTCGATCTGATTTTCTCAATCACAACACAAGGCCTGCAGCGCAACAACGCCATGGTACTACCGATTTATATGTATCAGACGGCCTTTCAGAATTATACCAATCCGATGCGGTTCGCCTACGGGGCTGCCATATCCAACACTATAGTGGTGATCAGCCTTGTGCTTATCGCCTTGAGCCGGGCTGCAAGCCGCAAACGGGATTACTAGGGGGCTAGATGAGTGTTGAAACAACCAGACTGACACCGGGACGTATTGTCTCCTACAGTATCTTCATCTTCTGGGCGCTGATCACGATCCTGCCGCTGATCTGGATGGGCTACTCCTCGTTCAAGTCAAATGAGGAGCTTATTAAAGATATTTATGCCCTGCCGAAGGCTCTGTTTGACAACAGAAACGATGAGTATATGGTCATAGAGCCCCAGCTCAACGTAATACCCGACTACGACCCCGAAACCGATACCCGGGAACGGCTTATCATAGAATCGACCACAATCTCTCCGGGCAGAAGGCTCATGGTGCACTTTCTTCTCAAAGAGGATCTTCCCGAGGAGATCGCAGCTCTCAAGCCGGGTGATACCCTTCGGCTGAATCAGCTGCCAGCTTCCATGCGCAGGA
>JBNJDX010000058.1:0-12836 GCA_051745285.1 Spirochaetota bacterium
GTTCAATCTGCTCAACAAGATTATCCACAGCGTGTGTTCCCATCATGCGATGGTCTTGTTCCATTATTAGCAGACTGCTGACATGTTTTCCTAAAAGAGACAGCTTAGGATCCGAAGGGTATTGAATTTGTCAAAGTTGCTATGGTTGTTTTTGAGCATTACATCTCTTCGTTTTCATGAGATGAATTAAAACAGTAGCAGTTAAAAAATTTGCGCTTTCTCGTTCTCAGTCCTATACTGGAGTATATGGACGCTAGGCGGCCAATACTTTGTGTAGGGGGGAGATATGAGCAGAAGAGCGCTGTTGTTGTTTGCTTTGGTAGGAGCAGTTGCCCTGTTAGGTTCGTGTATGACTCTGGCGGCTTTATTCCCGGTAGTTGATCCTCCAGTCTCTGATGAGGCTTCTATGATCGTTGTGGAGGTAGGTGAAGGGATCCCAGGTGATTCAGATGCATTGATGAACACCAATTTTACCGGTTGGGCACCGTGGGTTGTTGATGAAGCAGGCGAATTAGTTACCTTTAAGCCCTTCGATACTGAGTCGAGGCTGGATTCATTCTACTACGCGCCCAACTTGATGCCGGGAACCTATACCATGAAGGGCTTCCTGCATGTGTATACGGACTACGGTAGGCTTGGAGATGGAAGTGGGGCCTCGTATGGACCATTCGAGGATCATTATTATCATGTGAAACAGTTTTTCCCGTTGGATGATGAGCTCCTTCTCTCGTTAGACCCTGCGATCGTTGATACGTTCGGGAGCCATTACATTCAGTATGAATGGAAAGACGGCGCCTCAGGGACCACCGATGACCGTTGGAAAGTGGCAGAAGACTCTTTCTCTGTCGTATCAGAGCCTGAGAACCGAAGGCCTCTGCGGGTGGCAAAGAACTGGAAGACCTCCAACTGGAAGCTCTGGAATGAACGCAACCCGGAGGAAGCAGCAGACGAATAGTCACCTGCAGCATAGAAACGTGCGAGAAAGGCCGGCAACCTGAGAAGAGGATTGCCGGCCTTCTTTGCTAGTAAAGATTTCTACCGTATCACATCCCTATTATTGCTAATTGTTTCTCCTCTTTGGCCTGATGTAGCCTGTAAACAACTACTTGGTGGATATAGAGGAGGAGACCTTGAAGCAGACTTTGTTTGTCTCTTTGATTTTTGTTGTGGTTTGCACAGCATTACCTGGCGGAGAGCATGATCCTATTACGGCAGGCGTACATATCGACGCGAGAGCTGCGAAGGCTTTGTGGAGTGAGGACCCCACTCTCAGTGCAGCAGTAATTATGCAGCTCAATGATCAATTTTCCCTGTCGATCCCTGTGGCATACTATGCCGACCAATCCGGAATAAGCCTCGTTGATACAGCACTGATCCTGCGCTGCAGACCGTCTTCGCTGGGCGCATGGATAGGAGTTTCTCTCATGCAGGGTATTTCGATGCATGGGACTGATAGGCCATCGAATTGGTACCATCATATGTGTGAACTGCAAATGGGGTACACCTTGAAACTTACGAACTGGATGTATCTTGAACCGTTTGTTGCTCTTCGTGATCCGGGAAACATGTTTGCAGAAAGTCTTGAAGTTATTAATACGTATGTGGAAGGGTACTCACGTATGTATGTAAGTCTGCGGCTGGGTGTAATTGGGTTGCCTCTTACGATCAGGTAGAAATGACAACTGTAAAGGGGAGTGGGAAATGAGAGCATTACTGAATAGGGTAGTTGCGGTAGTGGTTGCCTGTGCATTCACCGGGTGTTCACTTGTGGGGCCGGCGAACTCGTTGTATGTGGGAGGAGAGGATCCGGTAGAGGTAAGAGAGACTGTAGCCTCTACAATTGAACAACAGTGGGACCATATTAACACGGAGGTAGAGGGCCTGCCGAGGTCTGTTAGAACTGAAGACGGCGGGGTTAACGGGAACCTCGTGGTAGATCAGATGCTGCAGGAAGAAATGGGAACAGAATATCTGGAATTCTGCTACGCAGTAGCTTCGGGTCAGGATACTGATACTGTCATGGAAAAGGCAGAAACACTACTATCCGAAGAGCAGTACGCACAGCTGGAGGATCAGGTTGCTCAGGTTGAGACTCGTCTGTATGAGCGATACGCTTCGCGTGCTTTTTCGATCGATGATGAGAATCGTGAAGCGTTTTACAAAGATCTCAGAAAACTGGTTGTCTCGACTTCTGTGCTGCTGACTGCATCAGTAGTGTACTCAGCAATGCCGCATATCTACTTCTGGGGGAAAATTTCAGCATTGGCTGCGGTTAGTGTTTCTGCAGGAGCTGCAGCGGGAACAGTCATATCGGTCTACGACTGGTATGTGCACGATACGGATATGTATGAAGCCTTTAATGACTGGATAGCCATGATTACCGAAGAACCCTATGCTGCCTACCTGATGGCAACTTCAGTAATCTCACTGGGGCAGTCTATGGGGCTGAGTCCGGTCAGCTGCAGTGTTATTATGGGGGTGTTCACTGTTTTTAACGCTCTCAATATTGTCCGTGATATGCTGGAGGCCTATGGTAAGGATGTTGAAGAATAACTAATAAGTGTGATCGTAGTCACATATCATTACGGGGAATGTACAGTACTGTGGTGCACGTGGAGGATAGCATGAATACACGGGCATCACGGGTTCATTCCAAAAAACATCCTGTTCAAACAGTCAGTCAAATGCTTTTTCTTGTAGTTTTTGCAGGGCTGACTGTTTCTGGCAGGATACAGCTTTGGCTGGGGATATTCATTCTTGTCGGAGTTCTCGGCTCAATGATTTGGGGACGTATATACTGCTCGGCTGTCTGTCCCATGGCGACACTCATGCGCGCAGAAAGGTGGCTCTATAAAACACTTAACATAAAGAGAGCTAAAACCCCTTCTTGGGCAAAAAAGCGCTCAGTCCGGATAGTTTTTTTTGTGTTGTATTTCGGGTCCATGATTCTACTCCAACAGCAGGGGGTCGATTTCCCTCTGCTGCCTGCTGCAGTGGTATTGGCTGTGGTTCTTACGCTTTTCTTTGAAGAATCGTTTTGGCATCGGAGAATCTGTCCCTTCGGTACCCTGCTTTCTTTGACCTCGCGGGCTTCGCGTCGAAGTGTACATATCGATTCGAACATATGCACCAACTGCGGTGCCTGTGAGCGCGTGTGCAACGCTGAGTGTATCCATGAATCCGGTACGGTGCGCACCATAGAGAAGAACGAGTGTATCGGGTGCTATGCGTGCCAGAAGGTGTGCAGGCCTAAAGCAATATCCTACGGAAAGCTCTAGTTTCTCAACTGCTCTGTGGTATACTTTTTAGACTATGAACTCATATGTCGATGTTGTTTTACAGTGTGACCTGTTTAGTTCCCTGCAGGTAGAAGAAGCAGAACAACTTGCATCTTCGGGCATTCCCCGCAGCCTCAATCGTGGTGAAATGCTGCACACTCCCCTGGAACAGTGTTCTCATGTAGCGCTGGTTGTTTCAGGCAGTCTTGAGCTGTACCGCATTTTGGCCTCCGGTGACAGAGTGGAACTGCGTCTTGCAAAACCATTTGATGCAATAGGAGCCGTAGCCTGCCAGAGCGGCAGCGCCTACCCGGCCTGGGTACAAGCAGCCACCCATGCCACAGTGCTGGAAATCCCGTATGAGCAGATTCTGAAGTGCTGCACATCTCGTCAATTCCTGGTCGAATACCTCAGGGGCATCGGCAAGCGAATGGATGGCATGCTGCAGCGGATTGAGTGTCTCTCGTACCGGTCGCTGCAAAAAAAGCTGGCCTGTTATCTCCTGCAGCAGGGCAACCACAATATTTCAGTAACAGCAGCTGCTGATTACCTGGGAAGCAGCCGGGAAGCTGTCTCCCGGATGCTCTCAGATTTTACCCAGCAGGGCTACATACAAAAAGAGCACCGGAAAATCAGTAGGATTGATTCCGATGCTCTTGAGGCCCTATTATTTGGCCTATAAGTTTATACGCCGGCTTTTTGCAGCCTAATCAACTCATTATCTGTCTGTACGGTAGTGACCGTATGGTTTTTCAGCGGCAGTATCTGCTCATGAACTGCATCAAGCATCCACTCAGGCTGCGGAAAGAAGTAGTCTTCCATCTCTGCCGGGGGAGTGATCCAGTTCCTTGACCCGACAACCACCGGCGGTGCATCCAGGTAGTCAAAGGCCAGTCGTCCAATGTTTGATGCCACTGTGTGCAGATATGATCCACGCTCGGTGGCGTCAGAGGTAAGCAGTACATTACCGGTCTTTTTAATTGACTCTACCAGAGGAGTATAGTTCAGCGGATTGATAAACCGCAGGTCAATTACTTCGGCGCTGACCCCGTAGGTCTGCTCAAGTGTTGCCGCTGCCTCCATGGCAGAATACAGCGTAGCTCCGATTGTCAAGATAGTCAGGTCACTGCCATTCTTTCTGATAGCAGGCTCTCCCTCGGGAACTTCATAGTAGCCTTCAGGTACTCCCTCGCTGACAAACTCCTCTCCGATTCCGTAGAGCTTCTGGCTTTCGAAGAAGACTACTGGGTCTGTTCCCCGCAGTGCCAGATTGAGCATGCCCTTCGCGTCATACGGAGTAGCAGGAAACATGACCTTCAGACCTGGAATATGGCCGGTAAGGGCAGTCCAGTCCTGAGAGTGCTGAGCTCCATACTTATTCCCAACTGATACACGCAGTACCAAAGGCATTTTCAGCACGCCAGCACTCATAGCCTGCCATTTAGGCATCTGGTTGAATATCTCATCTCCGGCTCGGCCCATAAAATCGCAGTACATCAGTTCAACCACCGCGCGGCCGCCGCTCATTGCATACCCGACGCCGCTGCCGACAATGGAGGCCTCAGAAATGGGAGAGTTGAACAGACGGTGATAGGGGAGTATCTCTGTCAATCCTCTGTAGCAGGCAAACGCTCCGCCCCAGTCACGGTTCTCTTCTCCATAAGCAACCATTGTTGGATCCTTGGTGAATCGATGGAGCATCGCTTCGAATATACCGTCTCTGAATGCGTACATCCGTGCAGCGGGTACTTTCTTTCCATCGACGGTTGCTGTCCGTTGTTTTTTCGCTATCTGCTGGACTCTCGGGTTCTCTTCAACGGGGGTAAGCAGTTCAGGTTCGCGATCATCAAAAGCTTCCACATTCCCGTTTGAGAACATGACCGATTCGATGAAGGTGCTGTTTACGCGGGGTGATATATCATCATTGGTAGCAATCTTCATTGTTGAGGAGATCTTTTCAACAGCCCGCTCCTGATATGCAGATATTTCGTCATCACTGAGCAGGTTGTTCTGCTTCAAGTAGTCTGCATAGGCAGCAATTGGATCCTGCTGTTTGAATGCTTCGAGCTCTTCTTTTGTTCGATAGGAAGAGGCATCCGACGGGGAGTGTCCCGAAAGCCTATAGGTAATGGTATCCATGAGGGCGGGACCTTTTCCTTCAAGGAGCAGTTTCTTCTTGCGGGAGACCGCTTCGGCTACTGCCAGGGGATTGAATCCGTCTACGCGTTCACCATGCATGCCGTCAGGGTTAACCCCGTATCCGATACGTGCCGGTGTCTTGTACCCCATGGTCTCGCCGGCCGTCTGGCCGCCCATTCCGTAGAAGTTGTTGAATATATTCAGCATATAGGGGGGAGCTCCTGCCATGTCGCCCCAGAGCGTGTTGTACTGGTCCATGGCTGCCAGCATGAGGCCTTCCCATACTGGTCCGCAGGCAGTAGCGGCATCACCGATATTACCGATGACAATGCCCGGCTGTCTATTGATCTTTTTATATAGGGAGGCTCCGACAGCAATATCCCCGCTGCCGCCGACTATGGCGTTGTTCGGCATGCTGCCAAACGGTGCGAAAAACGTGTGCATTGAGCCGCCAAGACCGCGGTTGAAACCGGACTTACGGGCAAAGATCTCTGCCATTGCTCCATAGATTACAAAGTTTTCTGCCAGGTCTTTTCCATTTTTCCCGGGCAGGTTCTTCTCTACGGTCGACAATACATCGCCGCCCATAAAATCTTCCATGACGCTCATCAACGGTTTTTCATCCATTTTCTGGAGGGCTGAAAAACATTTTGCCAGAATCTCGCCGTGGCTTCGGTGGGAACCGAAGATAAAGTCCTCAGGATCAAGCAGCATGCTTTGCCCAACAGCTGCAGACTCCTGTCCGGCTGACAGGTGGGCTGGGCCCCGATGGTTGTATTCAATACCCTGATAGGATCCTTCCCGCTTGATTAAATCAAGCATGGTCTCGAATTCACGAATCAGCAGCATATCATAGTAAGCTCGTTTCAGGCGTTCTTCACCGTAGAGCTTTACCTCTTTGTCAAAATCAGAAGAGTACTGATTTATCGGTATTGATTTGAGTTTTATTGACTGTTTTTTTCTGACCTCTTTTGGATCAACAAATAAGCTTTTTGGCATGGTTTGCTCCTTTTATTTTCTTTTCTGCCTACAGTTCACGGCAGACATCGCGAATAACTTCCGCCACGCTCGGGTGGGGGAATATAATTTCCTGTATATCCTGAACGCGCAGCTCTGCCTCAATAAAGGCCGCTGCTCCGTAAATAAGCTCACTGCTCACAGCGCCTAGCAGATGGACACCGAGAATACGGCCGGATTCTTCCTCGGCAACCACTTTACACAGCCCTCCGGCACGTTTGCCGTGCTCTGCTAGAAACCGTCCATTGGCGCGCATCTGCACCGAGGCAGTTTTTACCTTGATTCCTTTCTGTTCAGCTTCCTCGGCTGTAAGTCCGCAGCCAGCGGCTTCGGGCAGGCTGTATACTGCCCATGGTATCGCCTCATAACGCATCTGATCGCGTTTCCCGGCAATGTGGTTTATCGCTACCTCTCCCATGCGTTCGGCTGAGTGTGCCAGCAGTGACTTGCCGTTCACATCCCCGACAGCGTACACGTTGGGGAGATTGGTCCGCATGTACTGGTCAACTTCGACGCCAGAGCGACCTACAGAGAGACCGATGTGTTCAAGTCCCTCAGTATTAGGTCTGCGTCCGACGCTCAGTAGGACGACATCGGCAGCCACAGTTGCTTTCTTTCCTTTCGAGTCGGTATAAACAACACCGTCATCTCCGATTTCCTCAACTTTACAGCCGGTCTTAAAGGTTATCCCCTTCAATTCACGGCGCATGAGTTTTGCAAACTCCTTATCCATAATCGGAAGTATCTCGTCCATCATTTCCAGGACTGTTACCTCGCTGCCGATGGTGTTAAAGAGGGAGGAAAACTCTATCCCAATTACTCCGCCGCCGATGACAACCAGTTTTTTTGGAATATGATCGATGGCCAAAAGATCCCGGCTAGTCATAACCTCTTTTCGGTCAGCCCCCTTGATAGGCGGAACCGCGGAGGATGAACCGGTGGCGATAATCAGATGTTTGCCGGTATACTGTTCTGTTCCGACCTTGACTGTGGTAGGTTCAACGAATTCAGCTTCACCGTGGACGACTTCCACCTTGTTTTTCTTCATCAGATAGGAGATACCCGACCTGAGGGTCTCAACTGTCTCCTGCTTCCACTGCATGGCTGTAGGGAGGTCGAATTTGACGTCCTTACTGGTAACCCCCTGGGCCTCGCTGTCGCGGGCATGGGCATACAGCTTTGCCGAGTTGAGAAGCGATTTTGTCGGGATGCAGCCCCAGTTGGTGCACACACCGCCCATATCAGCCTTTTCGATCAGGAGAACGCTCATCCCGAGCGCTCCAGCCTGTTCTGCGGCCCGGTAGCCTCCCGGACCGGCTCCTACAATTATTACATCATATGTACTCATAGCTATGCTCCTTGTCTCCCGTTTCTACAGTGCCAGCAGGAGGTCGATCGAGGCGATATTATCGGTCAGTTCCTTGAGGAACCTTGCCGCCGGCGCCCCATCAATTGCCTGATGGTCACAGGTCATCGAAATCCCGAGGTGGGGTATGAACTCCACGCCGTCAGATGTCTCTACGGGCTTAGGCTCTATCGAGCAGATCCCCACGATGGCTGCCTGCGGTGTATTCAGGACGGGAGTGAACATTTCAACGCCGAGAGATCCCAGGTTTGTAACAGTGGCAGTCCCACCGTCCAGGTCTTCGGAATCGATTTTACCACTCTGGCAGCGTTCGTTCAGTGCTTTAGCCTGTACGCTGATCTCCTGCAGAGTCAGCCTGTCAGCATGTTTGATTACCGGGACCATGAGGCCTCTTGGTGTATCGACAGCGAACCCGAGGTTGACGTAGCCGAACTCTCTGATGGTATCTCCGAGAAAATGAGAATTGATCTCAGGATGTGCCTTCAGGGTTCTTGCAACTGCATACAGTACCAGATCATTTATTGTCACGCCGTTTAGACCAAGCGTTTCTCTGCTGTTCTTCAGTCGTTTTCTGAGGGCTTTCAGGGCTCTGGCGTCAGCGGAGGAGTGGAGTGTCAACTGTGCTGTTGTTGACAGTGACTCACGCATGCGCTGAGCAGTAATCTTTCGGATACTGCGGACCGGAACATCCCGGTATGCGGTTTCTGAAATCTCCTGGGGAGCCGGAGCCTCGGTAGAGGCAGCCAGATCTGAAGCGCGTACACGACCGCCAATACCGCTTCCCTGAGCTGGTGCCTGGAGTCCCTCGGAGCTGAGCCGATCTTTGGCAGCCGGGGTCAGCGGCTGCTGATTCTGGGCAGCAGCAAGTACGTCCTGCTCAATGACGCGTCCCTTAGCTCCTGACCCGCTTAACGTTGTTGGGTCCACACCGAGTTTAGCTGCGGTGTTTCTTGCTCGTGGTGATACAAAGGAACTTTGGCCGCTCTTCTGGGCGGGAGCCTCCTGGGTAGTTTGCTTCTCAGCAACAGGCTGACTTTCTGAGCTTTGCTGCGGCTCTTGTGTCTTCTCTTCAGCAGGCCCGGAAGCAGAGCTGCCGCTGCCAAGTTCATCAAGCAGACCGGAGATATCCTCTCCCTGTTCTCCTACGATCGCGATGGGTACCTGTACAGGTACATCATCGTCAACCTCATACAGGCGTTTAAGAAGGGTTCCTGTTGCCGTAGATTCTACTTCTATGGTTGCTTTGTCGGTTTCCACTTCACAGAGGATCTCTCCCTCGGAAATGGCCTGTCCTTCTTCTTTTTTCCATTCTAGTATAATGCATGATTCAACAGTGTTTCCCTGTTTGGGCATAAGAATTGTCTCTGCCATGATTATCTCCTTTGGTTTATAAACCTTTATACTCGTAATACTTCGATCCCGAGATCCGTTATCTCGGAAGTTGCCTCGTCTGAAAGAGCCGTGTCAGTGATGATGGTGTCAAAGGCCTGAAGAGGCAGTATTTTTACAAAACCTCTGGCCCCATACTTGCTTGAGTCGGCAACCAGAATCCGTTTTTTTGCATGAAAACACATTTTGCGTACAATTTCGGCGTTTTCTGCCAGCTGGGTGGTTATCCCGTGTTCTACGGTAAACCCGTCAGCTCCTGTGATGGTGAGCGCGACATGGTACTGCTCAATGTCATTGTGTGCCTGAAAGCCGACGACCGCCTCTACAGAGGGGCGGAAATTGCCGCCAACCATCGTCAAATCAATATTGGGGTTGATGCGAGCGTACTGCAGCAGCAGTGTCGAGTTGGTGACGATCTGGATGTTTCGTTTTCCCAGCAGGTGGCGTCCGACTAGAGCAGAAGATGTCCCGTTTGTAATCATAATCTGGTCACCATCATGAACCATCTCCGCAGCGGCCTTTGCTATGCGTTCCTTTTCTGCTGTGTGGCTGCCTCGACGTTCTAGCAGCTGGGGATGAAAGGCTGGGATTGCCCCTCCGCGGGTCCTGATGATCATGCCTTTCTCTTCAAGGGACTTGAGATCTGCACGCACAGTGACAGCAGAGACCTCAAGTGAAGTACTGAGATCCGTCACAGACAGGTTTTCACCACTGCGTAGAAGCTCAATAATCCGCTCTTCTCGTGAATTAAGTCCATACAGGAACATGGAAACTCCCCAAGTGTTTCCAAATATTTTCGAAACACTTTCCAAACACTTACGATTCTATCTCTATTCTGTTTTCATATCAAGAGCGACACAGAAAAAATCCCGACTTTTTCTGGCTTTCTGGTGCTGTGCTGCTTGCTAAACTCAACAGGGGCCCTCAAGCGGTGCTGATTGTCCGGCTTGCGCAGGAACAATCATGCAAGCTAGCTACACACGGCTCACTGAAGGCTGGGAAAGATGATGCAGGGAGGTGGGAAAAATTTAGTAAAAAACCTTTCTTTTTTACTAAGGTATTTATAGGTTATTAGATAGAGACTAAGCTCAAGGAGGAGTTTATGGCTTATAAAACACCAGATTTACCGTATGCGTATGATGCGCTTGAACCGTATATTGATGGGCGTACTATGGAGATCCATCACGACAAACATCATGTGGGCTATACTACGAAGCTCAACAAAGCTCTTGAGGGTACCCAGCAGGCTCAGTGGCCGATCGAAAAGCTGCTCAAGAAACTTGAGAGCCTTCCTGATGGGATAAAAACCGCTGTGAGAAATAGCGGGGGAGGCCATTACAACCATAGTCTGTTTTGGGAAATCATGTCACCTGACGGCGGCGGCCAACCACTCGGGAAACTCGCCGATGCGCTTGATGCTGAGTTTGGCAGCTACGATGCCTTTGTTGAACGCTTCAGTGCTGCAGCTGCCGGTCGTTTCGGAAGCGGCTGGGCATGGCTGACTGTTACCTCCAGTGGAGCATTGTCAGTCTACAGCACCCCTAATCAGGATTCGCCGCTGACTGACGGGCTGACACCAATACTGGGTATTGACGTGTGGGAGCACGCCTATTATCTGAAGTATCAAAACCGAAGAGCTGAGTATATCAGTAACTTCTTTCATGTGATCAACTGGGAGAAGGTAGCCCAGCTCTACGACGAAGCCCTGTAGGCAGGGCATGGGAGCCTGCTGCGCATTGCAGCAGGCTTCGCTTTGCCCGGCAGAAACTGTTACTGTCATGAACGCACGGAGGTGCGTTTTTTTGTCTTGTTTGACTTGTTATGAGGCTCTGATCGTTTTTCAACCTCTTCGTACTCAAATGCAATTTTGAAACGTTTTTCGTAGACCTGCAGCTCCACGGTAACACGCTGTTTCCTTCGATCTACTTTGGTGATATACCCTTCATTGCCTTTCAGAGGACCTTTGAGTATGCGAACGCGGTTCTTTTCATCGAAGAAGACGAGTGACCTGCGGGCTATTTCCCCGTCTGAGGTCAAATTCGAGATAATCATGCGGTCTTCATTCGTTAAGGGCAGCATGCTGCCTTGTCTGTCTTTAATCAGTCGCACAAATCCCGGCTGACGCCGGAGCATCTGGCGTACTTCAGGGACTGGGTCGTCGGTCTCCCAGAAGACATACCCGGGGAAAATCGGTTTGATCTGTTTAAAATGTTTGCCCCTTCTGCGAATGGTCATCTCTCTCCGGGGTACAATGAGCTTGCAGAGGAGTTGCTGTATCTCAGCAGACCGTTTTGCATGTTTGATAAAATATTGTTCTTTCCCGGTCATAACCTGGATGAGATAGCAATTCACCATGGGAGAATTCTAACACAAAACACGATACAGATGGTAGACGTTTCTATATTCTTCCGTGGCAGTGCTTGAACTTTTTCCCGCTTCCGCAGGGGCAGGGGGCGTTGCGTTCGGCATGTTTGAACACTTCAGGATTGAGAAACGGAGTATAATCCTTTGCGTAGTGTTTATGCTTGATAGCTTTTGCCATGGCAGCAAAGTAGGGTTTGGTATGAGCGTAGAAGTGCTTGTATCCTTCGCATAAATAGTTGAGATCACTGCCGGTATCCTTGTCGGGTAATCGGTTGCGCAGACATCCCCCGAAACAGAGCTGAAGAAAATCACACTGCAGGCACGATTTCGGCAGGCCTTGATGCTTCGCGGTGCCGAAACGCTTTTGCTCGTCACTGTCGACTAGTTCTGCCAAAGGTGTTTGGGCGATGTTACCCAGCAGATGCTCAGGATCAACGAAATGGTCGCAGCTATAGAGCTGGCCGTTATGCTCGAGAGCAAGGGCCTCTCCGCAACTCTGCGCATGCACGCAGAGGCTGGAGGGATAACCCAGGTAGCGTCCGAGCAGCAGGTCAAAATGCTGAACGTACACAGAGCCGATGTCTTTCGACAGCCAGGCATCAAACACCCGCTGCAGAAAGGCTCCCCACTGGAGAGGACTGACTGAACGCCTGCTGACTTTGCCCGCTTTCGCCTCCACGATGGGAATAAACTGAATATGTCGAACTCCGGCACCGGTTAAAAACGAGTAGACTTCCTCCGGATAGTTTGCGTTTTCGTGTTGTACCACCGTGAGCGTGTTATAGGCTACCTGGTGCTGCTGCAGTTTTTCCAGTCCCTGCATCGTTGCCGTAAAGCTGCCGGCTCCGTTCGGATCCCTCCTATACCTATCATGTAAAGCTTGAGTACCGTCTATGCTGATACCGATGAGAAAGGTATTGTCATGGAAGAATTTGGCCATGTCATCGGTTATAAGGGTTCCGTTTGTCTGCAGGGCATTAGAAATCTTCAAGCCGGGACGCTGATACTTCTGCTGGAGTTTGAGTGCCTTCTCAAAGAACTGAACACCCAGCAGTGTCGGCTCTCCTCCCTGCCAGGAGAAGACAACCTCCTTTGTTCCTTCGGGTTGGGAGGAGATATAGGACTGGGTGAGATGCTCGAGCATCTGATCATCCATAATCTGAGTTTGCTCACCTTCGCCCATCACGTGTGTATACGTATCAAGGTAGTAACAATAGTCACAGTGTAAATTACAAGCTGAACCGGTCGGCTTGATGATGATATTAAAGGGCTGTTGGCACTGG
>JBNJDX010000059.1:0-12687 GCA_051745285.1 Spirochaetota bacterium
ACGCATTCACCCAGGCTCCCCATGCAGCAAGGGCTGCCCGGTTGGCAGCCTTCTCCCCCGGAGGAACATAGAGCTCGGCAGGATAGCTAGCGGCATCATAGAGCCGCTTGTCGCTGTATGGAGTCCTGGCATTCGTGCCGACAACCGCCGTATCGATAGTTTCAGGTACCGAGTCACCGATCTCGATAAGCCTGCCGGCCAGATAGTCCACCAACTGGGTATCAGCTGCAAGCACATCCATCACAACCTTCAGGTTTGCTCGAAACTCTTCCCGGATCCCGGCGCTGTCAGAAGGGGCCTGTCCCCCCTTGTTCACAAAGTCTACTTGGTACTTGGAGACAAATTCCTCTTTCGTTGCCCAGAACTCCCGGCTGTCCATCGTATGGGGAGCCCCGTGTGATGAGTTATCGTACTTACCGTACCCCCTTCCCTTTCTGGTCTTGAACATAACCATGCGTGGAACGCGGTCGGTGTTTGGTTCATCAGCCATCTGTGAGAAGGTTTCGTCCAATTCCTCCCATTGCTCGCCGTTGTCAACACGGTAGGTCTGCCAACCATGGGAGGCAAGCCACTGCTGCGGATTTCCGTAGACATTGCTGCTCGTCGGATGGGAGTCAATGCCGAAATCGTTCCAGTCAACAAGCACATTGAGGTTATCCAGTGCCATGCCCCAGGCTGAATTGGCCACTTCAAAGGTCTCACCGGGGGTAAGTCCTCCTTCCCCCTCCAGAACAAAGACTTTGACCTCTCCGGCACCGGCTCGTTTCAGTGCGAGTGCAGCTCCGGCAGCGAAGCCGAACCCGTGGCCTGATGGTCCTGTATTCGCCTTGAAAAACAAGGTCTTCCCGGCCATCTCGGCGTGACCTGAAAGTCCCCCTCTGCGCCGGAACCCCAGAAGGTCTTCCCAGGAGAGAGCCCATTCTGGTTTATGGGGAGAGTACTTGTCATCCCCTGTCTCCTGGTACTTAAGGCGGAGGGCTTCATTGAGCACAGCCAACGTGGCATAGACAAGAGGCACGGTATGCCCTGCCCCAAGGATAAACCGATCAGCATACCGTTTGTGGGGGTTGCGGATATCCCATTTCATGGTTCCGCCGAGCATCAGCGTCAATAATGCATGTACTTTGGACCGAGAACCACCCGGGTGCCCGCTCTGGCGATAATTGAGGATAATATCAATGACTTGGTCAACTATATCCTTCGTTTTCTCCCAGTATGCATACGAGTTACGGTTCAAACCTTCCATCATCTTGACCTATCATGTTAGCATTTTTTGCTAGGCTTCTGTTGTCAGCTGGCCTCGTCACCGCTCTGTTCAAAGGTTTCAAGAAGTATGTCCATACTTCTTAGGATGTGTTCATTAATCAGCTGTTCTGCGCTGTCTGCATCCCGGTTCTTATAGGCCTCGAAAATGTTGGGATGATCTGCACGTATCAGATGCAGTTTCTGGATATAGTGATGAGACAATGCGGTATACCGGGATACTTGATTTCGAAGTGTCTCAATGGTGCTCAGCAGTCTGTACCACTCTGATGGTTCATACAGCATGGAGTGAAACTGTGTATTCAATTCTACAAAACTCTCGTTACCTACACTGCTCTTGTTGAGCTTCTCTAAAAATTCACCAATCTTACCAATTTGCTTGTCAGTGACTTTAGCTACAGCCTCCCTGATGGCTAATCTCTCAAGAACTGCTCTGATACTGTATATTTCCTTTATTTCGTCTGAGGAGAGCTTTGTCACCCGAACACCGCGCCGGTATTCCCTTTCTACCAGACCTTCACTGTCGAGAATGCCCAACGCCTGTCTGATGGGCATCCGACTGACGTGAAGCTTCTCAGCTATGAACTCCTCGTCAATCTGATGACCGGGGGGAAGCGCCCCCGAGATAATAGCCTGCCGAATTGCATCTAGAGCCAGTGACTCGGCATTCATAAACCGTCCGTACATTGTACGTTCAAGAACCTTAGATAGTTCTTTTTGAATTGCATCCATGTAGTAGACACCTGCCTTCTTTTCTAACTTTTTTTAACTTATTGCTAGAGTGTTCCTACCTCTTAATACTAGGCACACCCTACAAGTATCTGATAAAAAAGGGAAAATCACAATCCCACGTTTTTTGTTGAATCCTGCCATATTTCATTTTATAATTAATTATCTTTGATCTGTGATATATTATCACAAATATAAGGAGGATTAAAGATGTTTCGCAACCTTTTTACAGCAAAACGAATTGGAAACGTTGAAATCCCCAACCGCTTTACCGTCCCTGCCATGGTTGTCAATATCTGCCGGGAGGATGGCTATCCCACCGAAGATTATATCGCCTACCATGAGGCGAAAGCACGTGGTGGCTGGGGCCTCATCATTACACAGGACTATGCGGTAACTCCCCGGGGAAAAGGATACGCCTTTATCCCAGGCTTGTGGGAGGATGGTCAAATTGAACCGCACTCAGAACTGCCTCGCAGAGTACACCGACACGGAAGCAAAGTCTTTGCCCAGATCTATCATGCAGGACGTCAGTCCAACGACCAGATTATGGGCATGACCCCGGTGGCTCCATCGGCCATTCCCTGCCCGGCGAAGAAGCAGATGCCGCAAGTGCTGAGTATACCCGACATTAAAGAGATCGTAGGGCAGTTCGGCGATACAGCCTTGCGGGCAAAACTGGCCGGTTTTGACGGGATCGAGGTGCATGGTGCTCATGGATACCTCATAGCACAGTTTATGTCTGCCTACTCCAACAAGAGAACTGATGAGTATGGAGGAACCTTCTACAACCGTAGCCGGTTCGCACGTGAAATTCTCATCGACATCAGGAGGAAGGTGGGAAGAAACTTTCCTGTCATTTTTAGAATCTCCGGCGATGAATTTGTACCCGGGGGTCGAACCATTGAGGAGACAAAGGCGATGTGCTCCCTCCTTGAGGAGTATGGAGTAGATGCCTTTCATATTTCTGCCGGTGTATACGGCAGTCGGCACCGGGTAGTTCCTCCGGCGAGAATGGAGCATGCTCACATCGCTGACCACGCCCTGGAGGTAAAATCTGTGGTCTCTTGTCCTGTTATCACTGTTGGGTGGATAAATGACCCGTTCACTGCCGAAGCACTGATTGCATCGGGCAAGGCAGACTTTGTTGCCATGGGACGCGCTTCACTTGCCGACCCTGAACTGCCAAACAAAACAGCTTCTGGTGACTTTGATGATATTATCTACTGTATTGGCTGCATGCAGGGGTGCACGGCGAAGATTCGTACGGCTGGCGAACGTGGAGGATGTATGCTCAATCCCCTGACGGGAAGAGAGACTGAACTTGTTCTCGAACCAGCAAAGAATAAACGTCGCGTTTTCGTAGCCGGTGGAGGAATTGCTGGGATGGAGGCCGCAATTGTAGCTGCAAAACGGGGACACACAGTCGAACTGTTTGAAAAGGCTGATCATCTTGGAGGACAGTACCAGCTAGCATCTGTGCCTCCCGGCAAAGGCAACGTGTCCGGCTTCATCTTCTGGCAGACAAGACAACTGGAGAAACTTGGCGTAATTGTTCACCTGCAAAAGGAGCTGACCAAAAGCATCGTCGATCAGGAGAAGCCTGATGCTGTCATTGCAGCCTCTGGTAGTCGGGAAAAACAGCTAGATATTCCCGGCAGCAAAAAGGCACATGTCGTTTCAGCAACAGATGTCCTCACCGGGCATAAGGACACCGGGGCTCGTGTTGTAGTAATCGGCGGGGGCATGATTGGTGCTGAAACTGCTAACCATCTCGCACAGCATGAAAAACAGGTAACTATTGTGGAAATAGAGGATTCAATTGCCTGCGAGGAGGAAGCGAATACTAGATATCTCCTTCTGAAGGATCTTGATGAAAGTGGAACTGCAATCTTCACAAACACCGAAGTAGAAGAGATTTTGGATACTGGTGTACGCATTGCCGAGAAAGAAGGCGAACAAACTCTACCTGCAGACACAGTAGTGATTGCCGTTGGCATAACCCCGGACAATTCAATTGCTAAAGCGTTGCAAGGATCTTCTTGCAAAGTGCTGGAAATCGGAGATGCCAAGGAGGTTCGTAAGGCCCTTGAGGCCATCGAAGAAGGTTATAAGGCAGGAATGGAACTATAGCTAACTGATATCTAATCCTCTCCTTTTGACCGGGCAAGTGCATAAGCTGCCCGGTCTTTTTATTGAAAGAACAATCGCAGGGAAGAAACAAAAGAGAGCACAACGATCACCCAACGAAAAGATCTTTCCGGGAGCTTTCTGGCAATGACAATACCAAGGTAGGTACCCAGCAGGACAATAGGAGCAATGACAGCATTAATCAGCAGTGAAGCAGGAGTCAGAGTTTCCCAGACAAATATATGGACAGGCACTTTGGCGATGTTAACAAAAAAGAACATCCAGGCGATTGTCCCGATGAAGTGCTCCTTCTTCAGCCCCATAGCGATAAAGTACAAGTTCATAATCGGCCCGGCAGCATTTCCGATCATGGAGGTAAACCCTCCGATCATTCCCAATGTCCCTTTGACCGGTAAGTTGTTTTTAATCCGGATTTCTCCACGGCGGAGCTCGTTCCAGACCAGGAGCACCACCGTTACCATGACAGCGCCTGCCAGTATTTTATTGTATACACCACCTTCTATCGCATCACCAATAAACACTCCGGCTACAAGCCCGGCAGCAATCCAGGGTAACAGTCTCCAGATGATCGGCCACTGAATTTTATCAGCATAGTAACGGATGGCAACCAGATCCCCTGTCATCATAGCAATGAGTACAATTCCGACTGAAACCTTCCCCCCAAACAGAAAAGCAAACAGTGGAATCGCCAGAAATGAGGATCCGCGTATCCCTGTACGGGATATGCCGATGATGATCGAACCGCTTACAAGAAGCGCCCAGTGGACTAAGGTCAGCTCTGAAAGTTCCAACATATGCTCCCATCATAACGATGGGCAGGAGGTTTTACAACATCCTGCCCATCAAGTGTATCTGCTAGGTAAAAAAGGTCATACTATCAGAGACTGAACCAGAAATGGAATGTGGACACAAGGATAAGTATCGTTGCAATCACAATCCCAACATTAAACAACGGTTTGATCTTGTACTGTCCCAGTATGTCCTTCTTGTTTGACATGTACATCCAGAAGATAACCAGCAATGGTGCAAAGGTCATATTGAAGGCACTTCCGTATACTACAGCATTGAAGGCATTCCAACCGAACAATGGAGCAGTAACACCAAAGATAGTCACCAGCAGCATGGAGAGCTTAAACTTCGTTGACTTGGGTTCAACTTCCCATTTCAGGGTATCGGTTACAATATAGCCGGAGATGAATACCTGTGAAACCATAGTGGTAAATACCGCGGCAAGCAGACCAAGGGAAAAGAGTATTGTAGAAGCCTCGCCTGCGAATGGAGCCAGCGCCTTGGCTGCCTGGATCGATGAAGTGGCGACAACACCTTCAACAAACAATGTTGATGTAACTGCCATGATAACGACGAACTGGACAAGCATCAGTATGATGTTGGTATATGTAAGCTCAAAAATGCTCATGCCACGGTGCTTTGGTCCCCAGGAACGTTGAGAAGCCCCATAGGCGGCCATGACAGGTACGTTAATAGCAATAGCAGCACCAAGCAGACCGATGAGAGTAATTGTTTCATCGGAATTTGCCGGTCCACTGATAAGGAATAGACCCTTGAAGAATGCACCCCAGTCAATCTCTACCATAAAAAGAACTACTACAAAGGAGATGAGCAGGGCCCAGATGAGTACCCGTAGAGTTTTCTCTATAATCCTGATGTAGTTTCGTCCTTTACCGGGGTTAAGCACAATAAGCAAAACGAAGGCCAACCCCACCAGGGCTGCAATACGCTGATCAATACCAAAGATGGTACCAACGGTCAGACCAACCAGGTAATACTGCACGGCATGGAACACCAGGTTAACGATAAACACCGAAATACCGGTGATCCAGGCAGCTGCTTCTCCCATGTATCTCCGGGCTGCGCTGACCGGACCTTCTCCCGTGATAATCGAAAACCTCACAAACAGAACACAGACGATCCAAATGATGAATACCTCAGGGATGATCGCCCATAGGAACTTGTATCCCACCTTCGAGGCCAGAACAACGGAGGCTGTAACCGTAGCCCCTCCAATATTCAGAGCAATTGCCAGCCAGGCCGGTCCCATAAGGGCCACATACTTCTTAAACTTGTCAAAGCCCTTACTGCTCATCGCCTCTTCTAACATTTTTAGTTCTTCTTCTCGTTGCAACGATTTGTCAACCATATACAATCTCCTCCTTTGTTGGTTGTCTGTTTTCGGGGAACAACGAAGTTGTATGATATGCTACCTGAAAACAACGTTCTTCCTATCTTCTCTCTAGTTCTTCAACCTCCTTTTCGTGCAAAGCCCGCCACACTGATTCCGCGGTAAAGGGAATCGATCGAAGCCTGACGTGAGCACTCTGAAAAATTGCCTCACCGAGAGCCGGCGCGATCCCAAGAATGCCGCCTTCTCCCAGCCCTTTCGACCCAAAAGGTCCGGGTCCATCTCCGTTCTCTTGAAACTCGCTGCGCATCTGCTCAGGAACATCAAAAATCGTGGGTATCCGGTAATCGAGTGAACTTGGGTTTCGTATATTACCATTTTCAGCGTACGCCAAGTGCTCCATCACTGCTGCACCAAGACCCATGACAACGCCGCCCTCATCAACACCGCGAGCCCTCATTGGGTTAATCAGTGTACCGACATCACTGACGGTAATCAGTTTTTCTATTTCCACTTCACCTGTTTCACGATCGACTTCCACCTCAGCACCCGTCATCACTATCTCATAAAACGGGGTCGGCCCGCCTAGCGGGTGAGAAGCATCCTTTTTACCGATAAAGGCTCCCTGGTATTCAATCTCACCCAGACCCGGTCCAAATTTCCAGCCTATAACCTCCGGGTAGGAATAGAACTTCTTTCCCACCGCAAGACCGCCGTCTGCATACTCAATGCGCTCCGGGGCAACTTCCAACTGCTCAGCAGCAATTTCAACCAGACGCTTCTTGATCTGTTGTGCGGCGTCCAATAGAGCACTCCCGATCGTTACAGTGGAGCGGCTGGAGGCTGTCAGAGTATCAAACGGTACCTGTTCGGTATTGCCGAAGACCACACTGACCTTCTCCAGGGGAATGTTGAGTTCTCTGGCAACAATTCTCGCCATGGTATTCGACGAGCCCTGTCCAAGTTCAGTTGTCCCGAAATAGGCAATTGCACTTCCGTCTCCGTTAAGCCGTATTCTGGCAAAGGAGCTTGTCGCTGGAACGGAGTTCTTGATTCCAATGGAAACCCCCTTTCCTCGAACACGACCTTCACGGGAAGGCCCGGGCTCAGCGTCCCACTCCATCAACCCGCGAAGTTTTTCCAGGGCTGACTTCCACTCACCATCTGCAGGAGTATCACCGGGAACAATCACTTCACCTTTGTTTGGCAGGTTCACCATGCGAATGTCGATAGGATCAATCTTCAAAAGATCGGCGGCCTCATTGAGCTGAGACTCGAGAGCAAACCCTACATGGGTCGCTCCGAACCCCCGGAAGGCGGTGGTTGGCGGGGTATGCGTGTAGACCCCTTTCGCAGTAATCCGGCAGTTTGGTATTTTGTACGGGCCGGTTGCCAGCAATCCGGCTTTGTTTACCACCTTCGGGGTCACATCGGTATAGGCACCGACACCAAGGGTAATCTCAATATCATGAAAAAGCATCCGGCCGTCCTGATCAAATCCATTCTCACACTTGATCAGGGCAGACTCACGCTGGGCCTCCATGAAGCCTTCTTCAGCATTCAGTGAAATCTTAATGGTCCTCTGGAGGTGATAGGCAAAATAGGCGGCTACTGGTTCTACTTTCGGATAACCTCGTCCCCCGAAGGCACCTCCCTGCTCTATTGCCTGCACATGTACCAGGTTCTGCGATATACCCAGCATTGCTGCAATAATTCTTCTCAGCTGAAAGGGATGCTGAATTCCCGTGACAATCGAAACACCCTCAGCTTGTGGAGAAGCTACAGATACGTAGGTCTCCAAAGCAAAATGATGAATAAAGGGGGCTGTGTAGGTGTGTGATACGATTTGGGCACACTGCCTTTTTGCCTCCTCAACATCTCCCCACGCTAAATCCAGCTGGTTCATAATATTGGTGTCTTTCCACTGATCGTCTCGTACAGCCGGATCAATGACTAGAGGAGCCCCTTCTGCCAATGACTGCTCAATTTCCAGAATCGGTTTCAGCTCTTCATATTCGACACGAACTTTCTTCACTGCCTCACGAGCTGTTTTTTCCGTATCTGCAAAAACAACTGCTACAGGTTCACCGCAGTATTTTGTCTCTTTTCCGGCCAACAGGGGCTTATCAAACCTCAGGGCCCCGAACATCGGCATCTTGCCTTTGATATCCTCGGCGGTAAATATATGCTCCACACCAGGGAGGTAAGCCTTTGAGGTGTCGATCTGCTTAATCTTCGCCCTGGCACACGCTAGTCGAACAAAAGCACCGTGGAGCACATGGTGAAAACTTCGGTCCCCAACATAATTGAGCATACCGGTCACCCGTTGATAATTTTCCCGAACTGCTTCGCTGTTCACACTGTCACTTCTCATAGCATCCTGCTTTTCTCTCTACATTCGGCAATAACGCCGCGGGCTATTTACCCGTCACTTCCTTAACGATCTGTTTGAATTCCTCATCAGTTACAAGCTGCTTCTTATTGATTCCCAAGTTCTTAACACGCTTAAGAACTTCCTTTTTATGGTCACCTTCAAGCTTCTCCATACCAAGTTCTGCCAGCTTCATATCAATGGAGAGCTCACCCGACTTCTTACCGATCACGAATGAGGCTTCACGACCAAGAAATGCCGGATTGACAGCGAACATTGCCAGCGGCTGCTCTTTGATCAGATTGATACCCATACCCGATTCACGAGTGTATGTCCGGCTTCCGGTCATGGACTTTGTTGGACAGATTTCTAGTCCTGCAAGCTTCATGACTGCATGGGCTAGCTCATTCAGCTTTGAGAAATCGATTGAGAGCTCTACTCCGAGAAGACTCTTAAGAGCAACGGAAACTACCTCAAGAGTAGTATTTCCAGTTCTCTCCCCGAGTCCAGCAACGCTGCAGTGAACTACTTCTGCACCGGCTGCAACAGCGGCAATCGGTGTGGAGATCCCCAGTTCAAAATCATTATGGGTGTGAATCTCGGCACGACATCCGACTACATCTATAACCCGTCTGGTCATGTAATAGGCAGCCTGGGGTATTAGGCACCCGGTTGTATCAACTATACCGATTGCATCAGGCTGGTTGCGGTGGTCGGCAATAGCCTGCAGATAACGCTCAAAAAAAACGGGCTCAGATCGAGTCACATCCATAGGGAACAGGACAACCTCAAGGCCTTTTTCCTTTGCGTAATCCAGAGCAGAGAGGGTCTTCTCTATGACTTGATCCTGGTCCCAATTGGCAAACTGGTAGGTTAACCTGGGTGTTCCTGCCGGCATTTCTAAAATGACACCGTCCACACCGCAGTCGACAGCCAAATCAATGTCTTTCTGGGTGACCCTGCTGAGCACAAAGACCTTTGCCCTTGGACGCATTTTGACAACGTCCTTTACTGCCTGAACATCCTCTTCGGATACAGCAGGAAGGGCAACCTCAATCCTGTCAACTCCTACTTCATCAAGGTAACCTGCAATTTTTACCTTATCCTCTTTCCTGAACACAACCCCGGGAGACTGCTCCCCGTCACGCATCGTTACATCATGAAACTGCACACGTTTCGGCAGATATTTCAATTGCTCCCGGACTTCAGGGATATAATTAAAAGGGCTTACCCAGTAGTTCTCATTTTTCCACATTGACTCCTGTGACATATGCTTCTCCTCAAACTAATTACTACACTCTTTACACTTCAAGCAGGGCAACTGCTCTGCACCAGGCTGCCGAGGCACCCTTGATCTTAACTGGCAAGGCCGAGACAGTAAAACCTGTAACCGGCAATAAATCCAAATTCGCCAGTTTCTCAATCTGTAGATACTCCCGGTTTCTTCCGTGAAAGTGGGATGGCCACAGGGCATCCTTCTGCCCATCCTTGTGGGCCCGGGCCATATCTTTTACAGGCCGGTCCAGCCCCCAGGCATCAATTCCTATACATCGAACTCCCTTATCTAGCAGCCAATCAGTTCCCTTCGCTGAGAGCCCGCATTGCGAAGGCAGATATTTGTCTGTTCCCCAGTATTTATCTGCGCCTGTCTGGATAAGAATGATATCATTCGGTTGGATTTCATACGAAATCTTCTCCAAGGCTGCTACCAAATCCTCAACACTGATCTCTGTACCATGTTCTTTCCACGTAAAATCCAGCCGAACCCCCGGGCCGACGCACCATTCCAGAGGCACTTCATCCACAGTCCTCGATCGCTTATCTCCAGACGTTGGTCCATAGTGCCATGGTGCATCGATATGCGTCCCGGAATGAGTGGTCAACTCAATTCGGTCAGTGGCAAGCCCCATACCGTCAGGAAACTCCCCGGGGTCAACACCGGCTAGTTTTCCGAGTCGTTTGGCGCCATCCTCATGCCCCTTGTAAGTAATCTTGGGAGGAAACGGTTCACTCGCCTCATTCTCAAGAGGTACACTCAGATCGACAATTTTGGTCATTTTTCAAGCTCCTTTGCTGTGGTTGTATGCTCTTTTAGCAACTCTACAGCTCTGTCAACCGAGTTCTTTATGGGGGCGTATCCTGTACACCGACACAAGTTTCCAGCCAAAGCCGTTTTTATCTCATCTCTTGTGGGATCGGGATTTTTCATCAATAGAGCCTTAGCCGACATGATCATACCGGGCGTGCAAAAACCACACTGAGCACCGTCCCGGTCGATGAAAGCCTGCTGTACTTCATCAAGCTCACCATTTTTTGAGAGACCCTCAATGGTGGTAATTTCACTTCCGTCCGCTCTGGCAGCCAGGATGAGGCAGGAGGTTACCGCTTCTCCGTCCATAATCACCGTACATGCTCCGCACTCTCCTTGTCGACAATTCACCTTTGTTCCGGTAAGCTGCAAGCGCTCTCGCAAGGTATCCACTAGCATCTCGTCGGCTTCAACTTGAAGCGTCTTGAACTCTCCGTTCACCTTGATAGTTATGTCCTGTTTAGCCTCACTCATCACTGCCACTCCTATCTCCAGCTTCTAGTGCTCTTTCTACCGCCGTGTTAAACGCGCGTCGGGTTAGCGTTTCAGCTAATGAACGCCTATAGATCTCTGTGGCTCTCACATCAGTAATCGGACGTGTCTCATCGCGAACAGTCGTAAAAAGGTTTTTGTCAACCGGTTTAAAACCTTCCCGTTGTATAACCTCGGTGAGGATTTGCTCTGTTTTCTTAAGTCGTACTGGTCGTTCAGCCACAGCTCCTGCACATAAGTACACGCTCCGGTCCTCGGTGATCACTGCTGCTGAAGATACAGTCGCAAGTTCAACAGCTTTCCGGCGTCCGAAGCGCTTAAAAGAGGCGCCAAGCACTCCACGGCTGAGGGGTAAATCAATGCTCTCAACCATCTCCCCGACGTTTAAAGCTGTCTTACCCGGCCCGGTGAGAAACTCTTCTACCGGGAGCCTTCTTGTCCCTGAAGGCCCGATAATGTTAACTGATGCCCCATAGGCAACAAGCGGGGGAGCCGTATCAGCAGCAGGGGATGCGTTGCAGATATTTCCTGCAAGGGTAGCAAGGTTCCGGATCTGAACAGAACCGATAACGCCAATCGCTTCACAAAGAGCAATAAAATACTTTGCAACGATAGGATGCTTTTCTATGTTCGACAGGCGGGCCATAGCACCAATTCTGATGTACTGCCCCTCATTCACGGTTATATAATCTAGTTCGGAGATACCACTGATATCGACCACGGTCCCCGAAGTAAGAACACCGTTCTTAATCCGTACGAGCAAATCAGTGCCGCCGGCATACACCCATGCGCTCCCCTCTCTGGTGGCTAGTAAATCACACACTTGGGAGGTTGAAAGCGCTTTCTGAAAATCAATTTCACCCATTGCTACCGCCTAGTTGTATATCATATCTGTGATCTCGTATCTGTGATTACAGATTATTACGGTTATACCCCCTTGTCAAGAAAAAGGGAAATGAGTTTACGGAGACCAACCGCATATAAGCTGATTAATGGGGAACTACTCATCAACACTGGCAAAACGGGGCATAACACATGTTTTTGAAAAAAAGGGTTACATAACTGCTCGGAAACTGTGCATAAAAAAGGAAGCAAAAGGACTTATCATGCTATCAGTCTCAGGCAGCTATTCCTTTTGCTTCCATAAACATGGGGTTACCTTTTTGTATCTTCTTTGGAGGAGTCGGCTTTCTGTGCTTTTTTCTTCCAGACCAGCTTCCGGATAACCGGATAAAACATTGCAAAGAGTATGAGGATCACGAGCACTATACAAATCGTACTATCAAAGAACGTCCAAACTCCGATCCTGGATATTTCCAGTGCACTTCTCATATTCGACTCAAACATGGGTCCAAGTATAAGGCCTAGGACAATCGGGGCCGGCTTGATGTCAAACTGTTTCAGAAAAAAACCTACAACTCCAAAAATCAACATGAGTACAACATCACTATA
>JBNJDX010000060.1:0-12623 GCA_051745285.1 Spirochaetota bacterium
ACACTTTCTGAAAGCATTGTACAGATTTGAAGTCTTGGATAATTCAACAAGCAAGTAACCTTACAAGCATACACCATAAAACAGCGTAAAAGCAGTTAACATTTGGAGAACCAATCGTCATGCCACAAGATTATGAGGGTGAATATGCGGCGGGGGACCGTCAGGGCTCTGCACCAGCACCCGATTCTACCGCAAACCAGCCAGAAAGTGGGTTGGAGGCTCTAGGTGAGGAGTACTCCCAGCTGTCCTTTGAGGACTCTGTTGAAGAATCACCAAAGAAACGGATCATAGCACGCAAAAAGACTCGCCGGAAACTTGTCGCTTCGGTACGAGAGCCCGAAGCGCAGGAACCCGCGTCTGAGGAGACAGAAGACCTTGAACCACGAGCTGTGGTCTCCGAAGAGTTGGGCAGTGAAACAACGCCCAAATCCGACGATACTGAGACACAAACGGGACAAGTAGAAGAACATACCGCACCCGAACAGAGAAAGAAGAGTGGTCGATCTAAGAGTTCGGCGCATAAGAGCACGAAGAACGGGGCATCCGAAGATACTCGAAAGACAGATGAACGCACTACAGAGCCCCAAAAAACACAGCAGGTTGATGCTGAGGAGCAGGAACGCATGGATGATGATGAACATCGCCAGCAGAAGGCTGACAATTCCCAGAAGAACACTTCCAAAAAGGGAAATTCTTCCCAGAACGGATCGACAAATGGGAAAAAACACTACCGCAGCAATAAGAACAACTATCAGAAGCGAAAAAGCAACACGGATGGGGGGCAGAACCCGGCTGTGAATCAGCAGGATCTTTTTGATGTTCCCAATAAACAGGATGTGCACGGTGTGAAGATGAGCATCAATGAGCTTTCCAGCAGCACTGTCCCGGCCCTGCGAGAGATCGGAAAAGAACAGGGTCTCCCTATTGAACCGCTTCTTACCATGAAGAAACAGGAGATCATTGTTGAGATTCTGAAAATGCACACCAAGGGCGGCGGTATCATTGTTGCCTATGGGTCGCTTGAGATATTGCCTGACGGCTACGGGTTTCTGCGTTCACCGCAGAATAGTTATCTTCCAGGGCAGGACGATATTTACATTTCCCCGTCCCAGATACGACTGTTCAACCTGAAAACTGGTGATACAGTCTACGGCCAGATTCGCCCACCGAAAGATGCAGAGCGATTTTTTGCCATGCTGCGAGTGGAAACAGTCAACCACGACGATCCCGGGGCAGCGCAGATGCGGGTAAATTTTGACAGTCTGACGCCGTTGTATCCCGATGAGCGACTGAACTTGGAGACCAAAAACGGTGATGTTTCAACCAGAATCATCAATTTGTTCAGCCCGATCGGTAAGGGACAGCGTGGGCTGATTGTTTCCCCCCCGAGGACTGGAAAAACCGTATTGCTGCAGAAAATTGCCAATGCGATTACCGAAAACCATCCTGAAGTTGAACTGATTGTACTCCTCATTGATGAGCGCCCTGAAGAGGTTACCGACATGCAGCGCAGCGTCAATGGAGAGGTGATTGCCTCTACCTTTGATGAGCAGGCAACTCGCCACGTTTCTGTTGCTGAGATGGTTATTGAGAAAGCGAAACGTCTTGTTGAACACAAACGGGATGTAGTTATCCTGCTTGACTCAATTACCCGGCTAGCCCGTGCCTACAACCAGACTGTACCGACCTCCGGTAAAATACTTTCCGGCGGTGTCGATTCGAACGCACTTCATAAACCTAAGAGGTTCTTCGGTGCTGCAAGAAATATTGAGGGCGGCGGAAGCTTGACGGTTGTTGCCACAGCTCTTATTGAGACGGGTTCTCGTATGGATGAGGTTATTTTCGAGGAATTCAAGGGAACAGGTAACAATGAAATTATCCTTGATCGTAAGATGGCCGACAGAAGGCTCTTCCCGGCCATTAACGTGAAACGTTCCGGAACGCGGAGAGAGGAATTGCTGCTAGCTGAGAGTGAGATCAGCAAGATGTGGATTCTGAGAAATGCGTTAAATAATCTCGAAGATACGGAAATGACCGAGCTGCTCATTGACAGAATGCGAAAAACAAAGAATAATGAGGCGTTCTTAAGGTCAATGAACACCAGTACGTCCGACTGATCGGTTGTAGGGTGTAGCCCGACGGCTTGACTGCTTTGTGAGAGCTACCCGTGGAGTACGAATCTCTCTGGTGGGTGCTGCTGCAGTTATCGACCGTCTTGTGAGGCTCGTCAGTACAGTGAACCTGCTGCTGACTCCCTCACTGGTGTGATCTTGAAGAAATCAGGTTCGAAGGGAGAATGTTTCTCTCTTTTTTCGATCGGAGGTTCTCTGTATAGAAAGCAGGGAACATCATATAGATGTAATGGAGGCTGTCATGAAACAGGGTATTCATCCGAAATATGAGATGACTACAATTACCTGCGCCTGTGGTAACGTAATTGAAACGCGATCAACTGCTAAGGATATCCAAGTGGAAATCTGTTCCCAGTGCCATCCGTTTTTTACCGGGAAGCAGAAACTTGTTGATACTGCGGGACGCGTCGAGCGATTCAACAGAAAGTACGGGATCAAAAGCAGCTGAGGTACTCCTTGGTAGCGACAGTTTGATTCTTTACCTGACGATGCAGGTAAAAAGGCAGCCCAATTTGGGGCTGTCTTTTTTATTTGCAATAAAGCAGTATTTACCATACAATCGAGGGTAAGGAGCGTGCTGAGTATGGGCAGGAGCATTCAGGAGCTGCATACTGAGGAGTATGGCGAGAGACCGGAAATTGCCATTTCGGTCCCAGGTGTGATCACGTTGATGGGAGAGTACTCAGACCTGTGCGATGGATATGCGCTCTGCGGCGCTGTTGACCGGACAACTGAGATTGCAATATCTCGCCGTACTGATAACTCTCTGCGTTTTTATGCAGCCGACCTCGGCGAGCGCAAGCGGACAACCATACCCAACTTAAAGTACCGGAAGGAAGATCGTTGGGCCAATTATATCAAGGGAGTCCTCTATGAGACCTACCGGCGAAATTACCTGTTTAAAGGGCTCAACATCACCATCTATTGTGATATTCCGCAGAAAATGGGGCTTCGTGCTTCCACAGCGATCTGCACCTCGGCTGCTTTAGCGCTCAAAGAGATGTACAACTTTAATATTGAAGACAATCAGCTGATACAGTCAGTCTACTTCGCCGAAACGTCGTTTCTCCAGTCAAAATCAAGACTGGTTGATATCATGACCATGCTGCATGCCAAAGCGGGAAACGTGATGCTGTTTGACCTGCACTCATTCGAGTATACCCAGATACCCCTGAATATGGAGCCGAACCACTTTGTGATCACCGAGAGCAACGTACCCTCTTTTTCCGTGCGCGAGGATATTGTCTACCGGGAAGAGAAAACACAGGAGGGGCTTGCCTATCTCAAGGATAAGCTTTCAAGTGTGGTCATGCGGGATATATCCCTAAGTGATGCAGCTACTGCTGCTGCGCAGCTTCCTGAAGAACAGAAGCGGTTTAGTCTCTATGTTCTTGAAGAGAGTCTGCGAGTGAAAGAGGCCTCACGCGCCCTTGAACAAAAGGACCCCATCGCGTATGGTAGGTGCATGAACCGGTCTCAACGCGGTCTTCGTGATAAATTCGAAGTCTCCTGCCCTGAGATCGATTGGCTCACGAAGCGAGCTTTGGAACTCCCGGGCTGCTATGGATCAAACCTTGTTGGCCCCGGTTTCGGGGGCAGTACGCTTACGCTGATCTCACCCAAGGCAATGGCCGGTTACCATGAACGACTGGAGGAATACGAGCACATATTCGGCTTTCACCCTGAGGTAATCACCTACGAACCCCGCGGCAAGGCTGTTGTGCTTTAACACACGACATGCAAATACTCTTAACCAATGACGACGGGATTTTCAGCGACGGCCTTACGGCTATGGCTGAGCAGCTGGAAGCAAAAGGATACGAGGTGTGGATTTCTGCGCCCGATTCAGAACGCAGCGCGTTTTCTCATGCTCTGTCCCTTCGTCACCCGATTAAATTCCGAAAGATACGCCGGAGGACCTACAGCTGCAGCGGCACCCCGGCTGATTGTATTTTCTACGGCCTGAAGGGAGCTTTGAAGGTTAAACCTGATCTTGTGATTTCGGGGATTAACAAAGGCTTCAATATGGGTACGGATATTATCTATTCCGGGACAGTCGGGGCGGCCCGCGAAGCAGCCCTGCATGGAATACCCTCGATTGCCGTATCGGCAGGTGGTCCAAAGCAGTCTTTCCCGTTTGCAGAGGCTGCAGCATTCACCGCCGAACACCTTGAGTTGTTTGTCGCTAACTGGAGCAGTAATATCCTGATTAATATCAACGTACCGGCCGGCACTGACGGCAGTTGGGACGTTGCCTATCCTGAACATCGGGAATACGGTGATTCTATAGAACCGATTCAGGTCAGTCCTGAAGAGACCTATTATATTCTCGCCGGCGTCGGTGATTCCGACCAGCCTGCCTTCGTGCCGAAAAAACATTCTGATATGGAGCTGCTTGGACGGAAGCAGATTGTTGTCACTCCCATTCATATACATCCGGTGATGGATGAAGCAGCGGGCGAGCAGTTTGCTCAGCTTGCACGACAAGAGCGGGAAACCAGGCAGGATGCCTGAGCGAAAGAACTGCAAAACACGTGTGCTTTCGATCATTTTGGCACCTGTATATCTCGTCAGGAAAGAGGCTTCTACGAGCTGGGAGGATCGCTGCAGGCGCTGTGGCGTCTGCTGCCACGAGAAAACGATCCGGGGTAACGAGGTCGTCTACGATCTCGACTCCTGGTGTGAGTTCTATGACCCCCAGACGAAGAGGTGCCGGGTATACTCCCGGCGGTTAGTCGAGCAGGTCCGATGCAGGCGGATAACCCGTTTCCGGGCAATGTTTTCTTCCTACCTTCCACCTGAATGCGGGTATGTCCAGTGGGCTTCTTCACGCCATCTTCGGTTTGCGCCCCACCGCCGGATCCGTTATACACACAGCGGAGATGCGGACGAAGACGATTCATACCATCTTTAAACATAGAGGTAATCTGCTCCGGCGACAGGCACACGAGTTATGCTTGACGCGAGGGAAACCTCTCAGTATGTTAGTATCACCGAAGGGCTTCTGTTGTGCATGGAATTAGTGAACAATATAAATGCAGATGGAGGCCACTATGACCCCGATGCAGGATGTGCACGTAGGAATAAAAGAGAGTATGAATCAAAAGCTAGTATATATGGATAACAATGCAACAACTCCCGTTGCACCCGAGGTGAAAGAGATTATTCTCGAAACACTCGATATTTACGGGAATGCTTCAAGCATGCACGGGCCTGGTCGTCTTGCCCACGAGGCCGTCGCTCAGTCGCGCGCTAAAGTTGCAAAGCTCATCGGTGCTGAGGCTGATGAAGTAATATTCACCGGGGGAGGTTCTGAGTCAAACAACTCTGTTCTCAACCTGGTGTATTCGGATATGTTTGAAGGAACCGGAAGAAACCGGATTGTAACGACGAAGATCGAACACCCAAGTATCTACGAAACTGTCCAGACGTTACGAGAGAAGGGCACTCCCGTAACGATGGTGGGGGTGGATCAGTATGGTAAAGTCAAGACGGATGAGCTTGAGCAAGCCATGGGGGACGATGTCGCCATCGTTTCAGTTATGATGGCGAATAACGAGATTGGCACAATTCTCGATGTGGGAAAAGCAGCTGAAATAGCCCACAGCTGCGGAGCCTATTTCCATACCGATGCAGTCCAGGCTGTCGGTAAGATTCCGATCGATGTAAAGGCACTGAACGTCGATTTTCTCAGCCTTTCCGGGCACAAGCTTTATGCGCCGAAAGGCATCGGTGCTCTTTTTATCAAAAAGGGGATCAGGTTCTGCCCGCTCATTCACGGAGGTCATCAGGAGGCCGGAAGACGGGCAGGAACGTATAACAATACGGGGATCATTGCCCTTGGGCGGGCAGCAGAGCTGGCCTCCGGGCGTCTGGAAGAGGAGAATGCCCGGGTATGGGCTCTTCGTAATCGCCTTCGCGACGGACTGCTTGAGCGGATTGACAACATCAGCGTGAACGGCCATCCAACGGAGGTGTTGCCTGGAACCTTAAACATCTCCTTTCCTGGAGCTGAAGGGGAGACAATCCTGCTGTATCTCGACATGGAGGGTATTGCAGTCTCTACCGGATCGGCTTGTGCCACCGGCTCGCTGGAGCCTTCGTATGTGCTAATAGAGATTGGGGCTGGAGCAGAACGGGCCCACGGCTCTATTCGATTCAGTCTGGGAGCCTACAACACCGAAGAGGATGTAGACTACGTGCTTGAGAAACTTCCGCCGATTATCAGGAAGATCAGGGAGATGTCGACATTATGAGTAATAGCTTTTTTGAACAGTGGGTATACACTGATACAGTGAAGGATCATTTCATGAATCCCAAAAATATTCTGAATGATCCGGATTATAAAGAGGACGGAAAGGGTCTCGTTGGTTCAATGTCCTGTGGCGATCAGATGCTGGTCGTTATCCGTGTGGATGATAATGATGTGATCACTGACTGCAAATGGAAAACATACGGGTGCGCAAGTGCTATCGCGAGTACATCGATGATGTCTGAGATGGCAGTCGGCATGACTCTTAATGAAGCGTACCATCTGACACCCTCGATGATTACCGATGCGTTGGGTGGACTCCCGGAACATAAGTTTCATTGCTCTGTGCTGGGAGATAAAGCGCTCAGGGCGGCAATTGACGACTACCTTGAACGTCAGGGGCGTGAGAATCCGTTTAAGAAGGAAGTTGCTAAGGTTATCTGTGAGTGCAAAGAGGTAACCGACCAGCAGATTGAAGAGCTGGTAAAGCAGGATGTCACTTTGACCTTTGAGCAGCTTCAAGAGGAAACAGGACTTGGAACTGTCTGCGGTAAGTGCGTGGGGAGTGCCAAAGAGCTCTTTGACGAGATGATTCACATCTACGGGAAATAGCAGGAGACCTCACAAACTAGTCTTGGCACGTGTCATACAGAGAATTGTGCTTCTACTTCTTTTCAAGTGGTGCAGAATATCGGTCATTCTGTTATAATGTAGATACGCGGAGGACTGGCCGGTGTTAGGTCGGTCGAACACAAGAAGACAGGAAAGGAGCATATGTCTGAGAAGAGAGTACCTTACAACATTCAGAGCCCGGATGCGGATGTTCGTACACAGCTTGAAGAGCCGCCTCTGTATCACGTAGTACTGCTCAATGACGACTATACTTCCATGGAGTTTGTGGTGCTGGTACTGCAGAGGGTGTTTCATCAGAGTCCTTCACAGGCTGCCAGTATTATGATGGAGGTCCACAGCAAAGGCCGGGGAGTAGCCGGTACATTTATTAAGGATATCGCCAAAACGAAAGCTGATACGGTAATGCATATGGCTTTCGAGAGAAACTATCCGCTTAAGTGCCTCTTAGAAGAGGCATAGGATAGCATATAGAGACTGTCAGCACTCTTTGGTGTGCGACAGGAGGAGATCATGAGAGTTTCAGAAGTTGTACAAGAGGCACTCGGGACTGCGTACCTGACTGCCCGTGAACATAAACACGAATATATTACGCCGGAGCATATGCTCTATGCTATGCTGTTTTACGCCGAGACACGGTTTGTCCTGAAAGAGAGTGGGGTGGATCTGGATCTTCTCAAGGAGAACCTTGAGGACTATTTTTCCAAACGCATTCCGGTACTGGCGGCAAACTCTGATCGTGAACCCGAACAGACTCTTGGGTTTCAGGATATCATCGAACAGGCCGTGATCCATACGGAGTCATCGCAGAAAGAAATTCTAGAGCTTTCTGATTTGCTGGTAGCAATCTTTGATGAGCCCGAGACATACGGTAACTACTACCTCGTCAAAAACGGGCTGACGCGTTACAACCTGACTGAGGTTATCAGTCATCGGCTTCCCTCCTACCGTGAACGGATTGCAAAGGAGCGGAAAGAGCGGGAATCAAAGGGTGCTTCTTCCTCCGGTCAGAGTGAGGAGGATCAGGATGATGATGAATTTGCCGATGATTCTGCTCTTGCGCTGTACACGCGGAATCTGACGAAGGCGGCTGCTGAGGATCGCCTTGATCCGTTAATCGGACGGGGGAAGATTCTCGATCGAACCCTTCAGGTGTTGTGCAGGCGGGTCAAGAACAATCCCGTGCTTGTTGGCGAGCCCGGTGTGGGGAAGACGGCCATGGCTGCCGGTATTGCCACTCGAGTGGTGGAAGGGACAGTTCCCCAGCGTCTGCAGGGGGTAGAGGTCTTCGAGCTTGATATGGGAAGTCTGCTCGCCGGCACAAAGTACCGGGGCGATTTTGAAGAGCGGTTGAAAGCTATTTTAGCCGAGCTTACTGAGAAGAAGGCCATTCTCTTTATTGATGAGATCCATACGATCATTGGAGCCGGGTCGGTTTCCGGGGGATCGGTTGACGGGGCCAATTTGCTAAAACCGGCCTTAGCCGACGGAACGATCCGTTGTATCGGCTCTACGACAGAGGATGAGTTTAAAAAAATATTCAGCCGTGATGGGGCGCTCTCCCGGAGATTTCAGAAAATAGAGATTCCGGAGACGAACAGGCAGGAGACGCTGAAGATTCTGCGAGGGCTTCGTGAACGATTTGAGAACTATCACCATGTGCACTACACCGACACGGCCTTGAAATCGGCGGTTGATCTGTCCCAGAAGTATATTAACGATCGAGCTCTGCCTGATAAAGCTATTGATGTCATTGATGAGGCCGGTGCGGCTATGCAGCTGCGGATGGCTGGTACGAGAGCCTCCGCTGCGAAGATGTACAGCGCAAAAGAGCAGCACGGCGATGATCAACATGATCAGGTGCAAAGTGCCAAGCTCCGTCCGGCGGGCAGTAAAAACAGCTCCATTATTTACCTTGACAGCAACGTGAGGCTGAGACATGGCATAGAGGATCCCGAGGCTGGGAATGATGATACGAGCAAGGCAGCCTCAACAGGGAACAAGCACAGAGATGCTTCTCGTTACACGGCCGGAGATCCTCCCCGGAAGCAGATTAATGCCCGCTTCATCGAAAAGATTGTGGCCGGTATTGCCCGTGTTCCTGCTGCCAGTGTCGGTCGCTCCGAGATTGACCGGCTGCGAACGCTGGAACCCGACCTGAAAGGGAAAATCTTTGGCCAGAATGAGGCAGTTGAGACCGTTGTCGGCGCAATCAAACGCTCCCGCGCTGGATTCGCCCGGGAGCAGAAGCCTGTTGCTTCGTTTCTGTTTGTAGGACCGACAGGGGTTGGAAAGACTGAGTTATGTCTGCAGCTCTCTGAGGCTATGAGTGTTCCCCTTATCCGCTTCGACATGAGTGAGTACCAGGAGAAACACACTGTAAGCCGGCTTGTTGGGTCTCCCCCCGGTTATGTGGGTTTTGATGAGGGGGGCATGCTAACCGATGCCATCCGCCGACAACCCCATGCAGTGCTGCTGCTAGACGAAATTGAGAAGGCTCATGTCGATATCTATAATGTGCTGCTGCAGATTCTTGATTATGCAACCCTGACTGACAATCTCGGGCGCAAGGCTGATTTTAGAAACGTGATTATCATCATGACAAGTAACGCCGGGGCCCGTGATCTCGGTAAGCGCATGATCGGTTTTGTTGACAACACCGTGGAGCGTTCGGCGGTAACAGGGGCTCTTGAGCGAATATTTTCGCCTGAGTTCCGTAACAGACTCGATAAGATCGTTACGTTTAAGAGACTTGCTCATCAGCAGATTCTTTCGATTGTGGATAAGGAAATTGTAGACTTCGGCGAGCAGCTGAAGAAAAAGCGTGTCTCCATTGAGGTCACGCCGGCTGCGCGCGAGTGGTTTGCCGCTCTTGGGTACTCTGCTGAGTTCGGGGCGAGGAACATTGCCCGGATCGTTCAGGATAGACTGAAAGACTACTTTGTAGACGGCATTCTGTTTGGCGACTTACGTCAGGGAGGTCAGGTTACAGTCGATGTGACGAGCGTCGATGGTTCGAAGAAAACGGTATCGGCAGAAAAAGCTGCCGCTGATCCTCAGTCCTATGAGCTTGTGTTTTATCACTCTGTCTATGAAGCCTGATGTCAAACCCTCTCCTGTATGCCAGTGAGCTGCCCTATTTAGATGAGCATACCCGTATTACGTTTCCTCCTCCGAGGGAGGAGGATGAGTACGGGATTGTGCTCGTCGGCGGGAACTTGTCTCCGGGTGTTTTGCTTTCTGCCTATGAGCAGGGAGTGTTCCCCTGGTATGACGAGGAGCATCCAATTCTCTGGTGGAATCCACCCTGGCGGTGCGTTCTGCTGCCCGGCGAGCTGCACATCTCGCGTTCAATGCGTAGATTCTTGCGGCGCCATCCCTATCAGGTGACCAGGGACACGGCCTTTGAGGCAGTAATTACTGCCTGTCAGGATACGGAGCGTCCCGGTCAGGAGGGCACGTGGCTCACTGAGGAGATGGTGAGAGCATATATCCGGCTGTTCCGGCTTGGATACGCTCACTCATATGAGGTTTGGCACGGCACGGATCTTGTCGGTGGGCTCTACGGAGTTCGCACAACAAGGTGTTTCTGTGGTGAGTCCATGTTCTCCCGGGTCTCAAACACCTCTAAACTGGCGCTGTGGCACCTGCACCGCGATGTGTGCGATGATCCCACGTGCCGACTGATTGACTTTCAGATCACCAACCCCCATTCGGAAAGCCTCGGTGCTCATGAAATACCGCGGAAAGAGTATCAACGACTCGCCGGCATTGAACATCAGTAAGTAAATCCGCTATCACCGATAAATTCACGGATAATTGAAAACTTCGGAATTTGGCATGCTGATATCTGATAAAAATGTTCCAGGAACGTTATTAAGCGACGCGCTTCGGTATAGACTGCATCGGAAGGCTTAACTGACTTCAACAGCGGCTGGGCGAATACTTTCAGTGCAGCCAGTTCGTAGTCCAGAGCCGAATTGAAGGCTGCATCAGCGTTGTTCTGGTAGGGGAATATGTTTGTCTTTTCACCGCGATGAACTGACGGCCACATCTCTAAGGTCTGCTTAGCAGACATACCGCGGAACTGATGATCTCTGACAATACGGCGGATGATTCGGTTGTCGGTAGTAGATATACGGTTGTGGTCATCAAGGTTAAGCTGTGTCAATGCTGATATATAGATACGGTATTTCTGTGCTTTGGGGATATGAGCTGTAAGTTCCGGATTGAGTCCGTGGATCCCTTCCATAAGGATGATACTGTTTTCATTGAGTTGAAGATAGTTTCCCGTCTGCAGCCGTTTCTTAGTGATAAAGTCATAGGCAATGAGTTCGATTTTCTCTCCCTTGAACAGAGCAAGGAGATCGGAATTAATCTTTTCGATGTCCAAGGCCTGGAGAGCTTCAAGATCTGGGAGACCAAACTCATCCTTCGGAGCTAAGGACGGGTGGTTGTAGTAGTTGTCCAGTGAGATCTCAACCGGCTGGAAGCCGAGTACTTTCAGCTGGATGCCGAGTTTTTTTGTAAATGTGGTTTTTCCCGAAGATGATGGCCCGGCAATCATGACCGCGTGAACTGATCCTTTTCGCTTGGCAATATCGTCAGCAATCTTGGAGATTTTCTTGTCCTGGAATGCTTCGGTTATCTGTATGAATTCGTCTATCTTGCGCGCGTCACAAAGGCGGTTGAGTTTTCCCACGCAGTCTACAGAGACGATGGAACCCCATTGCTTGTGTTCCCGGTATACCGAGAAGAGCACGGGATTGTCCTTGAAATCGCCTAGTTTGGTTAAGTCCTGCTGACGGGGATATCGCAGCAGCATTCCGTTGCCCCCATAGGCCTTTACTTCAAAGACTTCAACGAGTGAAGTACGTGGTACCAGCGGCTCGTAAGCCAGATCAATAAAACCATCACATTCAAAAATCGGTATCTTAGGGTCATTTTGATAGGAGAGCAGAAGAGCGGTATCCGTAACCCCCTTCTTTTCGAAAAACTGCAGGGCATCCTCATAGGAAAACATAAGATTTCGTATTGGAAGATCCGCTCGGGCGATCTCCTGCATTTTCTCTTCCAGCTTCTTTGTATCCTCTTCACTGAGGGGAAGCTGATCCTCGTACTGAAAAAAATAGCCATCACCGAGTGAATGGCCGATGACCAGTCTCCGTTTGGGAAACACTCTTGTAGAGGCCATGGCGAGTACAAAACAGAGAGTGTGGCGGTACATGCGCTTCCCATATTCACTAAACAGTCTGACCGGTTTCAACACAGCATTCGTCTCCATCGGAGCATTCAGACTGAGCAGCTCGTTATTCGCCAGCACCCCAACGATCGGGTTTTGCTGATAGCTAGTGGGTGTAAGAGAAATGTCAGTGTGTTTACTTATGGCCGTCGAGGCTTTTATGCCGTAGGGGACGGTGAATGTTCTTCCGTCGGGTAGTTGTAGAGAAATGTCTTTCATCATGGTGTACTCCAAGTTTTCGCGCTGCTGTTTGCAGCCATCTGCTACTGGAAGTATAACAGATTTCAGAGATTTCGACACGCTTTTCAAACGGATGGGTATACCACTCCAAACTGGCTGCATCGATAAAACTCTGGCTTCTCTCCAT